>LGEZ01000009.1 GCA_001508005.1 Clostridia bacterium 41_269
AATGGAATTCTGTCAAATTTAAATGGAGAGTGTGTTGATTAGCTATGATAATAAAAGGTACTGCCAGGGTGGACAAACGAACTAAAAATTTAGTTAAAAGACTTCAACCCAATGAAATTGCAGTTATTGACCATCAGGATATTGATGAAATCGCAGCAGAGAGTTTAGTTTCTGCAAAGGTAAAAGCAGTAGTAAATGCTAGTGAATCCATTTCTGGAAGGTACCCCAATCCTGGACCTCTTAAAATAATAGAAGCAGGTATTATACTTGTTGACTGCGCTGGTCAACAGGTTATGGAAAAAATTAAAGAGGGTCAAGAAATAACAATAGATTCAGGTAATATCTATGTGGAAGGAGAACTTATTGCTTCTGGTAGGGTTTTAACCATTGAAGAAGTAAAGAAATTAATGAAAGAAAGCGAAGAAAACTTTAATAAAGAATTGGAAAGATTTATAGATAATACTTTGGAATATGCTAAAAAGGAAATGAAATTCATTCTAAATGGAATAGATGCACCTGAACTTAAAACGAATTTTAAAGGCAGACATACTTTAATTGTTGTTAGAGGGCATGACTATAAGAAAGACTTAAAAATCATAAGGTCATATATTAAGGAAATGCGTCCAGTACTTGTGGGTGTAGACGGTGGAGCAGATGCTTTATTAGAGGAAGGGTATAAACCGGATATAATTATAGGAGATATGGATAGCGTAAGTGACAGAGCTTTAAAATGTGGAGCAGAATTGGTAGTCCATGCTTATCCAGATGGAAGGGCACCGGGTTTAGAACGGGTGCGCAAACTAGGTATTGATGCTGTGGTGGTACGTGCTCCTGGAACCAGCGAAGATGTAGCTATGCTCCTTGCTTATCAAAAAGGTACACAGCTTATTGTAGCAGTGGGTACCCATTCAAATGTTTTTGATTTTCTTGAAAAAGGAAGGAAGGGTATGGCCAGCACCTTTTTGGTTAGAGTAAAAGTGGGATCCATTCTTGTGGATGCAAAAGGTGTTAATAAGCTGTACAGAAGTTCAATCAAATTTCGTTATTTAGCAGGAATAATTGCAGCTGCACTTATACCTTTATTAGTGATTTTTATTGTTTCCCCTGTAACCCATCAACTGGCAAGATTAATAGTATTACAAATAAAGCTATTGTTTAATATTTAATTTTGGAGGGTCCTATGAAAATTTCTGTTATAGTTCCAGCTTATAATGAAGAAAAGAAGATAATGGACACAGTTAAAGCACTGCATAAAATATCCAATATAAAGGAAATTATTGTAGTAGATGATGGATCTAAAGATCAGACAGCTTTAAAAGCTAAAGAGGCAGGAGCTAAGGTGGTTATTCCTCCTAAAAATTTAGGAAAAGGTGGAGCCCTTAACGAAGGAGCTAAGCATGTAACAGGTGATATAGTGGTTTTAGCTGATGCTGATTTAGGTAATACGGCAGTAGAAATTGAAAAATTAATCGAGCCTATTTTAGAAGGAAGAGCAGATATGAGTATAGCAAAAATAAAGGCGACAAAAGGTTCCGGGGGTTTTGGCCTTGTTAAAGGTTTGTCTCGTTTCTGCGTGCGCTTTTTAACTGGTAAAGAATTGAGCGCCGTCCTTTCTGGGCAGCGGGCTATGAAGAGGGAAGTATTCAAAAAGCTGCTGCCTTTTGAGCCTGGTTTTGGCGTTGAAGTGGGAATGACTGTGAAGGCTTTAAGGATGGGTTGTAAAATTGTTGAAGTACCTGTAAAAGTGAAACACAGGGAAACCGGCAAGAACCTGAAAGGGTTTATCCATAGGGGGAAGCAGTTTAGTCATATTTTAAGGGTTTTTCTCTCTCTGTTAGTAAGAGGTGAAAAACCATGAAAATGTTTTTGTTAATGCTGCTTCTCCCCTTTATATTAACAAAAATTATAACTCCTAAAATTGCAGAACTATTGGTTTCTGGAGGAGCAGTTAGAAAAAATTATCTTGGCCTTCAGATACCAACAGCAGCAGGTATAGCAGTTGTTGTTTCCAGTGCAGTTAGTTTAATTCTGTTTGCTGCATTCTATGATTATCTTAAGGTGCAGGTATTGTTAGTACTAACTGCTCTTCTGGGGATCTGCCTCCTAGGGCTTTTGGACGATTTGGTGGGTACTAGAGATGTTACGGGTTTAAAAGGGCATTTGCGTCTTTTATTAAAAGGAAAGCTCAGCACTGGAGGCTTAAAAGCTTTAGGTGGAGTGTTTATTGCTCTGGCTTTCAGTTTATTTATTTCTGACAACATCCTGCAGGATATTGTTATAAATACACTAGTAATTGCTCTTTTTACAAACGCTGTAAATTTAATGGATTTAAGGCCGGGAAGGGCAGGAAAATTTTTCCTGCTAATTTCTACCCTACTGTTGGTATATTCATATACCCGTGAGATAATATCTCTCTATTCTTGGATAATGCTGCCTTTCATTAGCTCTGTATTGGCTTTTATTAGTTATGACTTATCTGGAAAAGTAATGCTTGGAGATACGGGTTCCAATTCTTTAGGAGCTGTGCTGGGAATTATGTCTGTTCTTCTGCTGCCTTTTGCAATGAGGTTTTTTGCTTTGTTGCTTCTCATTCTCCTTCACATATACACGGAAAAATACTCGTTGACTGAAACCATAGAAAAAGTAAAGCTGCTTAGATATATCGACGAATGGGGGCGGACTTCTTGATACATAAAAAAATTGGTAAGGTAAAAGCAGTAATTTCTAGGAGATGCGGCCTTACAGAAATTTCAGTTGATATAGCGGGGAAAATTTACCCCGCTATAAATTTTGATAACCTTACGGGCAGGGTTCAGGAAGGGGACACTGTACTGTTAAATACCACCGCTGTAGATTTAAATTTAGGCAGCGGTGGTTACCATTTCGTTATGGCCAATTTATCAGAACCTGCAGAAAAAGAAGAAAAGATTAATGGTCTTGGTCACATAATGAAACTTAGATACACCCCTTTTCAAATGAGAGTTCTTGCTGCTGAGGAACAGGATAGTCCCTATCATGAGCTTTTAAAAGAAGAAGAATCCCTTTGCAGTACGCCTGTGGTTTGCTGTACTTTACATAGTATGCTTCCGCCGGCAGCAGCTTCCATAAAGGCTCTATCACCAAATTTAAGAGTTGTGTACGTTATGACCGACGGAGCAGCTCTTCCTATTCAACTGAGCAGACTGGTACAAATTTTAAAAGAGAAGAATTTAATCCAGGCCACTGTAACAACCGGCCATTCCTTTGGAGGAGATCTTGAGGCAGTAAATATATATTCTGGACTTTTAGCAGCTAAAAAAGTGTTTAATGCGGATATTATAATTGTGTCCATGGGCCCTGGTATCGTAGGAACTGGAACAACCTATGGCTTTACAGGGATAGAGCAGGCTGATATTATCAATGCAGTTAAGGTACTTGAGGGCATTCCAATAGGTGTACCCCGCATCAGCTTCGCCGATAGGAGGGAACGTCATTATGGTCTAAGTCATCACAGCAGAACTGCTTTAGGGAAAGCTTCCCTTTCCAGGGCGGTTGTAGCCCTACCAATAATGGATGAGGAAAAGGTTGAAAAAATCATTAATCAGATGAAGGAAAGCAGAATTACAGAAAAGCACATTATTGTTCTGGAAGATGGCAATCAAGGGTTAGAATTTCTTAGTGAGAATAACATTAAAGTTACTACTATGGGAAGGAGTATTTTAGAGGACAGAGAATTTTTCTTGGCACCATCTGCAGCAGGCAGTACTGCAGTTAAAATTTTAATGGGTGAAAAATTAAACTTATTAGATATAAACTTTTTAGATAAATGGGGGAAGGAAGATATATGGAAGAAAAAAGAATTGACTCCAGAACAATTTATAAAGGGAGAATAGTAAATCTTCGGGTTGATACAGTTTTACTTCCCAATGGGAAAAATGCCCAGAGAGAAATTGTTGAACATCCTGGCGCAGTAGTAATAATACCAGTGCTGGATGATGAGAAAATTGTCATGGTTAAGCAGTACAGGGCAGCTGTGGGGAAAGTTCTTCTTGAGCTGCCTGCAGGTACCATTGAAAAAAGGGAAGATCCCTATGAATGTGCTGTGAGGGAGCTTGAAGAAGAAACGGGTTTTACTGCGGAAAAATTGAAGCCACTGCTAACTTTTTACCCTTCTCCGGGCATCTGCAGTGAAATAATGTACCTTTTTATGGCTGATAAACTCAAAAAATCTAAAAGTTCACCCGATCCCGATGAATTTTTACGGTCTGTTGAATTGGAAATTAGTGAAATAATTAATATGATAAATGCTGGCCGTATAGAAGACGGAAAGACACTTGTGGGAATACTTCTGTATCTGTACAAGCAAAGGAGTGGATAATTTTTATGTTTTATCCCTCTGTTATTATGACTTCCAATGCCAGTGGCGCATATAATGCAGCAAAGGAAGGCTTTATTGTTGCTGTGGTGGATGTAATTGATATGTCAACTTCAGCTGAGGCTGTACTGGAGATGGGAGCCGTTGAGATATATGGAGCTTCACCTGCTGGATTTAAGGTTCCTGTGCCCATTAATCCTGAAGGCGTGGGTTTTGCAGCAGGTAAGACTGCCCTTGAAAAGGAAACGGGAATTATTATTATTTCTGAGCCTAGGGTTGGAACAGATGAAGAAAGAAAAAGAAGATGCGAACCAGTTATTCAAGGAATAAAAAAAGCAGGAGCTGAAATTTTAGGAATTGTTCCCAATTTAGGAGCTGAAATTACGAAACTGGCGGATTTTAAAGGAATGGTAGTGGTTGCTGTTACCGATAGTGGAGGGACTGCTTTTGATGCTGCATTTAATGCTGGAGCACGAGTGTTAACGGCAACTGTGGCAAGGGTTCCTGGGAAAAAAGGGAAGGAAACTGCTGCTGCTGGGGTTAAGAGAATATGTGAAGAGGCCAAAAGACATAGAAAAAATATTGCGGTTGTTGCTGCAAGCAGTAATGCCCTTGAAGACTTATTAGCAGCTCAATATATTTATAATCTCATTTTAGAAGAAGGTTTTTTAAGCAGTGTATAACTTTTTTGACAGGTTTAACAGGTTTATGCGGTCCGGTTTTGTCTTTAAGCTTTGCTTAGAGATGTCCAGTGCGAGTTCAGGAGTAAGAAAACTGCGGCAGAGACCCTTTGTCAACAAGCTGGGCAGGTTTTAGACCTGCTTTTTTTAATTAATTTTGTTCTATATTAGCCCTGTAAAAACATAGAATTAGGTAAGGCAGTCCCACTGGGGAAAGGAGAAAACCATTTGATAGAAAATTTTAAAAACCATTTACTCAGGCATATTCAAGGAAATAAATATTTATATATTTTAATAGTTTTCTTTTTTATTCTTGGAGTAGCAGCAGGTTCCTACGTGGTTGAACTGCTTAATTCTCAGCAGGTTAGTGAGCTGATCAATTATCTGGACAAGTTTTTTTCGGGCTTTGCCCAGTGGAATGTTGATCCCTCGCTTATTGTTCAGCGTACCATTATAAATAATCTAAAAATAATTTTGTTTTTTTGGTGTTTGGGTCTTACAGTAATAGGCGTTCCTTTGATACTTCTTATAATTTCATTTCGTGGTTTTGTTATGGGTTTTACTATTGGTTTTTTGTACAACCAGAAATCAATATATGGATTGATAATTGCACTTTTAGCAATTGTTCCTCCAAGCATAATATATCTGCCTGCAACAATTATAGGTGCTGCCGTCGCTATTACATTTTCTTATTGGCTCATAAGAGGTCGAAGCAGAGGGATGAACGGTTCAATATTACAGCAGTTTATTGCATATAATTTCATAATGCTGGTTATTTCAATTTTTGCAGCTTTAGCGGGAATAATAGAAGCTTATTTATCTCCTACCTTTATTAAAATTTTTTCCAACTTTGTTTCTTTATAGTGGCTCAATAAAGTCTAAATTTATTATGCTGGACATAAAATTTTTTAAAAAGAAATGTGTCGGGGTGATTATTGTGATTATTGTAACTCTGAAAAATTGGCGTAAAAAATTGAAAATTTTGATTATAGTTCTTGCTCTTATTATCATTGTTGTACTTGCTGGTTCTTATTTTTTTCAATTGAATGAAAAAGCAGTTACAACCATTGAATTGGATTCTAAAGATAGGAGCCCCAATGGATCATTAAAAATTAATACTGAGATTAAAGAAGAGATAGAATATGAAGATGTTTGGTGGGATAAATTTGTCAAAACCATTAAAACTCTTTATCAAGAATAATATAGTTTATTTTTTTTATAAAGGAATAAATTTTAAATTGTTGAAATATTAAGCATCATTATTTATAAACAAAAATTGGTGATCTTTGGTGAAACAAGAAATAGAATGGTTTATACATTATCTTTCTGTGGAAAAAGGTCTGTCTGAGAATACTCAAAACTCATACCGGCTTGATTTATTATCCTTTGCTTCCTTCCTTGCCCAGGAGAATAAATATTCATTTGCAGAAGTTGATAAATCCGACATTCTTCACTATATAGTTTATCTTCAGCAAAAGGGGAGAGCCCCTGCTACCATAGCACGTCAGCTGGCTGCCATTAAGGCTTTCTATCGTTTTAGATTAATGGAGGGGTTACAGGAGAGGGAACCTACCCAGGATCTCGAATCTCCCAAATTAGGCAGACGCCTTCCCAAAATATTAACCCAACGGGAAATGGAAAAACTTCTTGAACAGCCTGATATTACAAAACCTGCAGGCCTTCGAGATAGGGCTATTTTAGAAGTCTTATATGCCACTGGCCTTAGGGTTTCGGAATTGGTTTCTTTAAATGTAGGGGATGTAGATTGTAATACAGGCTACATTAGATGCACGGGAAAAGGAGATAAAGAAAGAATTGTGCCAATAGGCTCAATTGCTGTTTTCTATTTGAAAAATTATTTAAACGAAGGAAGAACAAAGTTAATAAAGAGATCTGTGGAAGCCCTTTTTCTGAACAGCAGAGGCCAAAGATTAACAAGACAGGGATGTTGGAAAATAATAAAGAAATATGTTCGTCAGGCAGGGATAAAAAAAGTTGTTACTCCTCATACAATAAGGCATACTTTTGCAACTCACATGCTGCAGAACGGTGCTGATTTAAGGTCTGTACAGGAAATACTGGGTCATTCCGACATCTCTACGACTCAGATTTATACTCACCTAACAACAAAACGCATAAGGGAAATTTATGATCGAACTCATCCCAGGGCATAGTACAATTAAAGAAAAATAAAAAATTCGGAGGAAATGCAAATGGATGCAGAACGAGTAGTGATAATTCTTTTGGATGGAGTAGGGGTTGGGGCTCTACCTGATGCTGAAAAGTATGGTGATGAAGGAAGCAATACTTTAGTAAATACAGCAAAAGCTGTAGGAGGACTGAAACTTCCAAACCTTGAAAAATTGGGGTTGGGAAATATTGAAAAAATAAAAGGGGTAACGCCTTTAAGCAGCCCTGGAGCGTCTTATGGAAAAATGGCACAGAAATCAGCAGGTAAGGATACCATTACAGGACACTGGGAGATAGCTGGGATTATCCTGGACAAGCCTTTTCCCACTTACCCCAATGGTTTTCCAAAAGAAATAATAGAAAAATTTGAGAAACTGATTGGAAGAAAGGTTTTAGGTAATGTGGCTGCTTCGGGCACCAGGATAATAGAAGAGTATGGAAGGGAGCATTTAAGAACAGGTTTTCCTATTGTGTATACTTCTGCTGACAGTGTTTTTCAAATAGCAGCCCATGAAGATGTTATCCCTTTAAATGAACTCTATGATATATGCTTGACAGCTAGAAAATTGTTAGTAGGAAAGCACGCAGTGGGAAGGGTAATTGCAAGACCTTTTGTGGGTAAACCAGGAAATTTTATAAGAACGTCCAACAGGAAAGATTTTACTTTAGAGCCTCCAAAGGAAAATCTTCTGGACTGCATATTTAAAGCGGGGATGGATGTTATCGGTATAGGTAAAATAGGTGATATTTTTGCAGGGCGCAGTCTTAAAAAAATCGTAAAAACTAAAGATAATATTGAAGGTATAGAAAGAACAAAAGATTTTTTAATAGACGGCTGTAAAAGAGGGCTTATTTTCACAAATTTGGTGGATTTTGATACCCGCTATGGGCACAGAAATGACCCCAGGGGGTTTGCTGATGCTTTGGAAGAGTTCGACAAAAGGCTTCCTGAGATTATCTTTTATTTAAAGGATAAAGATGTCCTGATTATTACTTCTGATCACGGATGTGACCCCACGACACCCAGTACTGACCATTCCAGGGAATATGCACTTCTTTTAGTTTATGGAAAAAACATTAAGGCAGTAAATTTAGGAATAAGAAATACCTTTGCAGATTTGGGAGCTTCTGTAGCGGATATGTTGGGTACATCGTTGCCTCCATATGGTGAAAGCTTTGCTGACGTGTTAATGCATCATAATGATGGGAAATAAGGTGATGAGTAATGAGAGCATATGATTTAATTTTAAAAAAAAAAGAAACGGAAGCAGCCTTTCAGCAGATGAAATTAATTTTTTGATAAATGGATTTTTAAATGGTGAAATTCCAGATTACCAAATGGCAGCATTTTTGATGGCAGTATATTTCCGCGGCATGGATGTTGATGAAACAGCTGCTTTAACTAAGGCTCTGGTGAATTCTGGGGAAAAGGTTGATCTAACTGCTGTTCCGGGCGTGAAAATAGACAAGCACAGCACCGGAGGCGTTGGAGATAAAACAACTCTTGTACTGGTACCTTTAGTGGCCAGCGCGGGAGTTACTGTCGCTAAAATGTCCGGAAGGGCTTTAGGACACACTGGAGGCACAGCGGATAAGCTTGAAAGCATACCAGGTTTTAAAACAGAAATGCCTTTAAACGAGTTTGTGGAAATAGTTTCTAAGGTTGGAGCAGCTTTAATAGGGCAGTCAAAGGAGCTGGTTCCTGGGGATAAAAAACTTTATGCTTTAAGGGATGTTACTGCTACCGTGGACAGCATTCCTCTAATTGCAAGCAGTGTAATGTCAAAAAAAATTGCTGCGGGCTGTGATGCTGTTGTTCTTGATGTTAAAGTGGGCAGCGGAGCATTTATGAAAGATATTGAAGAAGCGCGGAAGTTGGCATCACTAATGGTAAATCTGGGTTCTTTTTTTGGCATGCCAACTACTGCAGTGCTTTCAAAGATGGATCAGCCCCTGGGCTTTGCCGTGGGAAATGCTCTGGAAGTAAAGGAAGCAATAAGCACCTTAAAAGGTGAAGGTCCGGAAGATCTTGTAGAACTATGTATAGAATTGGGTGCTCATATGCTCAGGCTCAGCGGTGATAAAAGGGATCTTTTAGATATTAAAATAGATCTAGAAAAAAATTTTTTAAAAACCGGTAGAGCATTGGATAAGTTCAGGGAAATAGTCTCTGCTCAGGGAGGAGACCCAACGGTTTTAGAAGATCTTGATAAGCTGCCGAAAGCGGAGCATATAAGCTGTGTTTATTCTGAAAAGGATGGTTATGTTGCTGAAATCGATGCGGAAAAAATAGGTACAGCTGCTATGATTTTGGGGGCTGGTAGGATTAAAAAAGAACAGCCAATAGATCATTCAGCCGGTCTGATAATTAAGAAAAAATTAGGGGATAAGGTACAAGGGGGAGAAGTGCTGGTGGAGATGCATTCTAATAAGAAGGAAACTTTTTTAAGGGCAGGGGAATTGATAAATACTGCTTTTAAGATTAAGGAGTTTAAACCTCATATGCCCTCAACTATAATAGAAACCGTAACTCAGCAATAAGTGGTATAAAATCAAATAGAGGATTTGTACAGGTAAAGATTAGCTGTCATACATTTCCCCCTTAGGTAATAAAGTTAGTGTAAACATCGGGAAAAAATCTGGGGGGAAATTAATGGGACAGCTTAAAAGAAAACTTCATATTTGGGCAGCAGCTGTTCTGGCATTTTTTTTATACAGCCTTTTAAGCCCGTTTCCCTCATATGCTGCGGCGGGTTTGGATTTAAAATGCAAAGGAGCTGTTCTTGTTGAAGCTCAATCTGGAAAGGTGCTTTACGAAAAAAATTCACATTTAAAATGGTACCCTGCAAGCATGACAAAAATAATGACACTTGTATTGGCTCTAGAAGCAGTTAGGGATGGCAGGGCTTCCCTAAATGAAAAGGTGGTGGCTAGCGAAAATGCGTGCAGTTATGGGGGAACGCAAGTTTGGCTGAAGCCTGGCGAGGAATTTTCTTTAAAGGAAATGCTTATAGCCATTGCAGTGGGTTCTGCCAATGACTGTTGTGTAGCAGTTGCCGAGCATTTAGCAGGAACAGAAGAGGCTTTTGTGGATATGATGAACAAGAGAGCTGAGGAACTGGGAGCGAAAAATACTCATTTTGCTAATTCCCACGGACTGCATAATGATAATCATTATACTACTCCCTATGATTTAGCACTTATTTCCCGATATGCAATAACCCTTCCCCATATGCTGGAGCTGACATCCATAAAGGAATACACTTTTAGGGAAAAGCCTAAGTTGGTATTATATAATACCAATAAACTTCTTTGGTGGTTTGAGGGCACGAAGGGATTGAAAACTGGAACAACAGACAAAGCTCTGCGTAACCTTACTGCAGTTGCTGAAAGGAACGATCTTACGTTAATAAGCGTGGTTATGGGCTGTGAGGAAGATCGTGGACATTTTACTGAAAGCATGAAGCTTTTAAGATATGGCTTTGCCCGTTATACCTATAAACATTTTTACAGCAAAGGAAAGCAAATTGCCCAAGCTAAGGTGGGCAAAGGGAATGTTGATAAGATAGGAGTGGTTCCTAAGGAAAATATAGGGGTTGCTGTTCCTAAAGGGGAAAATATTTCAATAAAAGTTCGCTGTGAGCTTCCAAAATTAGTGGATGCTCCGGTGAAAAAAGGGGAAGTGATTGGGAATGCAGTTGTTTTGGAGGGAGACAAAAAAGTTTTTAGTGTACCCCTTTGTGCAGCAGAGGAGATAAAAAGGGCTTCCTTCTTTAACATGTTTAAAAAAGTTTTCTTTAGTATATTTTCGATGTAATTTTTATTATTTGAGATTTTAATAAAGATGTTGCATTTTAAAAAAAAACTATTATATTATTTGCTCGTAAAAAAATTAAATACAGCTTCTTAAAAAAGGTTTTTGAATTTTTAAGATGAGGTGAAACAATGTGCCGCTAAGCAAACAGGAAGTCCTTAAAATTGCTGAAGAAGAAGGGGTTGAATTTGTCCATCTACAGTTTACAGATATTTTTGGAATATTGAAAAATGTGGCAATACCTGTAGAACAGTTGGGGAAAGCCCTTGATGGGGATCTTATGTTTGACGGTTCATCCATTGAAGGCTTTGTAAGAATTGAAGAATCAGATATGAGGTTATTTCCTGATCCTGATACTTTTGCTGTCTTTCCATGGAAAATCAATGGTGGAACCGTTGCCAGACTTATTTGTGATGTTTACAACCCAGATGGAACCCCTTTTCACGGTTGCCCCAGGGTTACATTAAAAAGGGTTATTGAAGAAGCCAAAGAAATGGGATACAGCATGAATGTGGGCCCTGAAGCTGAATTTTTTCTATTTAAAACAGCAGAAGATGGTACGCCTACCTTAAATACCAATGATCAGGCAGGATATTTTGATTTGTCGCCGGTAGATCGCGGGGAACAGGCTCGAAGGGATATGGTGCTTGCTTTAAAAAACATGGGATTTGAAATTGAGGCTTCTCACCATGAAGTTGCTCCAGGGCAGCATGAAATAGATTTTAAGTACGCTGATGCTTTAAAAACTGCCGATAATATTGTTACTTTCAAGTTTGTTGTTAGAGTTATTGCTCAGCAGCATGGGCTTCATGCGACTTTTATGCCCAAACCCATATTAGGAATTAACGGCTCAGGAATGCATATGAATCAGTCTCTGTTCCGTGGAGAAGAAAATGCATTCTTTGATCCTAATGGGGAAAGACAGTTAAGTAAAACAGCCTATTATTATCTCGGAGGGCTTATAAAGCATGCTAAAGCAGTTTCTGCCATAGTAAGTCCTACGGTTAACTCATATAAAAGGCTAGTTCCTGGTTATGAAGCACCTGTTTACATAGCTTGGTCATGCAGAAACAGGAGCCCTTTAATCAGGGTTCCGGAGCGCAGAGGTATTGGAACCAGGCTTGAGCTTAGAAATCCTGATCCTTCCTGCAACCCCTATCTTGCCATCGCTGTAATGCTAAAAGCGGGCTTAGATGGTATAAAAAACAAAATTGAGCCTCCACCGCCTGTTGATACTAATATATATGAATTAAGTGAAGAAGTAAGAAAACAGCAGGGGATAGAAAGCCTTCCTGAAAATCTTAATGAAGCAATTAATGAGCTGAGTAAAGACGAGGTTATTAAGGAAGCATTGGGTGAACATATTTATAAACGTTTTATGGAGGCAAAAAAGATTGAATGGAATTCTTACAGAATGCAGGTTACTCCATGGGAACTTCAGCAGTATCTTACAAAATTTTAAAATTTGATCATTGGAGCTCCGTATTGAACAAAATACGGAGCTTTTTTTTTAAGCTATTCTACAAAAGTTCTGTTAAAACGACATTGTTTTTACCAGTATTTAGAAGGGTTTTAAATTTTTTCTGTAGAATAACGCCTGGAGCTGGAAACTTTAAGGGAGTTGGAGGGTAAATATAAGTGAAAATACAAGTGGAGAAATTAAAAGATACTTTATTTCTAAGACTTAAGGGAGAATTTGACATGCTGACAGCTGATGAATTTCGCAGTGCAGTGGATGATCATTTTGATGGCAAAAGAGTTAAGAATTTAATTTTGGATATAAGTAAGGTATCATTTATAGATAGTTCAGGCCTGGGAGCTATTTTAGCCAGATACAAAAAGATAAAGCAGCTTAATGGGAACATGGTAATTGTTGGTGCAAAACCACAAGTTAAGAGGGTTTTAGAGCTATCTGGAGTTGTTAAAATAATAGAAGTTTATGATGATGAAAAGTCTGCATTGATGGGGCTGTTATAAAAGGAGGAAATGCAGGATGACGGTGAAAGATCGAGGCGAAATAATCAATTATGTTCAACTGGAGTTTTTAAGTGTACCAGAAAATGTAAGCCTTTCACGGGTTGTGGTTGCTTCTTTTGCTGCGCAGCTTGATTTAACTTTGAATGACCTGGAGGAAATAAAAGTTGCAGTTTCAGAAGCTGTGTCAAATTCGATAATACATGGTTATAATAACAAACCTGTGGGAAAAGTTTATGTAACAGTGATGCGTTACGAAAAGGAATTGGTAATAATAGTAAAAGATGAGGGTGTTGGTATCAAAGATGTTAAAAAAGCTATGGAGGCAGCGTATTCAACAGATCCTGAAAGAATGGGACTTGGTTTTGTATTTATGAAATCCTTTATGGATGAAGTAAATGTTGTATCAGAACCGGGAAAAGGGACCACTGTAGAGTTAGTTAAAAAGTTGGAGTTGCCTAAAAAGACAACCGGTAAACAGGCTCCAAAGGAATGAAGTGCCATGAAGCTATCAGAAATGAACCTTCCCCGTTTTCCCTTACTTTCTGATTCGGAAACAAAAGAACTTTTAAAGAAAGCCAAAAACGGGGATGAAGAAGCTAGGGAAAAATTAATCAACTGCAACCTTAAATTGGTATTTAATCTAGTTAAAAGATTTGAAAACCGCGGCTGTGAGCTGGAAGATTTATTCCAGATAGGAACCATTGGACTGATGAAAGCTATTGATAAATTTGATCTGTCCTATGATGTTAAATTTTCCACATATGCTGCTCCTATGATTATTGGAGAAATTAGAAGATTTCTTAGGGATGATAATCCTGTAAAAGTTAGTCGTTCTGTTAAAAAAATAGCTTATGAAGTTAACCGCAAAAGGGAAGAATTGGCCAAAGAACTTGGAAGGGAACCTTCCATTGGGGAAGTTTCAGAAGCTTTAGGATTGTCCGCTGAAGAAGTGGTTATCGCAATGGAAGCAGTGCAGCAGCCGAGCTCAATACATGATACTCTTTATCAGGATGACGGAGATCCCATTTACGTGCTTGATCAATTAAGAAGCGATATAGATGATGAATCAGCATGGTTTGATAAAATAGCGTTGAAAGAAATCCTTTTGAAGCTTCCGGAAAAGCATAGAAAAGTTCTCATACTTAGATTTCTACATGATAAAACTCAAACAGAAGTTGCAGAAATTGTGGGTCTTTCACAGGTCCAGGTTTCTCGCATTGAACGCCAGGCAATTGCTGCTTTAAGAAAAATGATTTCTGAGGAAGAAGGTATGGATAAATCTCAAAATATAAAATAAAATAAAGTACCTTTCCATCTTTTTTGTAGAATGGTCATGAACAAACTATAAAGGGGGGAATATATCTTCCCCTTTTCAGCTTGCTGGCAAAGGGTCTCTTCAATACAAGACTTTTTAAACAGTCTGAAAAAAGGGGGAGTATTCCCCTCTTTTTTTATTCTCTATAAACATCTCCGAATAATTGCAGTGGCTGGGGAAAAAAATATTTAGAGGAGGTGAAAAATAGTTTATGGCTGGATTTACGGGCCCAGAAGACACCAGTAGATTAAAAAAGCAGTTTGACCATTCTAAGAAACAATATGAGCAGGAGAAATATCAAAAAATAGCCCAAAAACATGTTCCAAAAGCTTCTATATTTAGAAATTCCCTTAATGCTTTTCTTATGGGTGGCTTAATTTGTGCTGTTGCTCAAGCTTTATTTAATTTGATTTCAAGTGCCGGCTTTACGGTAAAAGAAGCCAATACCATTGTAGCAGTGATAATGATATTTTTGGGTGCTTTTTTAACAGGAATTGGTATTTATGACAGCATTGCTAAAGTTGGAGGAGCTGGAGCAATGGTTCCCATTACAGGTTTTGCTAATTCAATTGTAGCTCCAGCTATGGAATTTAAAAAAGAAGGATATATTTTTGGAATTGGAGCCAGGATGTTTTCCACTGCTGGTCCCGTTCTTGTTTATGGAATTGTTACTTCTATAATTGTAGGATTAATTGCTTTTACCATAATGTAGGAGGCAGTATGAATGTTTGAAATAAAAAAAGTAGGTAAGCAGACAATTAAGTTTGCCAATCCCCCAGTTATTTTGGAAACATCCTCCATAGTCGGGCCAAAAGAAGGAGAAGGCCCTTTAAAGGATACCTTTGATTATATTGCTGATGATATGTATTTTGGTGAAAAAAGCTGGGAACGGGCGGAAAGAAAATTTTTAGAAGAAGCTGTAAAAATCGTTTTGAACAAAAGGAAGCAAACTTCCCAGGATATAGATTTTTTATTAGCAGGTGATCTTTTAAATCAAATAATTTCTTCAAATTTTGCTGCCAGTACATTGGGAATACCTTTTTTTGGGCTTTATGGTGCCTGTTCCACTATGTATGAGGCAATTATTCTGGCTTCCGTTTTGATAGATGGGGGATTTGCCCAAAAAGTAATAGCTGCCACCTCAAGCCATTATGCCACTTCTGAAAGACAGTTCAGGTATCCCACGGAACAGGCTGTACAAAGGCCTCTTACTGCTCAATGGACTGTCACTGGAGCAGGAGCTATGCTCCTCGGCACTCCCGACCAAGGAGAGGGACCCGTTGTAACCTTTGCTACTGTGGGTAGAGCAGTTGATGCCGGAGCAAAAGATCCCATGGATATGGGGTCTGCAATGGCTCCAGCAGCGGTGGATACCATAATTGCTCATTTAGAGGATACGGGTAGAAGAGTTGAAGATTATGATCTGGTTATAACAGGGGATTTAGGTTCAGTGGGTCGTTCCATTGCTATCGAGCTGGCGAACATAAATGGATATGATCTTTCAAAAAATTTTAATGACTGTGGAATTCTTATTTTTAATCCTTCTCAGGATACCCATGCAGGGGGAAGCGGATGTGCCTGTTCAGCCGTGGTTACCTGCGGCTATATTATGAAAGCCCTTCGTGAGAAAAAGTATAAAAGAATATTGGGCATTGGTACTGGTGCGCTGATGAGTGTTACCAGCATTCAACGGCAGGAAACCATACCGGCAATAGGACATGCTGTAGCCATAGAAAATGTATGAAGTTAAAAGAGGTGAATAAAGTGTCTTTGCTGTGGGCCTTTTTAATTGGTGGTGCCATTTGCCTTGCAGGACAGTTAATAATGGATCTCACCCCTTATGAAATATCTACTGGTCATGTTTTGGTGGGCTATGTTACTTTAGGAGCTTTAGCAAGTGCTCTTGGATTGTATCAGCCTTTAGTTGATATTGGTGGGGCTGGTGCTACCATTCCTCTGTCAGGATTTGGCCATGGACTGGTTCAGGGGGTTCTCAGCAGCATTAAAAACCAGGGCATAATGGGTGTATTCATGGGAGGTATTGCTGCAAATGCTGCGGGTATAGCAGCAGCAGTTATTTTTGGCTACATCATGGCTGTGTTATTCAATCCGAAAGGGTAATGAAAAATGAAGAAACGAAAGGTAATAATAATTACGGATGGAGATGAAACAGCTCGTGCATCAGTGGAAGTAGTAGCACGAAAAGTTGGAGGAAGATGCATATCCCTTTCCGGCATTGCTTCAAAACCTCTTACAGGTAAAGAAATAGTGGAGCTCATTTTAAAAGCTCCAAAGGAACCTGTTTTTGTTATGGTGGATGATAAAGGTTTAAGTGCCCAAGGAATGGGAGAATGGATATTGACGTTCATAGCTCGGCACCCTGCAATAGAAGTTATTGGAGCTGTTGCAGTGGCTTCTAATACAAAAAAGATTGATGGAACACCGGTGGATTTTTCTATAACAAAAACGGGAGAAAAAACTGACTTACCTGTTGATAAATATGGAAATTCGGTTCCCACTGAAGGAGTTTTAAAAGGAGATACTGTGGATGTTTTAAAAGAGCTTAATATTCCCATTGTGGTTGGAACAGGGGATATAGGGAAACAGGATGGGGCAGATGATTTAAGTAAACAGGCTCCGGTAACCTTAGAAGCAGTAGAGGAAATCCTTAATAGGAGTGGTTTTTTTAATGGCAGTAACTGATGGGAAAGTTAAGACCTCAAAAAATCTTGAGCGAAATTCTGATTGGCTGAGTCAGGAGCTGGGAGTAGATAGGAGTTTTGATGTTATTAGACGTGACATTAATATAGCCAACAGGAAGGCAGCAATATTCTTTATCGATGGATTTATTAAGGATAGTGTTATGGAGAGGGTTTTGAGCGTCTTAAATACTATTGATCCCCAAGAAATTAGACCCTCTGCCTTTAAAAAAATTTTTCAAAAGTATCTTACATATATAGAAGTGGAGACAACTGATGATCTTCATGAAGTTGTTGATAAAGTGCTGGCAGGGCCAGCTGCTCTGTTAATTGACGGAATTGATGAAGTCATAATAATTGATGCAAGGGAATATCCCATAAGAAATCCTGAGGAACCTAATCTTGAAAGGGTTATTAGGGGTTCCAGAGATGGCTTTGTTGAAACCATTGTCTTTAATACTGCCCTGATACGAAGACGAATAAGAGATCCGAAATTAAGGATGGAAATGCTGCAGGTTGGCAGTCGTTCTAAAACAGATGTATGTGTGTGCTATATAGAGGATATTGCCAGTCCCAAATTAGTTGAAATGGTAAAAGAAAAAATCGCTAATATAAAAATCGACGGTATCCCTATGGCAGAAAAATCCATTGAAGAGCTTATAGCACCAGGCAGTTATTGGAATTTTTTTCCCAAAGTAAGGTACACAGAGCGTCCTGATGTTGCAGCCAATCATCTTTTAGAAGGGCATGTATTAATTATTGTGGATACTTCTCCGAGCATAATGATACTTCCGGCAACGTTGTGGCATCATCTTCAGCATGCCGAGGAATTTCGTCAGTCACCTACACTGGGTGTCTTTATTAGATGGCTTAGATATGCTGCTGTGTTTTTGTCTGTTTTTTTAATGCCCACATGGCTTCTATTTGCCTCTAATCCCCAGTACTTGCCGGAGATGTTGAAATTTATTGGTCCATCTAAACCCGGCAAAATAAATCTAGCAGTTCAGTTTCTTTTAGCAGAAATGGGTATAAATCTCATGCGTATGGCAGCTATTCATACCCCTGATGCATTAACAACTTCCCTTGGAATAATTGCAGCAGTACTAATTGGTGATGTTGCTATTTCTGTGGGTTTATTTTCTCCAGAAGTGGTTCTGTACACTGCTATTGCGGCAGTTTCTATTTTTGCAACTCCGAGCTTTGAACTGGGAGCAGCAAATACATTGTTAAGAATAATGCTTTTGGTTGGCACAGGCCTTTTCGGATTAGCTGGTTTCTTAGGGGCGGCAGTTATTGTTTTTTTAATTCTGCTTACAACAAAGTCCTTTGGGGTTCCTTATCTCTGGCCTCTAATTCCTTTAAATATCAGGGCATTGAGGGATATTTTTGTATGGCCTCCTGTGCCTGCAATAAGTCTTCGTATATTTGCTCCCCATTATAGGGATAAAACAAGGCAGGCGTCCCCTGTGGGAGCTTATGCAAAACCCATTCCAGAGGAAATGCCTGAAGTTAAAAAGCCAAGAAGAAAAAATAGAAAAAAGAGAAAAATTATAAAACTTTAAAGCAAAAACTAATGAATAAAAATACCAAAATTAGTAAATAATAGTTTTGAAGTTTTAAATGAAGGAGAGCAGCGATGTCAGTAAAAGTTGGAATACCCAGGGCTCTTTTTTATTATTATCTTTTTCCTTTCTGGAAAGCATTTTTTGAATATTTAGGAGCCGAGGTTGTTGTTTCTCCCCCAACCAATAAGCAAATTTTGAATATAGGAGTTAAGACATCTGTTGATGAAGCATGTCTTCCTGTAAAAGTATATTACGGGCATGTAATTTCTTTAAGGGATAGGGTTGATTTATTATTTTTACCACGGCTGGTGAGTATTGAAAAGAAAGCATATATCTGCCCTAAATTTATGGGTCTTCCCGATATGATCCGTTCCACCCTGTCGGGGCTCCCACCTATTATTGATGTGAATTTTAATGCTGTCAAAGGGCATAGGGCTTACAAAAAAACAGTTTTAAAGTTGGGCAGTAATTTTTGCAGCAGCTTGAGAAAAATAAATAGAGCTTGGGTTGAAGCAGTACGGCATCAAAAAGAATTTGAAGAGCTGCAGACTTATGGTTTTTCCCCCATTGAAGCTCTTAGGGTTTTGCAGGAAGGCAGGAAAGAAAAGAAAAAGAAAAAAATTTTTGATTTTTCCCATGAAATTGCTGTTTTAGGGCATGGATATACCATATATGATGATTTCTTGAGTCTTAATACTATCAAACATTTGAATGATTTAGGAGCAAAAATTAGCACGGCAGAAAACCTGCCCATAAATTTGCTTGAAGAAAAAGCAGAAAAACTTCCAAAAAGAATGTTTTGGACCATGGGGAAGAGGATTCTAGGAGCCGCACTCCATTATTTAGAAAGTTCTCAAATTGATGGTTTTGTATATGTTACGGTTTTTGGCTGTGGTCCTGATTCGGTAATTGCTGATTTGACTGAACGCTACGCCCGAAGACGGGGAATGCCTTTTATCCTTATTACTCTAGATGAACATTCAGGGGAAGCTGGAGTAATAACCAGACTTGAAGCTTTTGTAGATATGCTTGCAAGGAGAGGTAAACATGAAAATTACTTTTCCTCATATGGGAAATCTGTGGATATCTGCCAAAGTACTTCTTGAAGGATTGGGATTGGAAGTTGTGGTTCCTCCCCCTTGTACCAAGAAAACCCTGAGTTTAGGTGTTCTGCATGCCCCTGAATTTATATGTCTGCCTTTAAAAATTAATTTGGGCAATTATATGGAAGCAGCAGAAAAGGGTGCGGATACCATTATTATAGCTGGAGGGAGAGGACCATGCCGATTTGGTTACTACTGCAGACTGGAAAAGGAGATATTAGATGACTTGGGATATGAGTTTAGAATGATAGTTTTGGAACCCCCTGAGAATAATTTTTTGGAAGTAATACAAAATATTCGAGCTTTGTCAAAGTGCAGCATGTTTCAGATGATAAATGCTGTTAGAACTGCCTGGTTTAAGTGCTGTGCGGTGGATGAAGTTGAAAAAAAAGTTCAGATAGTTCGGGCTTGGGAAAGCTGTCCAGGCTTAGCTGATAAGATTTACAGGGAAGCTTTAAAAAATATTGATAAAGCTCAGACGATTAAAGAAATTTTTTTTGCAAAACTTAATGTTTTGGAAGCTTTTAATGATGTTCCTGTGGAACCTGAGCGTGAAGTTATACGCTTAGCCCTGGTAGGAGAAATATATACCATATTAGAACCCTTTGCAAATCAGAATATTGAAAGGCATTTAGGAAAGCTGGGAGCAGAAGTTAAAAGATCAATTTATTTGAGCAGTTGGGTAAACGATCACCTTCTAGGCAGTATTCTCCCAATGGAAAGTACTAAAGAGGCATGCAGGATGTCTTCTCCTTATTTAAACTATTTTGTGGGAGGACATGGAAAAGAAACAGTGGGCAGTGCTGTTAAATTTTCTCGTGAAGGATTCGATGGAATAATTCAAATTGCACCCCTGACATGTGGTCCTGAGATAGTAGCGGAATCTATTCTTTCTAAGGTTTCCTTTAGCGAAAAAATTCCTGTTATGACCATATATATGGACGAGCAGTCAGGTGAAGCAGGACTTATAACACGACTGGAAGCTTTTGTGGATATGATCCGACGCAAAAAGTTGTCCCAAAAAACAGCAACCCGTAAATAAAAGGGGGTATTTCCCATGAAATCATACATGGGAATAGATGTCGGCTCAGTAAGCACTAATATTGTGCTGTTAGACGACAAAGGGGATTTAATTGAAAAGCTGTATGTTAGAACCAATGGGCAGCCCATAAATGCTGTTCAAAAAGGTCTTAAAAAAATTGAAGAAAAGATTAAAGCCAATGGTTGGGATGTTGAAATTGCTGGTGTAGGTACTACCGGAAGCGGAAGGAAGCTTGCTGCTGTCATAGTTGGGGCTGATGTTGTTAAAAATGAAATAACAGCCCATGCAGTAGCAGCAATGAATGCTGTGCCCGAAGTCCAAACAGTGATTGAAATTGGAGGGCAGGATTCAAAAATTATAATAATCCGCAATAGAGTTGTTGCAGATTTTGCAATGAATACAGTTTGCGCTGCAGGCACAGGTTCCTTTCTTGATCAGCAGGCTGCAAGGCTCAGCTTAACCATAGAAAAGTTCAGCAGGATGGCGTTAAATGCTCAGACTCCTGTGAGAATAGCAGGTAGATGTTCTGTTTTTGCTGAATCGGATATGATACACAAACAGCAGATGGGACATAATCTTCCGGACATTATTGCAGGGCTTTGCGATGCATTGGTTCGAAATCATCTTAATAATGTAGGGAAAGGAAAAGAAATACTGAGCCCAATAGTTTTCCAGGGCGGTGTTGCAGCTAACGAAGGCATGAGGGAAGCTTTCCGAAAAGCTTTGGACGCTGAAATTATTATTCCAGAGAATTTTGAGGTAATGGGAGCTATAGGAGCTGCACTATTAGCTCGGGAAAAAATGCTTCAAAATAAAGATATTAAAACGGCGTTTAAAGGTTTTAGTACAATAAACTGTGATTTAAAAGTTAGGGGATTTGAATGCAGCGAGTGTCCAAATTTATGTGAAGTGGTAGAAATATACGAGAATTTACAGATTTTAGCCCGCTGGGGCGACCGCTGTGGAAAGTGGACGGAAGGAATTCAAGAGCAAAAAAATGTTAATTTTAACTGATCTGCGGTTTTTATACCCTTTACAAGGGAGTTTATTTCCTGTAGAATTACACTATAATTTTAATTTTTATATATAAAAGCTGAGAAGAGAGGAGAGGAGAAAGTTGAGAGGAGAAGAAAAATTTACAAAAATTGTGCTGAACGAAGAGGAAATACCTACAAAGTGGTACAACATTCAGGCAGATATGCCTAAACTGCCGGATCCACCTTTGAATCCAGCAACCCGCGAGCCCATTAAGCCTGAAGATCTGTCTCACCTTTTTCCCATGGAATTAATTGAACAAGAAGTCAGCACAGAAAGATACATTGAAATACCCGAGGAAGTGCAGAACCTCTATCGCTTATGGAGGCCAACTCCCCTTATAAGAGCCCGCAGACTTGAAAAAGCTCTAGATACGCCTGCAAAAATATTTTATAAGTATGAAGGAGTAAGTCCGGCAGGGAGCCACAAACTTAATACTTCTATTCCCCAAGCATATTACAACAAGCGGGAAGGTATAAAAAGAATTACAACCGAAACAGGGGCAGGACAGTGGGGTAGCGCCCTGAGCATGTCGTGTAATTTTTTTGGAATGGAATGCGTAGTTTATATGGTTCGTGTGAGTTATGATCAAAAACCTTACCGCAGAACCTTTATGCAGGTTTTTGGTGCTCAGGTTGTTCCCAGTCCCAGCCAGCGTACAAAGGCTGGAAGAAAGGCTCTGGAGTTAGATCCCAATACTCCAGGAAGCCTGGGCCTAGCCATAAGTGAAGCTGTAGAAGAAGCTGCTTCAAGGGATGATACAGCTTATTCCCTTGGCAGCGTGTTAAATCATGTTGTGCTGCACCAGACCGTTATTGGACAAGAAGTTAAAGCGCAGATGGAAAAGGTTGATGCATACCCTGATATAATAATTGGCTGCTGTGGAGGAGGAAGTAATTTTGCAGGTTTGGCTTTTCCTTTTATAAAAGATAAATTTGAAGGTAAAAAAATTAAGGTTATTGCTGTAGAACCTGCTGCTTGTCCCACATTAACCCAAGGAAGCTTTCAATATGACTATGGAGGTACAGCAAAGATGACCCCTTTAATGAAAATGTACACCCTGGGGTATGATTTTGTTCCTTCAGGCATACATGCAGGGGGATTAAGATATCATGGCGAATCCCCATTGGTAAGCCAGCTGTATCATGATGGATATATAGAAGCTGTTTCATACAAGCAGACTGAAATTTTTGAGGCTGCAGTTACCTTTGCTAAAAATGAAGGCATAATTCCGGCTCCAGAAAGTGCCCATGCTATAAAAGCAGCAATAGATGAAGCATTGAAATGCCGCGAGGCAGGAGAATCTAAAAATATTGTATTTGGATTAAGCGGCCATGGCTATTTTGATATGTCGGCTTATGATGCTTATTTAAGCGGTTCCCTGATGGATGTATAGATGTATAAATTTATGTATTAACTTATTGTATATTTAGCTCCAGCTAAAAATGTTTTATAATATCAGGCGGCAGCAGTATTAACTGATGCCGCCTTTTAAAGTTTAATAGATAGGAGTGGGATGGGTGAAGCTGCATGGCACAATGCATATTAATGATAAGGGACACTTGGAAATCGGGGGGTGCGATACAGTTGATCTGGCTAATGAATTTGGAACCCCCCTTATAGTATATGATGAAGATTACATCCGCCAAATGTGCCGCCGTTTCAGAAAAGCCTTTATTAATGGGTTA
Organism: Clostridia bacterium 41_269; assembly: GCA_001508005.1. GTDB lineage: Bacteria > Bacillota > DTU086 > DTU086 > DTU086 > 41-269. The sequence goes on from LGEZ01000009.1 coordinate 23,463, forward strand.
AATGGCAGAGGGGATGTTGCCTATGCTGCTAAAGCTTTTCTTACTCTTGCTGTGGCATCAATGATTATGGAGGAAGGACTTTCAATGGACGTGGTTTCTGGGGGAGAATTGTTTACGGCATTGAAGGCTGGTTTTCCCCCAGAAAGAATTTATTTTCATGGTAACAACAAAAACAAGGAGGAGCTGGAGCTTGCGGTTAAATCTGGAGTGGGAAGGATCATAGTTGATAACTATTATGAGCTGGATTTGCTGGAAGAAATTACATCAAAAGAAAAAAAATCTATATCCATAATGCTGAGGCTCACTCCAGGTATTGAGGCACACACCCATGAATACATTAAAACGGGTCAGGAGGATTCAAAGTTTGGGTTTACTTTATCAAAAGATATAGCCTTTAATGCTGTTAAGAGGGTTCTTAGTATTCCCAATGTTACTCTTAAAGGGTTTCACTGCCATATTGGTTCCCAAATTTTTGAGACAGAACCCTTTAAAATAGCTGCGGAAATTTTAATGGAGTTCAGGAAAAGGGTTGAAGAAGAACTGGATTATGAAGTGGAAGAATTAAACCTTGGTGGAGGTTTTGGAATATATTACAGTGAAGGAGATAGGCCGCTGGAAATTGAAAAATATGCGGATACTATAAAAGAAGCGGTTTATAAAAAAGCTGAAGAGTACGGTCTCAGCATACCCAAAATCATTGTTGAACCAGGCAGATCTGTTGTAGGCCCTGCGGGTACCACCTTATACACCGTCGGTTCCATTAAAGAAATACCAGGTATAAGAAAATATGTGTCTGTGGATGGAGGTATGGCTGATAACATTAGACCTGCTCTTTATAAGGCAAAATATGAAGCTGTTGTAGCAAATAAAGTAAATTGGGAACTGGATCAGGTGGTTTCCATAGCAGGTAAGTGCTGTGAATCCGGAGACATGCTCATTTGGGATATAAAACTGCCCAAGGTGGAACCAGGTGATATTTTAGCTGTATTCTGTACAGGTGCTTATGGATATTCCATGGCCAGCAACTATAATAAACTTGGAAGACCTGCGGTGGTTATAGTTAAAGAAGGCAGGGCGGATTTAATTGTAAAACGGGAAACCTATGAAGATCTAATAAGAAATGAAGTTGTTCCTGATAGACTGTTTAAATAAAGGAAAGCTTAGGGATGTTTTTGGCCTGTAAATAGTCTGATTTGCCTGTTTTTGTATGAACATGGTATAATCCAAATGTTGTTAATATTTTAGGGTTTTAAAATCAAGGTGGTGTTTTGATTGCCCTTTTCAAATTTGTCGGGAATGATTGCAGCAATTCCCGCGGTTTTAATTGCAATAACTTTTCATGAATATGCCCATGGAAAAATGGCTTATCTATTTGGGGATCCCACTCCCGAAAGACAGGGACGGCTGACTTTAAATCCTCTGGCACATTTGGATCCCATTGGTACACTTCTGCTTTTTTTAGCAGGTTTTGGTTGGGCAAAACCCGTTCAGGTGAATCCATTTTATTTTAGAGGAAATAGAAGGAAAATTATGATGCTGGTTAGCCTTGCTGGCCCTATGATGAATCTTATTATTGCCTATTTAGCGGCGGTGAGCCTAAATCTTTTAGGTAAGTTTTATCTTGGAATGGGACCTTTGGCAGGTTATTTACACATTTTTTTAAAGCTGCTATTATTTTATAATGTGGTACTCGCAGTGTTTAACTTGATACCCGTTCCTCCCCTTGACGGTTCAAAAATATTAATAGGTATTCTTCCGGAAAAATATACAAATTTTTTATATAACCTAGAACAGTATGGGCCCCTTATTTTACTTCTTTTAATATTTACGGGGGTAATTGATCTTTTTTTGGGAAGTGCTGTTCAGAAAATAATCAATTTTTTAACTTTTCTCAGCAGTATAAGTTTCTTATAAAGAAGGGAGAAAGCAATGAAAGGCAGAATTTTAAGCGGAATGCGTCCAACAGGCAGGCTTCATATAGGGCATTTAAGCGTGCTTGAAAATTGGGTTAAACTTCAAGAAGAATATGAAACTTTTTTTATGGTAGCGGATTGGCATGCACTGACCACAGCTTTTGATGAAACCGAAGAAATTAAAAACAAAATTTGGGACATGCTTCTGGATTGGCTCAGTGTGGGCATAGATCCAGAAAAAAGTGTTGTTTTTGTTCAATCCCATGTAAAGGAACACGCGGAACTGCACCTGCTTTTTTCTATGATTACACCCCTTTCGTGGCTTGAAAGATGTCCCACTTATAAAGATCAGGTTCAGCAGTTTGGAGAAAGGGGAAAGGACATAAGCACATATGGTTTTTTGGGATATCCCCTTCTTCAAGCAGCTGATATATTAATATACAGAGCGGATACCGTTCCCGTAGGAGAAGATCAGCTTCCCCATCTTGAATTATGCCGCGAAGTAGCAAGAAGATTTAATTATCTGTATAATGCAAAAGTTTTTCCAGAACCCCAGGCGAAACTGGCAAAGCTGCCTTTACTGCCTGGTATTGACGGGCGAAAAATGAGTAAAAGCTACAACAATGATATTTCCATCACTGCGGATTTTGATGAAATCAGCAGCAGAGTGAGACAGATGATAACTGATCCTCAAAGGATACACAAAAACGATCCAGGTAATCCCGAAGTCTGCACAGTATATCTTTACCATAAAATATATAACCCGGATGAACTGGAAGAAATTGAAGCAAACTGCAGAGGAGGAAAGATTGGTTGTGTAGCCTGCAAAAAGAAACTTGCGGTTAAAATGGACGAAGCGTTGGGGCCTATCCGCGAGAGAAGAAAAGAATTGGAGAAAAAGCCCCAGCTCATTGAAGATATAATTGCAGATGGTGCTGAGAAAGCAAGAAAAGAAGCTTCAAAAACTATGGAAAAGGTAAGAGAAGTTATGAGAATTTAGACTGCAGGCTGGGATTAAATTATGGAAGATCTTCTTAAAGAAGTTGAAAGAGGGAAAAAAGCTGATCTTAAAAACTTAAAGATTTCGCAAATTACAGAACTGTATCTTGAAAAAGTAAAAAAGGGAAAAGATGTGGATTTAGACGAAGCATGTGACTTTCTTGCTTCAGCTGCTGAACTTCTTCGGAACAAATCTCTTCAGCTGTTGGAGGATTATAAGGAAAACTTATCTGAAGAAGAAAACGAAGAAGAAAACTTTGAGGAAAAAATTTTTGAGGAAGAGGCTTCTTTTTTAGAAAAGGCAGAAGTGAAACTAAAGGAGTACAGAACCTTTAAAGAAGCAGCCAATTTTTTAAGGATGCGTTTAATGTCGGGGGAGAAATATTATCCCCGCCCAGAACTTTCAAACTATGTTAATACAGTTAATTCAAATGGTTTTCTTGAAGGTTTGAATCTGGAAGATCTCATTTCAGCTTTCGAAAAAGTTTTGTTGAGGCATAAAGGTGCAGAAGAAAAAGAAAACGGTGAATTTTTCGAAATTGAGGAGCAGGAGTATAAAATAACTGACAAAATTAATGAGTTAATTAAATTTTTAAATAATTTTCCTTCAGGGATCGAGTTTTATTCTCTTTTTGGCAGAGAAACATCAAAAAGGGAAATTATTGTTACCTTTTTAGCTCTTTTGGAATTGGTACGGCTGCAGAAGGCTAGGGTTAAACAGGAAACACAGTTTGGAAAAATAATTATTTACCCCATCTTAAACCGAAGAAAGGGATAAGGTGGGAAAATAATGACGATAAATTCGTGGGCAGTTATAGAATGCATACTTTTTATGAGCAGCGAACCCGTGGCTTTAGAAACCTTAACCAAAATTTCAGGATTTGACAGAGAAGAAGTACTTGCAGCTTTGGAAGACCTCCGGTCTGTTTATCGGGAAAAAGGACACAGTATAGACGTAGTGAAAGTGGGTAAGGGGTGGCAGATCTGCATACGTCCTGAATTTTCTTCCTATGCAGAAAAGCTTTATCCCGTAAAACAAAAAAGGCTCTCACATGCAGCTTTAGAGACTCTTTCCATAATTGCATATAGGCAGCCCATTACCCGTGCTGAAATTGAAAAAATACGTGGGGTAAAAACCGATAAAGTTATACAGACGCTTCTTGAAAGGGGATTAATTGCTGAAGTTGGGAGAAGAAAAGGACCCGGCCGACCCCTTTTATATGGTACTACCGCAAAGTTTCTACTTGAATTTAATCTTAAAGATCTGAGCGAGCTGCCTCCTCCTGAAACCTTTTTTAAAAAAAATACGGATAATACTTAAATTAATTTTTCCTCCTGGGGTTTATCTTTTCCCTTATATCTGCACTTAGCAGCTGGATAAGTAAAAAAAGCCCCCGTCTCCTTTGATGAGCGGGGGCTTAATAATATATGTGTATTTTTTTCATATATATGGAAATAATTCATAACACATATTATTATTAATTATCATCTTTTTGGGTGATTTTTGTGCAGTTAACAATTTATTTGTATTTTTCACTGTTTGTTCTGCTGTTTTTTATTCTGTTTATTGTTCGTGCAGACATTATTATAGAATGCTTAATTAATGATAAAAATAATAATGCTGTTTTTGAATTAAGATTATTAAAGGGATTTATTAAATTTAAAATAAAGCTGCCGGCGCATACACTGAAAAAAATAATTGGAGCTTTAGGGAAAGATATTGATTTAAAAAAAAAGCAGATTTTCAGTATTAACAGTATATCTTGTGATGATTAGGTTTTTAAAAATAAATTTGTGGCTTCTCAAGTATGCCCATGTTAAAAAATTTTCTTGAAAAACTACATTAGGATTAAGCAACCCAGCTGTTACTGCTGTATTTTCAAGTTTTTTTAGCATTGCGGTGGATATGTTTGTAAGAGTCCTTCTTAAAAAATCAAAGGGGACCATCACTACCCCTGAGGTTATGGTTCTTCCTAATTTTTGGAATGATTGTTTGCATACCCACCTGTACTGTATACTAACGATTCCAATGGGCTATATTATAACTGCAGCTGTTAAAATGGCATTTCTTGTTATTTGCTTCTTTGTTCATAAAAAGATTGGAGGAGTGGATCTGCGTGGACAGTCATCCCATTGAATCTATGATGAAAACTGCTATGGAAAGCATAAAGGAAATGGTAGATGTGAATACGGTTGTGGGAGATCCCGTTGAAACCCCAGACGGTACAGTAATAATTCCAGTTTCCCGGGTAACTGCAGGGTTTGTTGCAGGTGGTGGGGAATATGAAGGGGGCGATTCGGATATGGGTAACGCCTCGAAAACACAGCAATCATCACAGTATCCCTTTGGGGGAGGCAGCGGAGCAGGGGTATCTGTGCAACCTGTTGCCTTTCTTGTAAGCAGTGGTACAGAAGTTAAACTTCTTCCCATAAATGACAATATTATATTCGACCATATGATTGATATGGCACCAAAGCTGCTTAATCAAATAAAGGATTTGCTTCAGGAAAGGAATAAGGGAGCTTAGTGCTAGCTCTAAACAGCATCCTACCCAAAAGCTTAAAAAAGGAAATTTTTAGTTGAAGGAAATTTTATTTTTTTCTAGCAAAAATAAAATATAATTTATAGTTTTATCCCCGCAGGTTAATCGCGGGGATGCTTTTTGGGTGGGGGCTGGTAACTTTGAAAATGCGTTTTAATAAATATATAACCACAACAATTTTAATATGCTTCTTATTATGCTTTATCTGGACTTTACCCACTTTTGGTGAGGATGCCAGAAGTTTGGATATTTATGCTGAAGGTGCAGTGCTGATGGATGCGGAATCCGGAAGAGTTCTTTGGGCTAAGAACCCTCATAAAAGGCTTTATCCTGCTAGCACTACTAAAATATTAACTGCTGTCCTTGCCATAGAAAAGGGAAAACTTGACAGCACTGTGGTTGTTAGCAGGGAAGCGGCGGAGACAGAAGGTTCAGCCATTTGGCTTAAAGAAGGAGAAAGGTTAACCCTAGAAGATCTTTTATATGCTGTTCTTTTAAGTTCTGCGAACGATGCAGCAGAAGCTGTAGCTGAACATATAGGTGGAACCCAAGAAAATTTTGTGAGGATGATGAATGAGAAGGCGAAAGCAATAGGGGCAAGGGACAGCCATTTTGAAAATCCCCACGGACTTCATGAGGAAAGTCATTACACAACAGCTTATGATCTTGCCCTTATTGCAAGATATGCCATGACAAATAGTACTTTTGAGAAAATAGTGGCTACTGAGAAAAAGATCATTCCATGGGAGGGCCATGATTGGTCAAGATTGTTAATAAATAAAAACAATTTAATTAGAAACCCCAAGCTATTTCCGGGAGCAGATGGAATAAAAAACGGATATACAAAAGCTGCAGGAAACTGCCTTGTGGCTTCTGCAACCAGAAATGGAATGAGGCTCATTGCTGTTGTTTTAAATGCTCCCAATGCAACGGGAGAAGTGATAAAGCTTCTAGATTATGGTTTTAAAAATTTTTCAAAGGAAAAATTGGTAAACAAAGGTGAAATTTTGGGAAGCTTTAAAGTGGAAGGCTACGGACGGGTTAATTTGGTGGCTTCAAAAACCATGGGAGCGGCTCTTAGAGAAGGAGAAAAAAACAGAATAAAAGCTGTGGTTTATGCGCCTAAAAAAATTGATCATTCTGTTAGAAAAGGAGATATAATGGGCAAAATTAAATTTACAGTAGATGGGGAAACAATAGCTGTGGTTGATTTGGTTGCTGCAGAGACTGTAAAAAATCCCTGGCTGAGCGGTCTGTTGAAAGTTTTTTTGGATGTGTTTTCCTTTTGGGCTTAAGGGTTAAAATTCGATATAGATGGGTTTGAGGGCAGCTTAAAGCTGCCCTGTTCTATTTTCGAACTTTTTTTCATAGGCTTGAATTGTAAACAGGCCATTGGAGGTGCCTCTTAATGGTAAATTTAATCTGGCTTTTTCTTCTTATGAGCGGTATTTTTTTTGCTGCTGTTAACGGAAGAATTGAGGTTGTAACGTTTGCAGCTTTAAATGCTGCTGAAAATGCTGTTCAAATTTCCTTTGAACTTATTGGGATAATGGCACTTTGGCTAGGTATTATGAAATTAGCAGAAGAAGCGGGTATTGTAAAAATCATTGCATTATTAGTTCGTCCAATCACAGGATACCTTTTCCCTTCTGTTCCAAGGGATCATCCGGCAATGGGAGCAATAGTTTTGAATCTAAGTGCTAATATGCTGGGCCTTGGGAATGCTGCAACTCCCTTTGGTCTTAAGGCTATGGGAGAACTACAGAAACTTAATCCCAAAAAGGATGAAGCAAGTGAGGCCATGTGCACTTTTCTTGCCCTTAATACTTCCTGCATAACCTTAATTCCTGCAACCATTGTAGGTATCAGGACTGCAAGCGGTTCCATAGACCCCACTGCTGTTGTGGGCACCACTTTGTTTGCAACATGCTGTTCCACAGCGGCAGCGGTTATTGCTGACAAAATATTTAGGAGCTGCTGGGAACGAAAAAGGGGCTGAAAATATGGTTGAGATATTTATACATGAAATTTCAAAATGGGCAGTTCCCATGTTGTTTTTTATTATTCCAGGCATAGCTTTTTTAAAAGGAATTAAGGTATATGAAGCATTTGTGGCAGGAGCTCAAGAAGGATTTAACACTGCTATTAAAATTATACCTTTTTTGGTGGGTATGCTGGTTGCTATAGGGGTTTTCAGGGCATCAGGAGCCCTTGATGTTTTTACAAAACTGCTGCATCCTATTACGGATTTTTTTGATATTCCCGGCGAAGTTCTCCCTTTAGCTTTGATGCGCCCGCTATCAGGGGGTGCTGCTCTTGGTGCAGCAGCTGAGCTGATTAAAACCCACGGTCCTGATTCTTATATTGGATTTCTAGCTTCAACAATGCAGGGCAGCACAGACACTACTTTTTACGTTCTCACTGTATATTTTGGTTCAGTGGGGATTGTGAAGTACAGATATTCCGCAGCTGTGGGACTCATAGCTGACATTGTAAGTTTTCTTGCTTCGGTATTTATCTGCCGCACTGTGTTTTTTTAAAATGATATGGTAAATTAAATAATAGTCACAGTAAAAATAGCTTTCATTATTTTATGAAATAAATTTCTGGAGGACAGCAATGGAACGTCTTCAAAAGGTTCTAGCTCAGTGCGGCATAGCTTCACGACGAAAATGTGAAAAAATTATTCTTGAGGGAAGGGTAAAAGTAAACGGAAAAGTTGTTACTCAGCTGGGAACAAAAGTTCACGAAAATGACAGAATAGAAGTAGATGGAAAGCCTGTTGTTAGAAAAAATGAAAAGATTTATGTTCTTTTTAACAAACCTAAAGGCTGTATTACTACAGTTTATGATCCCTTTGGAAGAAAAACAGTTATGGATTATCTCAATAAGTTTAAAGATTACAGAATTTTTCCGGTGGGAAGGCTGGATCGGGATACTGAAGGCCTGCTTCTATTAACCAATGATGGTCAATTGAGTTTTGCTCTTACCCATCCTTCTCATCAGGTTGAAAAAACATATCTTGTGGAAATCAATGGAACTCCTTCGAAAAAACAGCTGGAAAGACTCAGCCAGGGTGTTTACCTTGAAGATGGAAAAACATTACCAGCTGAGACTGAATTAATCCGAGGCGGCAGAAGGTCATTGGTTAAGATAACCATTCGTGAAGGGAGAAAGCGTCAGATACGCCGCATGTTTAAAGCCATTGGTTTTTCTGTGCTCAATCTCAAAAGAATTAAATTTGGACCCCTTGTCCTTAAAGATCTTAAACCTGGAGAATACAGGCTGTTGAAAGAAAGCGAAATCAGTAAGCTAAAAGAACTGGAAAAGCATGTTTATAAGATGAAAAAAGAAAAAAATATTCATCGAGGTGATGGTACTGAACAGGAAAAATAAACTGGGACTTGTTCAGGTTTACACCGGAAACGGTAAGGGTAAGACCACTGCGGCTTTTGGACAGGCTTTAAGAGCCTACGGACACGGTTTTAAGATTGGCATATTCTTGTTTCTAAAGGATTGCAGTTCAGGGGAAGTAAAAACTGTTAAAGAACTTCTGCCGGATATAGATGTGAAGTGCTTTGGGAGCGCAGTTAATTGGGAAAGGGGTTTTACCGCTGAAGATAAAAAATTGGTATCAGAAGGTTTTAAAATTGCCAAATCAGTAATTAGAAAAGGGCAGCTGGACATGCTTATTCTTGATGAAATATGTGTAGCTGTTGAGTTGGGATTTATTGAAGAAAATGAACTGATCAGTATCATAAAAGAAAAGCCTTCCCATATGGAAATAATTATTACAGGAAGAAATGCTCCTAAAGCTCTTATTGAAAGTGCCCATTTGGTTACTGAAATGAGAGAAGTAAAACACCCCTTTAAATGCTTAGGATTAAAAGCACGTAAAGGTATTGAATATTAGATTATTTTGGCGTAAAGCGCAGGATTTTTTTTTAAATTTGCCGAAAGAAGGAAATTGTATGGGGTAGCAATCGGAGGGATAAAAATGACAAATATTGAATTAGACAGGAAAAATAAAGAAAGCAATATAAAACTGCGGGTTAGATTTGATTATAAAGCTGAAAGGACAGGGCGGCTTTTATTTGGAGGTAAAAGCCCCGATAGACTGGCAGAAGAAATCAGAGAACAAAAAGCAGCACTTTTGAGAAATGTGCCCATTAAAGGAATTAATATTGAGGATATTGATATGGGGATAGAGATTTATAAAGTTTATGATGAAGAAACAGGAAGAGAAGCAGCTTATGCGCCCCTAGAGCTTATTATTTCTGCAGATACCATTGAGGATGTGGTAAGGTTTGTAATGTGTCAGGAATTTAGAAAGGTAGAAATTCTTGAACCCAAACAGCTGGTTTTAAATAAAAAGGACATTGAGCGCATTTTGTATAAAATGAATGAAGAGCTTCACCACTTCAGCGAAGTTTTAGAGAAAAAAATAAACAGCAGATAATTACTTAACTTTTTTATTTTGAACAAAACGTTTATAAAACACTGCAAAATAAAAGGAGGTTAAATTTATGGTTAAGGCTTTATATGATTCTGATGCAGATTTGGAGCTTATTAAAGGAAAAACCATAGCTGTAATAGGCTATGGCAGTCAGGGACATGCCCAGGCCCAAAATCTGCGTGATAGTGGTTGTAATGTTATTGTGGGCTTAAGGGAAGGCAGCAAATCATGGGAAGCTGCGGAGAAGGATGGATTTGAGGTGCTGCCAACCTCAGAAGCAGCCCGCAGGGGGGATATCATTCAAATTTTAATTCCCGATGAAGTACAGGGTGAGGTTTACAAAAAGGATATTGAGCCTAACCTATCTGAAGGTAATGCCCTATGTTTTTCCCATGGATTTAATATCCACTATGGACAGATTGTTCCTCCCCAAAATGTGGATGTTTTCATGGTTGCACCCAAAAGCCCGGGTCATCTATTGAGAAGAATGTATAAAGAGGGTGCAGGGGTACCAGCCCTTCTGGCAGTTCATCAAGATTATACAGGCAAAGCAAGGGATTTGGGGCTGGCCTATGCTAAGGGAATAGGATGCACTAGGGCTGGAGTTATTGAAACCACTTTTCGCGAAGAGACAGAAAGCGATCTTTTTGGGGAACAAGCAGTTCTATGCGGCGGCGTCAGTCAGCTGATTAAAATGGGATTTGAGACCTTAGTTGAAGCTGGTTACAGCCCAGAAATAGCATATTTTGAATGTCTCCATGAACTTAAGCTTATTGTTGACCTAATATATGAAGGCGGATTGGGAATGATGCGTTATTCTGTAAGCGATACGGCTACATATGGTGATTTGACTCGGGGGCCTAGAATTATAAACGAACAGACACACGAGGAAATGAGAAAGATATTAAAGGAAATTCAAACGGGAGAATTTGCCAAAGAGTGGATACTTGAAAACCGTGCCAACAGACCTGTTTACCGAGCTTTGGAAGCAAAAGAGAAGGATCATCCCATTGAAAAAGTGGGGGCAGAGCTGAGGGCAATGATGCCTTGGCTTAAAAAATAGAACACCAAATTTGTGAATATGTCCTAAATATACAGAGGATAAGCTGGAGGATAAACTTTTCCACCTCCGCATATCTTATAAATACAGAACGGAGGTGGAAAATGATGAATTTTTTTAGTTTTTTTAAATGGATTGAAAGGTTTTTAATAGCATGCACAGTGCTTAGTTTTGCCCTTCTTATTTTAGGTCAATTTATGATGATCATAAATCCTGTGGATTTTTATATGAATTTTGCTGAAAAGATTGAAGGAAAAACAGTTAATTTTTATGAAGAATTTCCTGAAATGAGGGTTGCTTCCCAAAATTTCCAGTCAGTTTTTGCCACTATAACGATAAGACTTGAAAACTTTTCATCCCTGGAAAAAGCAGTTCTTCTAATAAATGGGAAAGAAGTGGCGGATTTTAGAAAAAAGCAGGTTACAGTTAAGGTTTCACAGGGTGACGTGCTGGCAATTGACGGTACATACTATGTTCATGATTTGACGTTTAAAGTTGTTTCTGTTTCTGAAAATGTTAGACAACCCAAAAAAGGGCAGATTGTTAATGTAAGTGGAGATGTTGTTGTGATTGGCCCAGTGGAGCTTAAATAAGAGCTTTTATGTTTTAATATGTTTTAAAAAATTTATAAAAATGCTCCGGGGGTGAGAAGATGAACTACGGCAGCAAAGGGGTTGCAGCTACAGCGATTCAAATGGCTCTAACAGAAAATAGGGAGGAAGAAGCAAAACTTAAAAAAAAGTTTGCTGAAATTGGTATTGCAGCAGCAGCTGTGGATTATGGTGGTGAATTTATAAATTCAGTTAAAAAAATAGTTGAAAGAGCGGTTGTAGCAGCCAAGAGGGAAGGAGTAATAAAGGAATCCCATTCTGAAGAAGGTGCTGTAGCTGGTGCTACGAGGGAAGCCTTATCTCAGATAGTACCCAAAGCTCTGGGATTAAATGTAGGTGGAAAAATTGGTATTGCCAGATATCAGGATCATATATCAGTGGCAATATTTTTTGGAATAGGCCTTCTGCATTTAGATGAAGTTGCCATAGGACTTGGACATAGAGCCATTGGTTGATTTCTGTATAGCTGGGGGATAAAAAATGATTACAGTTGGTATACGGGGAGCTATAACAGTGGAAAAAAATACAAAGGAGTGCATTTTTGCTTCCACGAAGGAACTTGTCTCAGAAATTATGAAGCAGAATAACTTAAAGGAGCAGGATATTGCCAGCATTATTTTTACTGCAACCCCTGATCTCGATGCAGCCTTTCCTGCAGCTGCCGTCCGCGAAATGGGTTTAAATGAAGCTGCACTTTTGGATGCTGTAGAAATGAATGTTAAAAGCAGTATGCCTAGGGTAATAAGAGTGCTGATGCACGTAAATGTAAAAGAGGGTTTCAAACCAAAACATATTTACTTAAAAGAAGCAGTAAAATTAAGATCTGACATGTTTTGTAAAAAATAAACAGATTTAAGCGTAAAAAAAAAGTCATATTTGTTTTTTTTTTTGAAAATTGCCAGCATTTATTATGTGTGATAATATAGCAGCAAACTAAATATGGGAAGAGTTGAGCTGAGATGAGATGAGATGAGGGGAGAGGAGCTGAGATGAGGCTGGTGGTATTGGAGCGAAACCAGTGCTCATTTTAGCACTGGTTTTTTGTTTCTTTGATTAAAAAATTTTTAGGAGGCTGGTTCATGAAACCTGGTTTAAATGAATTTTTAACTTTTGCCCAAAGGGAAAATATTGTTCCAGTATGGGATGAGATAGATATATACGATGAGACTCCCATATCGGTTTTTGAAAAGATTGCTGATGAAAGAGAGATTTCATATCTTCTGGAAAGTGCTGATGCAGGAGAACAGGGTGCACGATATTCATTTATGGGTATTAAACCCATTGCCAAATTCAGTGCAAAAGGTTCCCTTATTAGAATAGAGGAGGAAGGATATGAACAAAAATGTTTTGGTAATCCCACAGCTCTATTAAAAAATTTTTTAAAAAAATATTATATCGATAACCAAACTGTAGATGATGTGGTGAATTTTTGCGGCGGCGCTGTGGGATATCTATCTTATGACTGGGTTCGTTACCTTGAGAATATACCCATAAAGAGCATAGATGATCTGGGGCTGCCCGATGGTATGTTTATTATTTTTAAAATAAATCTTTTGTTCGATCATCTAAAAAATACTTTAAAAATCATAGTTTTGACTAAAACAGAAAAAAATCCTGAAATGGAGTACAAGCAGGCCATATCTTTGATAAACAGTATAAAAGAAAAAATTTACCGCCGTAATTGCTTAAAAGGCAGCGTAGAAATTAACGGGTGCGTTCCCAACATTATATTTTCTGCTACTTTAAACCATGATGATTATGTGAAAGGTGTAAAAAAAATCCTTGAATATATAAGAGCAGGAGATATATTTCAAGCTGTTCTTTCAACCCGTCTGGAAACAAAAGTTGTGGAAAGCCCTCTAAAAATTTACAGATGCTTAAAAATGATCAATCCTTCTCCCTATATGTTTTACCTGAATTATCCAGGATTTCAGCTCATAGGTGCATCCCCTGAGATGCTTGTGAAAGTTGAAAAAGGAAAAATATACAATAGGCCCATTGCAGGCACCCGCCCCCGAGGCAGTAGTGAAGAAGAAGATAAGATCCTTGCGGAAGAACTTAAAAAGGATCCCAAAGAAAAGGCAGAACACATCATGCTTGTAGATCTTGCCAGGAATGATGTGGGTAGGACTGCGCAGTTTGGAACTGTTAGGGTGCCTGAACTGATGGCTGTTGAAAAATATTCCCATGTAATGCATTTAGTGTCTCTTGTGGAAGGCAGACTTGCAGAAGATAAAAATGCTGTGGACGCCTTAATGGCATGTTTCCCTGCTGGTACTGTATCTGGGGCTCCTAAAGTGAGAGCCATGGAAATTATAGAAGAGCTGGAACCTGTGAGAAGGGGGCCCTATGCTGGATCGGTTGGTTATTTTAGTTTAAATGGAGATATGGATACCTGCATAACCATTAGGACTATCCTAATTAAGGATAATAGAGCCTATGTCCAGGTAGGAGCTGGAATTGTAGCAGATTCTAAACCTGATAAAGAATATGAGGAGTGTATTAATAAGGGAAAAGCGTTGATTTCAGCCCTGTATGCTGCTGAAAGGAGGGCTATTTCATGATACTGGTCTGCGATAATTACGACTCTTTTACCTATAATCTCGTCCAGTATTTAGGTGAACTGGGTGCGGAAACCTTTGTTTTCAGAAACGATGAATTGAGACCTCAAGATTTTTGTAATCTGGAACAGTATGTCAGGGGCGTTGTAATTTCTCCTGGCCCCGGAAAACCTGAGGATGCGGGTATATCTATGGATCTGGTGAGATATTTTGCAGGCAGGGTACCGGTTCTGGGAATATGTTTGGGCCATCAGTGCATAGGCAGGGTTTTCGGGGGAGAAATTGTGCCTGCAAAAGCCCTTTTTCATGGAAAGACTTCTGAAATCAGGCATGATGGAAAAGTGCTTTTTGAAAATGTTTCAAACCCTTTTACAGCGACCAGGTATCATTCCCTGGTCATTGACAGAAAGAAAATTCCTGCATGTCTGGAGGTGACTGCAGAGACGGAAGATGGAGAGGTAATGGGGGTGAGGCACAGGGATTTTAAAATTGAGGGTCTTCAGTTTCATCCTGAATCTATTTTGACTTTAGAGGGAAAAAAGATAATATCAAATTTTTTAAACATGTGTGCTGATTAGAATAGCTGAGATCAGCTGAGATTAGCTGAGAGGAGGAATTCAAGTGAGAGAATACATTGCAAAAATTTCCGATGGGGTTGATCTGACAGCATCTGAGGCTGAGCGTGCAATGGAAATGATTATGGATGGAAATGCTACAGCTGCGCAAATAGGTGCTCTGCTTATGGGACTCAAACTAAAGGGAGAATCTTCTCAGGAAATTACTGGTTTTGCAAGGGCTATGAGGCGTCGAGCTTTGGGGTTTAAAGTACCCATGGATGTTGTGGATACCTGTGGTACTGGGGGGATTATGCAGAAACTTTTAATATATCCACTGCTGCTGCTTTTGTGGCAGCTGGTGCAGGAGTTCCAGTAGCCAAACACGGAAACAGATCAGTGTCAAGCCGGTGTGGAAGTGCAGATGTCCTTGAAAGGTTGGGAGTAAATATTGACCTTGAACCGAAACATGCGGAAAAATGCCTTCGCGAAATAGGAATTTCCTTTCTGTTTGCTCCCAGATACCACAGAGCAACAAAAAATGCAATGGGACCAAGAAAGGAGTTGGGTATAAAAACTATTTTTAATATTTTAGGACCGTTAACCAATCCAGCGGGTGCAAGCAGTCAGGTTGTAGGTGTATTTGATCCTGAATTGACCGAGACAATAGCGGAGGTTCTTGCTGCACTGGGCACGAAAAGGGCATTTGTTGTCTGCGGTAGTGATGGTTTAGATGAAGTTACGATAACGGGAACCACCAGGATTACAGAATTAAATGCAGGTTTTATTCAGACCTATGATTTCGATCCCAGGGAACTGGGCTTTAAATTAAGGAACATTGAAGATTTAAAAGGCGGTGATCCAGAGAAAAATGCTGAGATTCTTTTGAACGTGCTTGAAGGGGAAGAGGGGCCCAAAAGGGAAGCGGTGGTTTTGAATGCTGCCTTTGCCATTCTTGCCGGAAATAAGGCTTTTTCCCTTAAGGAAGCTGTAGAAAAAGCTGAGCACAGCATCGACAGCGGGGCAGCGCTAAAAAAGCTTTACGATCTGAAAAAATTTACAGGAAGCTGTGTTGCATAATGCTGGATAAGATTATTATCAGTAAAAAAAAGAAACTTAAAGAGATTGTTTCCATTGATTATCTTAGGAAACTGGAAAACAAAATTTTAAAACTACCTTCTCCAAAAGATTTCAAAGAAAGCTTAAAGAGAGAAAAGGGCGAGAAAATAAAAATTATTGCTGAAATCAAGCGTGCTTCCCCTTCTAAAGGCTTAATTGCAGAAAATTTTGAACCCAAAAGATATGCAGGTGAATATGAAAGGGCAGGAGCAGCAGCGGTTTCTGTGCTTACTGAGGAGGATTATTTTCTAGGAAGTTTGATGCACCTGAATGAGGTGAGATCTGTCTGCAGTCTTCCTATTCTGAGAAAAGATTTTATCCTTCACCCTGTTGAGATTTACGAAGCTCGTGCCTATGGATCAGATGCAGTGCTTTTAATAGTAAAGATTCTGGATAAAAAGAGTTTAAAAGCACTGCTTAATCTAACAAGGGAACTTGAGATGCAGGCTCTTGTGGAAGTACATTCAGAAAAGGAGCTGGAATTAGCCCTTGAAGTTGGAGCTGAAATAATAGGTATTAATAACCGCAATCTTGAGGATTTTACTGTTGATTTTAGGGTTACAGAAAGGCTTGCTGAACTCATTCCAAATGATAAAGTAGCTGTTAGTGAAAGCGGGATTAAACATGCCCGTGAAGTGCGTTTTTTAGAAGCCTTGGGGATAGATGCAATTCTAGTTGGGGAAACCCTGATGCGAAGTCCCGATCCTTATCAAACTTTAAAAAATTTTTTGGAGGAGTAGGGATTATGGTAAGGGTGAAAATATGCGGTATAAAAACCTTTGAAGATGCCCGGTATGCAGTGGAGTATGGTGCCCATGCCCTGGGATTCGTATTTTGTGAAAGCAGAAGAAGAATAGACCCCCTGATGGCCAGGGAAATTATAAGGTCCATTCCGCCCTTTGTGATGAAAGTGGGTGTTTTTATGGATCAAGATTTGGAATATGTTTTAAGTGTTGTGGATTTCTGCGGTTTGGATGCCGTTCAGCTTCATGGCACTGAAACCCCGCAGTACTGCAGCCAATTTGAAAAACTGCCCTGCCAGGTAATAAAGGCTTTCAGAGTTAAAGATGATGGTGTAATTGATGAAATTAAAAAATATAAAGTGGATGCCTATCTGCTTGACAGCTGGGTCCGGGGCAAACCTGGGGGAACTGGGAAAAAATTTGATTGGGACATAGCAAAAAATATTGTAAAGAAAAGCAGCAGGCCGGTCATTCTTGCAGGGGGGCTAAATGAAAAAAATGTGGCAAAAGCGGTAATGGAGGTTTCTCCCTATGCTGTGGATGTAAGCAGTGGTGTTGAAAGTTCTGGAAAGAAAGATAAAAACAAAATAATTCGTTTTATGAATGAAGTGAGGAGGATTAATCTTGCAATTGCATAGATCGGCATACTTTGGAGAATACGGTGGACAGTTTGTGCCTGAAACTGTTATGCCCGCTTTAAAGGAACTCGAGGAAGAGTACTATAAAGCTGTGAATGATGAAAATTTCAAAAGGGAACTGAATTATTATCTTAGGGAATATGTGGGCAGACCCACTCCGCTCTATTATGCTGAACGGCTGTCAGAAAAGCTTGGAGGAGCAAGAATATATCTCAAAAGGGAAGATCTGAACCACACGGGTGCCCACAAAATAAACAATACCATAGGTCAGGCACTCCTCGCATTAAGAATGGGAAAAACAAGGGTGATTGCGGAAACGGGTGCTGGGCAGCATGGGGTTGCTACAGCAACTGCGGCGGCTTTGTTTGGGCTTCAGTGCCAGATATTTATGGGAGAAGAAGATATGAAGCGGCAAGAGCTTAATGTTTTCCGTATGGAACTATTGGGAGCCGAGGTGGTGCCCGTAAAAAGCGGAACCCGTACCTTAAAGGATGCTACCAATGAAGCTATTAGGGATTGGGTTACCAACGTTAGAAATACCCACTATATAATCGGTTCAGTGGTAGGCCCCCATCCATATCCCACTATTGTGAGGGATTTCCAGAAAATTATAGGGGAAGAAATTAGAAAGCAGTTTCAAGAAATAGTGGGCGGCTGTCCCGATTATATCATTGCTTGTGTTGGAGGCGGCAGTAATGCCATGGGTACTTTTTACCCCTTTATTGAGCAGAAGAAGGTACGGCTGATAGGAGTTGAAGCTGCGGGCTGTGGCATATCAACAGGAAAACATGCTGCATCCTTAAGTGCAGGCAGTCGGGGTATTCTCCATGGTACCCTAACATACATTCTTCAGGATGAGTTTGGGCAGATTGAACCTGCTCATTCCATATCTGCAGGTCTTGACTACCCGGGAGTAGGTCCTGAGCATGCTTTTTTAAAAGACAAAGGGCGTGTGGTATATACTTCAGTAACGGATTATGAAGCCCTTGAGGCTTTTCATCTGCTGGCCAAAACTGAAGGCATACTGCCTGCCCTGGAGAGTGCCCATGCTTTAGCTTATGCAGCGAAAATAGCTCCTAAACTGAAAGAAGATAATACTATCGTTGTTACACTGTCGGGAAGAGGGGATAAAGATGTACAGTGTGTGCTGGAACAGAAAAGGAGGAAAGGAAATTGAAGTCTTTAAAAAAAGAACTGATCCCGGCATCAGCTGAAGAAAGAGGTATATCGCGGGGAGAAAGACTGGAACAGCTTTTTTATGAAAAGAGAGAAATTAATGAGAAGGTATTAATAATTTACTTGTGTGCTGGCTATCCTGATTTGGATTTCAGCAGAGAACTTATTTTGACTGCTGTAAAAGCTGGGGCTGATATTATAGAAGTTGGGATTCCCTTTTCCGATCCCCTGGCAGACGGACCTGCGATACAGCATGCATCACAGCAGGCCCTTCTCAAAGGAATGAATGCTGCCAAGGCTTTAGAGATGGCTGCTGATATAAAAAAATGCACAAAAATTCCACTTTTGCTGATGTCTTACTACAACCCCATTTACAGATACGGACTGGAAAAATTCTGCGGAGATGCTTTTAAGGCAGAAGTAGATGGTATTATTGTCCCCGATCTTCCTGTGGAAGAATCTGAGAAGCTTGTATCCATAACAAGAAATTTTGGGCTGGGATTTGTTCCTCTGGTTTCACCCACCAGCACTTTAGAAAGGCTGAAAAGAATATCTAAAACTGCACTGGGCTTTATATACTGTGTTTCCACAACAGGCACTACGGGCAGCACCATTCGTTCCTTTGGAGATGCAAAAGAAATGGCTGAAAAGCTCCGCAGCATTACTCAAAAACCCACAGCCCTTGGCTTTGGTATCGAGGGACCGGAACATGTTAGAATGGCAGCTCCTATGTTTGATGGGATTATTGTAGGAAGTGCAGTTATTCGAATTATTGAACATTTTAAAAAAAGCAGAGAATCCTGTTTTAAAGAAGTGGGCGAATTTATTTCTTCACTTAAAAAAGCATGCAGATAAGAAAATTTTGTATTGTAACAATTTAAAACCTGTGCTACTATACCCTTTAAAAGAGTTTTAAATATTGATTTAATTTGAAATTTGGGGCAGAACGGCGTAGGCTTTTGTACAGTTTTTTGGAAGATTGGTAGGACGGTAGGGGCAGATGGGATTATACTGCCGTTTTGCCGTAATCACTCCTACCTTTCTTCAAGGAGTGATTTTTTGATTTCCCGTCTGCTTAATAAAAAAAGGGGGTGTAAAAAAAGAAATTTTATTAGTATTTCCCGGATTTATCAATACTACGGAAGAACGGAGGTTGATTTAAATTGATTATTGTAATGAGCCGTGAGGCAACTGATGAACATATTGAAAATGTAAAGAGGCGCTTGGAAAAAGAAGGGTTCAGCATCCATCTTTCAAAGGGTGTTGCCCGTACAGTTATAGGAGCCATAGGCGACAAAACAAGGATTCCTTTACTGGCTTTAGAAGCAATGCCTGGAGTTGAAAAAGTGGTACCAATTCTTCAGCCTTATAAGCTTGCGAGCCGTGAATTTAAAGATGAACCCACAATTATTAAAATAAGAAATGTTGAAATTGGAGGAGATACCATTCACGTCATAGCTGGTCCCTGTGCTGTGGAAAGCAGGGAACAGTTGCTGGAGACAGCACACATGGTTAAGGAAGCAGGAGCTACTCTGCTTCGGGGAGGGGCTTTTAAACCCCGTACTTCACCATACAGCTTTCAGGGTTTGGGAGAGGAAGGGTTGAAAATTCTTGCTGAAGCCAGAGAAGAAACAGGTCTTCCCATTGTTACCGAAGTAATGGATATAGAAAGCCTCCCTGTGGTTTATGAGTACACAGATGTTTTTCAAATTGGGGCTAGAAATATGCAGAACTTCAATCTGCTTAGAAAAGTAGGTGAAACGGATAAACCGGTGCTTTTAAAAAGGGGACCCAGCGCCACCATTGAAGAATGGCTTTTAGCCGCTGAATATATTATGTCCTCGGGAAATTATCAGGTTATTTTATGTGAAAGGGGCATTCGTACCTTTGAGCAGTTTACGCGCAATACATTGGATTTAAGCGCAGTGTGCGCGGTAAAAATGCTGTCGCACCTTCCGGTGATTGTTGATCCCAGCCACGGAACAGGAAAATGGCAGTTGGTGTCTCCCATGTCCAGGGCTGCAGTAGCAGCAGGAGCAGATGGACTTATAATAGAAGTTCATCCAAATCCCAGCGAAGCTTTATCTGATGGTCCACAATCCTTGACACCAGACAATTTTAGAGATCTTATGAACGAATTGATACAAATTGCCCCTGTGCTGGGAAGAAAAATGGCGGTGGATCGTGAATGAAGGCTGCTTATTTGGGCCCATGGGGGACTTTTTCGGAGGAAGCAGCCTGCCGATGGATGGAACGAATGAAACTTTCTGGAGAGTTGATTCCCTGTACCTTTATTCCTGAAGTTTTTATCATGGTAGAAAAAAAAGAAAGCCGATGTAGGAATTGTTCCCGTGGAGAATTCCATTGAAGGAACCGTGGGGTTATCTCTGGATTACTTAAAAAATTTTCCCAACCTTTATATTATAGGGGAGGTAGTTTTACCCATCCGGCACTGCATTGCTGTTAAAAATATGAAAAACTTTGATTTTACCGAAATAAAATATATATATTCCCATTCCCAAGCTCTGGGGCAGTGCAGGGAGTTTTTAGAAATAAATTTTCCGGGGTGCGAATTGAGGCAGACTTCAAGCACAGCTGAAGCTGCCTCAATCGTAGCTTCCGGATTGTCAGGGCAAGCTGCAGCCATCTGTTCTCCCTTTGCAGCAGAGAAATACGGTCTTACGATTATTGCCTCGGATATACAGGATTATCCTAATAACAAAACCAGATTTTTTGTAGTGGAAAAAAAGCCTTTAAAATTTTTAAATGACAAAGGACCAGGCAAAACTTCTATGGTTTTTTCCCTTCCTGAAGACAGTCCTGGTTCCCTTTATATGGTGCTGAAATATTTTGCAGAAGAGAAAATTAACCTGACAAAAATAGAATCAAGGCCGGCAAAAAAAGAGCTGGGGCACTATTTTTCTATTTGGATTGTGAGGGGTATGCTTGGGAAGAGCCCCTTGCTTCCGTAATAGAAAGGCTTGAGGAAAAAACATTGTTTTTAAAAATTTTAGGCTCATATCCCCGAGCCTGTTAGGGTGAAGACTATGAGCGGTGAGGGTTCATTCAAAAAAATATGCATTATTGGTGTGGGTCTTATAGGCGGTTCCCTGGGTATGGCTCTGAAGTACCGCAGAGCTGCTGATCACATTGCAGGATATGATGTGGATTATAGAGTGCTGAAAAAAGCAGAAGAGCTGGAAGCAGTTGACAGGGGATATTCAGATTTGGCTGAGGCAGTAGGGGGTGCAGATCTAATAATTCTAAGCACCCCCCTTAGCGTTTTTGAAGATATAGCCCAGCGCATGCTGCCTTTTGTCAAAGAAGATGCAGTTATAACCGATACGGGCAGCACTAAAGCCTGCGTGGTGAGAAAGCTGGAAAGAGTTTTTTCAAATAAAGGATATTTTGTGGGAGGCCACCCCATGTCGGGATCAGAAAAAGGAGGAATTGAGTCTGCAGACAGATATCTTTTTGAGAACGCTGTTTATGTAATTACTCCCACAGAAAACAGCAGCAGACAGGCCGTAGAAAAGGTTGCTCTGCTGGCGGGTTTGATTGGATCCCGTCCTGTGTTTTTGAGCCCCGAGGAGCATGATGCTGTAGTTGCAGCGGTAAGCCACGTTCCCCACATTGCGGCAGCAGGGCTTGTCCTTACTCTTGGAGAGCTGGAAAAGAGGCATCCCTGTGCGCCTGTTCTTGCTGCAGGAGGCTTTAGAGATACCACTAGGATAGCTGCATCCGATCCTGAGCTGTGGGAACAAATATGTTTTTCCAATAGGATTAAGGTTATTGAGGTTCTCGAAAACTATATAGATACCCTCAGCCGTATTAAGATATATTTAGAGGAAAATAATAGAAACAAATTTAAGAAAGCTCTAGCCCAGGCGAAGGAACAGAGGCTGAGGATCCCTTCAAAAATGAAGGGAATTCTTCCTTCTTTATTTGAGATTGTGGTGGTTGTTCCTGATAGGCCTGGGGTTATAGGATTTCTGGGTACCCTTTTGGGCAGTAAAGGGATTAATATCATAGATATTGAAATACTGCGTGTACGAGAGGGAGAAGGGGGAACCATACGTTTGGGTTTTCAAAGCGAAGAAGCCATGGAAAAGGCCGTTGAGGCTTTAAAGGCAGAAAATATTTTGGTGAGAAAACTGTAATATGGGGGTGCAGCCCTTGGAAATAAAAATTTGCCGGGCCAATTCGTTAAAAGGAGAAGTTGAAGTACCTGGGGATAAGTCCATCTCACACAGAGCAGTCATGCTTGGTGCCTTAGCTGAAGGAATTACAGAAATCAAAGGTTTTCTTTCTGGTGAAGACTGCCTTTCAACAGTTAAATGTTTTCGTCAGCTGGGAGTCAAAATTGAAGAACTGGGTAAAAATCACCTTAAAGTATACGGTGTGGGTCTCAATGGTTTTACAGAACCAGAAGATGTTTTGGACGCTGGAAATTCCGGAACAACCATGAGACTGCTTTTAGGTATTCTTTCTGGTCAGAAATTTTATTCTGTAATAACGGGGGATGCTTCACTGAGGAAACGTCCCATGGACAGAGTAATAAAGCCCCTTAAAATGATGGGAGCTCAAATAAGAGCAAGGAATAAAGACTCCCTAGCTCCCGTGTCAATATTGGGACATGATGCTGCTGTTCTTAAGCCCATTGAATATGAAACACCGGTGGCCAGCGCTCAGGTTAAGTCAGCGCTGCTTTTGGCGGGGCTTTTTTGTGAGGGAACCACAGTGATTTCAGAAAAAGTAAAAACCAGGGACCATACTGAGCGTATGCTTAAGGCTTTTGGGGCAGACATTGAAATTAAGGATGAAGGAAGGCGCATACTGCTGAAGGGACCATCCCATTTGAGGGGCAGGGAGGTTAAGGTACCGGGGGACATTTCTTCGGCATCTTTTTTTATTGTTGCAGGATGTTTGGTGCCGGGGTCAGAAATAATAATATCCAATGTAGGGGTAAATTCCACTCGTACGGGAATTCTGGATATTCTCTCTTCTATGGGAGCAGATATAAAGCTATTTAATAAAAGGATCCTTTGTGGGGAGCCGGTGGCCGATATAGCTGTGAAACACAGCTCTTTAAAGGCTGTTGAAATTGGTGGTGAAATAATTCCCCGAGTTATAGACGAGATACCGGTTTTGGCAGTTGCTGCATGCAGAGCTTATGGTACCACAGTGATCAGAGATGCTGCAGAGCTGAGGTATAAGGAAACTGACCGTATTGGAATTATTGCTGCTGAACTGAGGAAAATGGGTGCTCGGATTAAAGAAATGGATGATGGCTTTATAATTGAAGGGCCTGTTAGTTTGAAAGGAGCTTCTTTGAATAGCCACGGTGATCACAGAATAGCCATGGCCCTAGCTGTGGCAGGCCTTACTGCAGAAGGTGAAACTATTATTAAAGATGCCCAGTGTGCTGCCATATCATTTCCTAACTTTTATGAAACTCTTTGGGAATTAATGGAAATATCCGGAGGGAAGTAGATGAAACCAAATATAGCCATTGACGGCCCTGCTGGTGCGGGAAAAAGCACTGTTGCCAGGAAGCTGGCTGAAAAACTTGGTTTTCTGTATATTGATACAGGAGCTATGTACAGGGCGCTTACTTACTGTGCCCTGAAAAAAGGTATTGATATTAATAACCCAGATGAACTCACAGAACTGGCGGAAAATGTTGAGATATTTCTTACTGCGGATGAGGATGGACAGATGAGAGTTTACTGCTGCGGCGAAGATGTAACTTCATATCTTAGAGATCCTAAAGTTTCCCAGTGTGTTTCTAAAGTTGCGGAAGTGCCTGGTGTGCGCCGTAGAATGGTTGAGCTTCAGAGAAAAATGGCATCTGCAGGAGGAGTAATAATGGACGGGCGGGATATAGGAACGTATGTGCTTCCCGATGCCCAGCTGAAGTTCTTCATTACGGCTGACCTTGAAGAAAGGGCACGTAGAAGGCTGAAGGATTTAGAAAAACAGGGATATATAGCGGATTTAGAGGAAGTAAAGAAGGAAATAGCGATGCGGGATGCCAAGGACAGCAGCAGGGCAGTGGCACCTCTTAAAAAAGCCGAAGATGCCGTACTTATAGATACGACGAATTTAACTGTAGACGAGGTACTGCAGCTTATTTTTAAAATCAGCAGGGAGAGAATTAAAGATGATGTATAAACTGGGGAAAGCTTTTTTTTATTTTCTCTTCACATATATATGCCGTTGGAAAGTAAGGGGAGCTGATAATGTGCCCCAAAAAGGTCCAGCAGTTATTGTTTCCAATCATCTAAGCCTTTGGGACCCATTAGTTGTGGGGGCTGCAGTTAAGCGTAGGGTTTATTTCATGGCCAAAGCTGAGCTTTTTAGATATCCATTGGTGGGAATTATTGTTAGATCATGGGGTGCATTTCCTGTAAAGAGGGGGAGGCTGGATCGAGAGGCTCTTAAAAATGCCATGAGGGTACTTCAAAGGGGAGATGTTTTGGGAATTTTTCCTGAAGGCAGAAGAAGTGTCACAGGGAAGCTGCAGGAGTTTAAGCCCGGAGCTGTTTCTTTAGCGGTGAAGTATGGTGCTCCTATTGTTCCCGTTGGTCTAATAGGAACAAAAAAAATTTTTTACAGGGGATGGTTTAGAAGTTTTGAGGTAAATATTGGAGAACCCATACCAACGAAAGAGTTTAAAAATAAAGATGCAGATATTGAGAAGCTTAACAGAATGGTTTGGGAGAAGGTTGCTGAACTGAGCGGTCAAAAATAGGTTTACAGATTTCCTTCCATTTATGAAGTGGATGTTATAAAAAGCCCAAATATTTGCAGGAGTTTCTTACTTTTTGAAGAAAGCTCATATTGTTTTACAAAAAACCGCAAACTATCAATGAATAAATGAATAGTATAAATGAATAAATGAATAGTATAAATGAATAATTTTAGATAAAAATTTCGCGGCCGGTGTTATTGAATGGAAATTATAATTGCAGATTATGCAGGGTTCTGCTTTGGAGTCAAAAGGGCCATTGAATTAGCTGAAAAGACCTTACAAATCAATAAAAAGCCGGTATATTCCCTGGGGCCTCTGATACACAACCCTCAGGTGGTTGAAAAATTCGAAAAAATGGGTCTGAAAAATATAGAGGGAATTGAAGATGTTAGTGAAGGCACCTTAATTATCAGGTCCCACGGTGCTGTACCAGAAGTTTTTGCAGAAGCTGAGAAAAAAGATTTAAAGTTGGTTGATGCGACCTGCCCTTTTGTAAAAAGAGCTCAGAGGCTGGTCCAGGATTTAAAGGAAAAAGGATATCAGGTTGTAGTGGTGGGTGATAAAAATCACCCTGAAGTTATTGCCCTTGTGGGATGGGCTGATAATAAGGCCATTGTAATAAAAAACGAAGAAGAGGCTTTAAAGCTTCCCCACTATGCCAAAATTGGTGTTGTTGCTCAGACAACTCAGAGGGAAGATAATTTTTATAATGTTGTTGGGATTTTAAGAAAAAAAGCTGATGATCTTTTGGTTTATAACACCATTTGCCATGCCACACGGGACCGTCAGGAGGCAGCTCGGGATTTAGCCCGAAGGGTTGATGTGGTAGTGGTGGTGGGAGGTCGAAACAGTTCCAATACCCGCAAACTGGCTGAAGTGTGTTCAGGAACTGGCACCGTCACTTATCACATCGAAACAGCCGAGGAATTAAAGTCCCAGTGGTTTATAAATAAAAGGCGGGTTGGGGTAACCGCTGGAGCTTCAACCCCAGATTGGATTATTGAGGAGGTAGTTTCAAAAATGATGGAATTTAAGGATAATTTAGAAGAAAAAATTGAAGAAATTGAAGAAGAAAAGCAAAAAACTCTGCAGGATCAAAAGGAAAGCGAGGGGGCCGTCGTGGAACCCGCGCAGACCGAGACCGGGGTTGAGGTTCCAGAGGCCGGCAGCACAGATGGAGGAGGAGAGAATAAACAGGCTGACGAAAAAGAAGGCAGTTCAGAAGAAAATAATATGCAGGTTGAAGCCCACTTGGCTGAAAACCTTAAAAATATCAGCCGTGGTGATATAGTAAAAGGAACTGTTGTTCAGATTAAAGAAAATGAAGTTTTGGTGGATATTGGTGGAAAGTCCGAAGGTATTATTCCTATTCATGAGTTATCTTTGAAAAAGGTGGATGACCCCAATGAGGTTGTAAATATTGGGGATGAAATAGAGGTTCAGGTTCTTCGAGTTGAAAATGAAGAAGGGAATCCCGTTCTGTCAAAGAAAAGAGCTGACAGAATAAGAGCTTGGGAAATGCTGGAAGAAGCTTATAACAACGGAAGCGAAGTGGAAGGGACAGTTATTGAAGTGGTAAAAGGCGGATTATTAGTAGATGTGGGAATTCGCGGTTTTGTTCCTGCTTCTCTTGTGGAAAAGGGCTATGTTGAAGATTTAACCCAATATGTGGGTAAGACCCTAAGGCTTAAGGTTATTGAACTTGACAGAAGCAGAAATAAGATTGTTCTTTCTCGTAAAGCAGTTCTTGATGAGGAATTTGAAAGAATGAAGCAGGAAACCTGGAACTCCCTTGAGGAGGGTCAGGTAAGAAAGGGCATAGTCAGGAGGATTACGGATTTTGGTGCCTTTGTTGATTTAGGCGGCGTTGATGGGCTTCTTCACGTTTCTGAGATTTCGTGGGGTCGTGTAGACCATCCTTCGGATGTCCTAAAAGAGGGTCAGGAAATTGATGTAAAGGTACTGAGCATTAATAGGGAAGAGGGAAAAATTTCTCTGGGGCTAAAGCAGCTTCAGCCCAATCCGTGGGATACAGCTGAGGGGAGATATCCTGTGGGCACCATTGTTGAAGGAAAAGTACTTCGCATTGCACCCTTTGGAGCTTTTGTAGAAGTGGAGCCCGGCATTGAAGGATTGGTGCATATTTCTCAGCTGGCGGAAGAACATGTTGAAAAAACAGAAGATGTTGTTTCTGTTGGAGACAAAATACCCGTAAAGGTTCTCAGCGTAGATTCAAAAGCTCAGAGAATGAGCTTGAGTCGGCGGCAGGCATTAAGGGATAAGGAAAGAGCTGCTAAAAAGGAAAAAGAAAGTAGCAAAAAGCAAGAAAGTGCTAAAGAAGAGGCAAAGGGCAGAGAAAAGGAAAATAAAGTTTTAAGTGAGACAGATACGCTGGAAACGGGTGAGGGTATAAGTAAAATAGGTGAAATTGTGGGGGATATTTTAAAAAAGGAAGACTTTAATAAAAGCTGAAATAAGCCTAAAAAGCTTGAGGTGATTACGGACCCTGCGCATTAAGCGCAGGGTTTTTTAATGCCTTTTTATGTTGAATAATTGCAATTTTTCAGGGGCAATATAAACTTTGAAAAAAACTGACATCAAGGAGGAAAAGAAGTTGCAGGGTTATCCCATAGGAACCATAGTTCTAGTTATTATTGCAGCTGTCATATATTTAGGGCTTGCTCACAGAACACTGGATAGGCTTTATTTGACCGATAAAGCAGCGCTGTTGATTATAGCTGCAATGATTTTAGGCAGTTTTATTGATATACCAATAACCTTTGGAGGAATTAATGCATCAGTTAATGTAGGGGGTGCCGTTATACCCCTTATACTGGTGCTGTATGTTTTATCAAAAGCAGGAACTTCCGGTGAAAGAATTAGAGCTGTTCTTGCGGCAGTTATAACTGCAGCTGTAATTTTCAGCATTAATACCTTAATTTTTGGAGATGATCCATGGCACAGGGGAAGGGATTTTGTTGATCCCCTTTATGTTTATCCCCTTGTTGCCGGTGGAACCGCATATATAGCCGGGAGATCAAGGAGATCAGCATTTATTGCTGCTTTCTTAGGGGTGCTTTTGCTGGATATTATTGACTATCTGATAATTGTTTTTTTCAATGTTCCAGGTTCTGTTAACATCGGCGGAGCAGGGGTATTTGATGCTTTAGTGCTTTCGGGAATTGTAGCGGTGGGACTTGCTGAAATTATTGGGGAAACCCGAGAAAGGATACAGGGAGGTCCAGCAGTTGAAGGAAGAAATGAAAAACTGCTGGAGGGATTGAAAAACAAAAATTATTCTGGCGATCGGGGTGAAGACGATGAAAAATAATCGTACTTATAGATTGCTTACTGTAATTGTTTTTATTTTTATATTGGGGCTTCTTGTTTTTTGCGAAAAGGGAGAGTTTAAGACAGCTTTCAGTATAAATTTAACTGGGGAAGTCAATTGGGGTGTTGAATGTAAACCTGGAACCTACTATACCATCTATGATCAAAAGGGAAACGTAATTGAAAAAACTTCTAGAATGGTAAATGTGGGAGATGAATTCATTGACGAAGATAATAATCGCTACAGTGTGATAAAAGTAAAAGGTTACAAAGCGGAAGCTGAACTGCTGGGTAGAGAAGAAATAGTTTGGGAAGTCAATGGCCAAGGGGAAACAGACGTTTTGGGTGGAGATTTTCATATACCTGTCCAGCGGGTTGGAGTAAACAATCTGGTTGCTGTTTATCACACACACAGCGATGAATCTTATATTCCCACTGATGGAACCCAGAGCATTCCAGGTTCCGGGGGAATTTTTAAAGTGGGAGAAATCTTTGCTGAGAAACTTAGAAGTTTAGGGATGGAGGTAATACATGATAGAAGGAGCCATGAACCCCATGATGCCAATGCATATAGACGTTCCCGAAGAACGTCTACAAGATTGCTTCAGAAGAATCCTGCGGCTATTATAGATATTCACCGTGATGGAGTTCCAGATCCAGATTTTTATATAGATAATGTAGCGGGTCAGGAAGTATCAAAAATAAGATTAGTAATTGGGCGCCAAAATCCCAATATGCAGGCTAATTTTGATTTTGCGAAAAGGCTTAAAGGTTATCTTGATGAAAAATATCCCGGACTTGTAAAGGGAATTTACCTGGCTAAAGGTAATTACAATCAGGATTTATCTCCACGGTCCATTCTTGTGGAAGCAGGAACCCATACCATTTCCAGGGAACGGGCACAGCGGGGAATTGCCTTATTTGCTGAAGCCCTTCCTCCAGTGCTGGGGGTGTCTCCATCGCCTACTCCCTTTAAACAGGAGCCTGCAGGGACCAGGGGAGATCTGGCAGCTGCTCTGTTCGTTATTCTATCCATTATAATTGGATCAGCAATTTATCTGGTTATAAGTACTGGAAGCATTGAAGGGGCAGTAAGGAAGCTCAAACAGTTTATAACTGTTGAGTGGACAAATTTCTTTGGAAAACGCTGGAGAAAATAAAGGGCAGCGTGGGGGAAATTAAATGGAAAGGTATGGGCTTACCATTGCAGTGGGAATTGTTGTGGGCGTCTTGGCAAGGATCTGCATGCTGAGGTCCGATTACAGGCATTTTCCTGGCTATCCCCATGGTTATGTAACGCACATATCTTTAGGATTTATTGCTGCATCATTGGGTGCTGTTGCAGTGCCTGCTTTGGTTGAAAAGGAATTTACTGCAGTAACCTTTTTGGCCCTTGCAGCCCAGCAGTTTAGGGAAATTAGAAACATGGAAAGGGAAACCCTTACCCAGCTGGAAGAAAACGAACTGGTGCCCAGGGGAAAAGATCTTATTGAAGGAATAGCTAGGGTTTTTGAATCCCGCAATTATTTGGTTATAGCTTCTTCACTCCAGGCAAGCTTTATAACATATTTTTTTGATGTAAAATTGGCAGTTGTTTCCTCGGCTGTATTGATCTGGATTTTTATGAGATATCTGGCTACAGGACATGTGGTGGGAGATATTGCAGATGTTGTTCCGTCAAAACCCTATTTCGGATATGCCGGCTTTAAAACCCTTTTGATGATTGATGAAGTGGTAATTATGGAAGTGGGTTTGGAAGAAGCGCGGAAAAAAATTTTAAAGGAAGGTTTAGGAGTGATTATAAAACCGAAAGATGACAATGCTAGAGCTACACTGCATAAAGTGGGACAGAGGCAGGCAATACTGCATACGGTAGCTTCTTTGGTGGGAACAAAGCGCGAGGTGGGGGAGCTGGAGTGGAGCCCCATTGCCCGTAAAAATATAGATACTGGAGAAATAGCCTTATTCATAGTTCCTAATGAACCAGATATGGAAGCCCTTATTCAAGCTGTAAAATTAACTCCGGTTTTGGAAAGCGCAAGAACAACTCC
The DNA here is from genome assembly GCA_001508005.1 of Clostridia bacterium 41_269. Lineage (GTDB taxonomy): Bacteria > Bacillota > DTU086 > DTU086 > DTU086 > 41-269. The sequence goes on from LGEZ01000009.1 coordinate 53,971, forward strand.
TCTGGAGAGCAGACCAGGTAAAATGGCAGCAGATTAAAGTAATGAGCCCATATGGCTTTGGAGGTGAGAATAGTTGTCTGAGGTTTCATCCATAGGAGATATCCTGGCAGTTATTGTACTTGAAGAAGCAAAAAGTAAAGTAGCGGGAGGTGCTCCCATTTTTATTGTTTGGGACAGAGAAGAACAGGAAAAACTTGCCCTTCTTTTAAGCAGGATTCTTAAAGCAATGGCCCACGATCTGGAAAACGGCGTATTTATTCTAACGAGACACTAAAGGGGAAAAAGAGCAAAAATAAAAGAAAACTTGACTAGTTGTAATCTTTGACAGATAATTTAACTTAAAACGGATGATATAAAGGTTAAATATGGGAAAGCGGTGAATGGTGATTGGGAGGGGGAGGTCTGCTTACCGTAAAAGATGTGGAACCCCAAAGCATTGCCGAAGAAGTAGGTATTGAACCGGGAGATATTTTAATAAGCATAAACGGTTCTCAAGTAAAAGATATAATTGATTATTATTACCTAACTTCTGAAGAGCTTTTGGATATAGAAATAAAAAAATCTACTGGCAGCATCTGGGCTTTAGAAATAGAAAAGGATCCTGATGAAGATCTGGGATTAAAGTTTAAAAATCATTTTCCTGGAGGTATACGAAGATGCAGCAATAACTGTATCTTTTGTTTTATAAACCAGCTGCCTCCAGGAATGAGAAAAAGCCTGTATATAAAAGATGATGATTACCGTCATTCTTTTTTGTATGGCAACTACATTTCTTTAACCAATCTTAAACAGGAAGATTGGGAGCGAATTGCCAAATTTAAACTCAGCCCCCTATACGTTTCTGTCCACACCACAAATCCTCGGCTGAGGGCCAAAATGATGCGCAACCCTGCAGCATCAAAAATAATGGGGCAGCTTAGTTATCTTAGGGAAGCAGGAATTGCAGTTCATGCCCAGGTTGTTCTCTGTCCAGGCGTAAATGACGGTATGCAGCTGGAAAGGACTCTCCGGGATCTTTTTACTTTTTGGCCCACGGTACTTTCCGTAGCAGTGGTTCCTGTAGGAGTAACAAAATATCAGAAGTATGAAAGCCCATTTTTCCCTGTTAATAAAGAAAAAGCCAGAGAAACTGTAGAGCTTGTGGAACAGCTGCAGAAAGAATTCAAAAAGACAGCGGGGACCAATTTTGTATTTCTAGCCGATGAATTTTATTTAAAAGCGGATAAAACGCTGCCTCCTGCAGAATATTATGAGGATTTTCCTCAAATAGAAAATGGTGTGGGTTTGGTGCGCATTTTTTTGGATGATTTTAAAAAGCTGCTCAAAAAACTTCCTTCCCTCATAAATGAACGAAACACCGCAGTAATTACAGGTAAGGCTATGGAGAGTATTATGAAGGAACTTTGTGCAGAGCTGGAGAATAGAGTGCGGGGACTTACAGCAGATGTTTTGGCGGTGGAGAACAGATTTTTTGGTACTACTGTGGATGTGGTGGGGCTTCTTACGGGTAGAGATATAGCTGCTGCTGTTAAAGAATATCTGGATAATAAAAGAGGAAAGGATATAGTGTTTCTGATACCCTCAGTTATGCTTAAAGGAGGTAAAAGTTTATTTTTAGATGGAATGTCAGTTAAGGATTTGCACCAGGTAACTGGGGCAGTTATAAAAGTGGTAGAAAATTCTGCCAGTGGTCTTATATCAGGGGCTCTGGGTCAGGAGGTAGGATAATGGCAAAGCCGGTAGTAGCAATTGTAGGTAGGGCCAATGTGGGCAAATCAACATTGTTCAACAGAATAACTGGGGGAAGAGTTTCTATTGTGGAGAACACACCCGGAGTTACTAGAGATAGGGTATATAGAGACGTGGAATGGACAGGAGTAAAATTTACAATTGTGGATACCGGGGGTATTGAAATTCGCGACCAGGATGATATAATCGGCAATCAGGTTAGGCGCCACGCTCAGATAGCTGCTGAAGAAGCTGATGTTTTGATATTCTTAGTGGATGCAAAAACAGGGATTACCAGAGAAGATGAAGTTGTTGCTAAAACACTTCTTAAAAGCTCTAAGCCAGTTGTCCTTGCTGTAAATAAAGTTGATGATCCTTTGAGGGAAAATGAAGTTTACGATTTTTATAAGCTTGGTCTTGGAGAACCCATAGCTATTTCTGCTGAGCATGGAATTAATATTGGGGATCTTTTGGATAGGGTTGTATCCTTTATAAAGGACAAAAAAGTGGAAGAGGAATATGAAGGAGATGCAGTAAAAGTTGCCGTAGTAGGAAGGCCCAATGTGGGAAAATCATCCTTAGTAAACAGACTTCTCGGCACCGAAAGAGTTATTGTCAGCGATATACCAGGAACTACCCGTGATGCAGTGGATACCTTCTTTAAACGGGGCGATAAGTCATATGTGCTCATAGATACTGCTGGTATACGCAGAAAGTCAAGGATTACGGATACCACTGAAAAGTACAGCGTGAATCGTGCTTTTAAGGCTGTTCAGAGGGCGGATGTTGTTTTGGTTGTTATAGATGCTGCTGAAGGGGTGACGGATCAGGATAAACGCATTGCCGGGTTTGCTCATGAAGCTGGTAAAGCAGTCATTATAATCGTAAATAAATGGGATCTTATTGAAAAAGATGAACGGACCATGGAATATTATGATGCATATCTTAGAAAAGAGCTGAGTTTTATTTCTTATGCTCCAAGTCTGTATGTTTCAGCCCTTACAAATCAAAGGGTTCCAAAAATTTTTGATCTCATAGATTTTGTTGCAGAGCAGGCCAGTTTAAGGGTTCAAACGAGCAAAATAAACGCGCTGCTGCAGGAGGCCTTTATAAAACATCCTCCTCCCTCATATAAAGGGAAGCGGCTGAAATTATATTATGCTACCCAGGTTAAAGTTCAGCCGCCTACATTTTTAATGTTTGTGAATGACCCGAATTTGATACCCACTGCATACCGCCGTTATCTTGAAAACAGCATACGTAAGGAATTCGGTTTTGAGGGTACACCCATTCGAATTGTGGCTAAGAAAAAATAGGCTGGAAAATTTCCTCTGGGGGTTAATTTATGAAGCTGGCATTTATTATCATTTTAAATTACCTAGTAGGATCCATTCCCTTTGCGTATATTGCAGGAAAAGTACTAAAAGGGATTGATATCAGGGAATATGGCAGCGGAAATGTGGGGGCTACCAACGCATTTCGAGTTTTGGGAACTGGACCAGGAATTTTTGTCTTTGCAGCGGATACCCTAAAAGGTGTTTTCGGGGTATACCTAGCGAAAATGTTTCTTGCTGATCTCTGGCTTGTTGTTGCAGCTTCTCTAGCAGTTATTATTGGGCATTCATATTCAGTTTTTTTAGGATTTAAAGGGGGACGGGGAGTAGCTACGGGAGCAGGTATTATTCTTTCCCTTTCACCCCGTGTTCTGTTGCTGGCACTGATATTGTTTGTTATTATTGTCTTAACGACCAAATATGTTTCTTTGGGGTCCATAACTGCAGCTTTTTCACTTCCCATTTTAATGTTTATTTTTAACGAACCAGCTCCCATTAAGCTGCTGGGCTTCGCAGCTGCTGTGCTGGTTATCTACCGGCATAAACCAAACATTAAGCGTTTACTGGAAGGGACCGAAAGTAAAATTACCGACAGATTTCGGTGATTAATGTGAGGGGAGTATGCCATTGAGGAAGGTAGCAGTACTTGGGGCGGGAAGTTGGGGTACTGCCCTGGCTATTACCTTAGCCGGCAAGGGTTTTAAGGTAATGCTTTGGGCAAGAAAAAGTGAAGATGCGGAAATGCTCAACCAAAAAAGAGAAAATTTAAAATATTTAAAGGGATGCTTAATTCCTGATAATGTTGAGGCCACTTCCAACCTAGAAAAAGCGCTGGAAGGTGCAGAAGCTGTAGTATTAAGTGTTCCTTCTCATGCAGTAAGGGAAGTGGTAAGAAAATGCAGAAAAAAAATTGAAAGGGAAGCAGTACTGATAAATACAGCAAAGGGGCTTGAACTGGAGACATTGAAAAGGCTTACAGAAGTGATGAAAGAAGAACTGCCAGATTATTTAGGAGAAAGGATTGCAGTTCTTTCAGGTCCCAGCCATGCTGAAGAAGTGGGAGTTGGTATGCCTACAACGGTGGTTGCTTCAGCATACAATAATCAGGTTGCTGAATATGTACAGGATTTATTTATTACCAGCAGGTTTAGGGTATATACCAATCCAGATGTTATCGGAGTGGAATTAGGTGGTGCTTTAAAAAACGTCATTGCCCTGGCTACAGGGATATCCGATGGTCTTGGTTTTGGTGACAATACCAGGGCTGCGCTGATGACACGGGGGATTGCAGAAATAAGCAGGCTGGGGATTAGAATGGGTGCAAGCCCGTTAACCTTTGCAGGACTTGCTGGAATTGGAGATTTAATAGTTACCTGTACCAGCAGGCACAGCCGAAACAGGCGTGCTGGGATTCAGCTGGGGCAGGGTAAAAAACTTGATGAAGTGTTGGAGGATATGGGAATGGTGGTAGAAGGGGTTAAGACCACTAAAGCAGCTTATGAACTGTCCCGCAGATATGGAGTGGAAATGCCCATAACAGAACAGGTCTACGGAGTTCTTTTTGAAGGGCGTGACCCCAAAAAAGGCGTAAATAAACTTATGGGCAGAGTAAAAACTAAAGAAGTGGAAGAAGTGGTTCTGTACAGGCAAAAATGGCAGTGATAAAAGCTGCCTTTTTTATTTTTATTATCTTTTCTGAAACCTCTCATGATTTTTTCGCCTGAAATTTTTCCAGGTTATTTAAAAAAATCTTTTTATAGGTCTTTTTTAGGTAATATTCGGAATTTCCTTTCATATATATATGTAACGTTAATAAGTGCCAAATACAGGAACCAAAAATGATAGAACACCAATGAACTGTTTTGTGATTAATCCTTTAAAGGAGGGATAGGGTGCTGTGAACTGTTTTTTCTGCATCTTTCTTTATATTCATCCAATTCATATAGGGGGAGGGAACTGCTGAATGGAAAATTATGACATCTTCCGGGATATAGCTGAAAGAACAGGGGGAGATATTTATATTGGAGTAGTAGGTCCTGTTAGAACCGGTAAATCCACTTTTATAAAGAGATTTATGGATCTTTTGGTAATACCAAATATTAAAAATCCCAATGTTAGGGAACGGGCAATAGATGAGCTCCCCCAGAGCGGTGCAGGAAAAACCATAACCACAACAGAGCCTAAATTTGTCCCCGATGAAGCCGTTGAAGTAGAAATTAAGGAAGGCTTAAAAATTAAGGTAAGGCTGGTGGACTGTGTAGGTTACACCGCTGAAGGTGCTTTGGGCTATGAAGAAGAGAATGGACCCCGTATGGTGAAAACTCCTTGGTCCGATGAAGAAATGCCCTTCCAGGAAGCTGCAGAAATGGGCACCCGCAAAGTAATTGAGGATCATTCAACTATAGGGATTGTGGTTACCACAGATGGCAGCATTACGGAGATACCCCGCGAAAACTATGTAGGAGCCGAAGAGCGGGTTATTTGGGAATTGAAGGAGCTGGGCAAGCCTTTTATTGTGATTTTAAACTCTGTCCATCCTATGCGGCAGGATACTGTGGAGCTTGCCCATGAACTTGAAGAGCGGTATGATGTGCCTGTTCTTCCACTTAATTGCCTTAAAATGGAAGAAAAAGACATTTTAGGCATTTTAGAAGAAGTGCTCTATGAATTCCCTATAGCAGAAGTTAATATTAACCTGCCCAAATGGATTGAAGAATTGGACAGTGATCACTGGCTGCGCCAAAAATTCGAGGAAGCCGTCCGCTCAGCTGTTGCTGATGTACAGCGTCTGAGAGATATAGACGAAGCTGTGGAAAATTTGGCTCAGTGCGAATATGCTGGCAGAGTTGCACTTAGAGAAATGAATCTGGGAACTGGAGCTGCTACAATTCAGGTTAAATCTAAAGATGGTTTATTCTATAAAGTTTTGGAAGAAGCAACGGGCTTTGATATTGAAGGAGAGCACAAACTTCTCAAATTAATGAAGGAACTTGCTGTTGCCAAACGGGAATATGATAAGATTGCTTTTGGACTGCAGGAAGTTAGGTCAACTGGTTATGGTGTGGTTATTCCCACAGTTGATGAAATTGTTTTGGAAGAACCGGAAATAATGAAACAGGGCGGCCGTTCAGGAGTAAAGCTAAAGGCAACAGCTCCATCATATCATTTAATAAGAGCAGACATAAGCACTGAAATAACACCCCTAATAGGTACAGAGAAGCAGTGTGAGGAATTGGTGCAGTGGATACTTGAAGAGTTTGAAGACAATCCAGAGAAGATCTGGGAGACAAATATTTTCGGCAAATCCCTGCATGATCTGGTAAGGGAAGGAATTCAAAGCAAACTGTACAGGATGCCAGAAAATGCCCAGATAAAACTTCAGGAAACTTTAGAAAGAATAATAAATGATGGTGGCGGGGGTCTAATATGCATCATTATTTAAAGTCGGTTTTAAAACCGGCTTTTATTTTTTATGAAATCATAAGTATAATAGAGAAAAAACCATAGATGAAGGCAGGATTATTATTTTTTTTGGAGTAAGCATAAATATTGGACTATGACAATTTTTTTTTTGCTGCTGTAAAATGTCTACCGTATGAAGAAAAATGTTTTTTTCAGATAGACTTATGCTGCAGGGGGGAGTCCCTTTGCCCAAGGAAGAGGAAAGATATTTTTTAGTAAAAAGCTCCATACTGCCTGAAGCGGTACGTAAAACAGTGGAGGCAAAGGAGCTTTTGGAACGCGGTGAGGCTTCCACGGTTAACGAAGCAGTGGCAAAGGTTGGTATAAGCAGGAGCGCTTACTACAAGTACAAAGATGGGGTTTTTCCATATTATGCTGCGAGCAGGGGTAAAATTGTCACCATTGCACTTATTTTGGAGCACAGAGCAGGGATTCTCTCCGGGATACTAAATGCTCTTGCAAGGGAAGGAGCAAATATTCTAACCATAAACCAGAGCATACCCCTTAGGGGTTTGGCTAATGTCAGTATTTCCATTGAAACAGCAGAAATGAAAACAGATTTAGAAAGCCTCCTTCTTACTCTTAGAAAAGCTGAGGGGGCAAGGAAAGTGGAAGTAGTGGGCCACAGTTAAAAAATGTATTTTTAACGGCAGGTGATGTAAAAATGAATGAAAATTCAATAAAAATAGGTCTTCTTGGTCTTGGAACCGTTGGAAGTGGAGTTGTTGAAGTGCTCAATAAAAACAGCTCTGTTATACAGAAAAAAGTGGGCAGAAAAATTGAGATTAAAGGAATCCTAGTAAGGGATAAAGCCAAAAAAAGAAACATTGATGTACCCCAGCATCTTCTAACCACAAATCCCGATGATATATTAGAGGATCCAGAAATAGATATTGTGGTTGAAGTTATGGGAACCATTGATTTTGCCCGGCGGTACATACTTAAAGCCTTTGAGAATAAAAAGTCCGTTGTTACTGCCAATAAAGATTTGATAGCCCTTCATGGGAAGGAGCTCTTTGAGGCTGCAGAAAAGGCAGGAAGGGACCTTTTCTTTGAAGCCAGTGTGGCAGGGGGAATACCCATTATCCGACCTTTAAAGGAATGCCTTTCCGGCAACAGGATTTCCAGAATAATGGGGATTATAAACGGCACAACTAATTACATATTGACAAAAATGAGCAGGGATAATATGGAGTTTAATGATGCCCTGGCTGAAGCCCAAAGGCTTGGTTATGCAGAATCAGATCCCACTGAGGATATTGAAGGTTTTGATGCGGCCCGCAAAATAGCCATACTTGCCTCCATTGCTTTTAATTCCAGGGTTACCTATAAAGATGTTTATGTGGAAGGTATTACCAAAATTAATTCCTATGACATTAGGTATGCAGAAGAGCTGGGCTATGCAGTAAAACTTCTGGGCATTGCAAAGGAAGTGGATGGGGAACTGGACGTGCGGGTACACCCTGTTTTTATCCCCACTTCTCACGCCTTAGCCGCAGTCAGCGACGAGTTTAACGCTATTTTTGTTGAGGGGGATGCTGTGGGTGAAGCAATGTTTTACGGAAAAGGTGCGGGGAAGCTGCCCACTGCCAGCGCTGTAATTGGAGACATAATTTCTGCATCAAGAAACATTATTTTCGGAATGCCCGGTAGGGTGGGCTGTACATGTTTTGACCATAAAAAAATAAAACCCATACAGGAAGTGGAGTCAAAGTTTTATCTGAGGCTTCTCGTAAAGGATCAGCCCGGTGTTCTGGCATCCATTGCCGGGGTTTTTGGAAATTCAAACGTAAGCATTGCTTCGGTTATTCAAAAAAGAATTGAAGGGGATATGGCAGAAATTGTTCTTGTTACCCACAGAGTTAAGGAAGCAAATCTCCGGGATGCTTTGAAAATTATAGAAGGGCTTTCGGTAGTGGGAAACATAGGAAACGTAATTAGAGTCGAAGGGAGCGATACCTAATGGTATGGCAGGGGGTAATTTCCCAGTATAAAGACTATCTGCCCGTAACTGACAGAACACCCCTGATCAGCTTAAAAGAGGGGAATACCCCTCTCATTAAATCCCGGAGCATATCAGAAATGGTGGGTGCCTGTGTTTATTTTAAGTTTGAGGGGATGAATCCCACCGGTTCCTTTAAGGACCGCGGAATGGTTATGGCTGTTGCCAAGGCGCTGGAAGAGAACGCAAAGGCCGTTATGTGTGCTTCTACAGGCAACACCTCAGCCTCTGCAGCTGCATATGCGGCATTATGCGGATTAAAGTGTTCAGTTGTTATTCCTGAAGGAAACATTGCCCTGGGTAAACTTGCCCAGGCACTGATCTACGGTGCCAAGGTTATACCTATAAAGGGAAGCTTTGATGATGCGCTGAGAATTGTTAGAAGCATAACTGAAAAACACCCCATTACACTGGTAAACTCCATTAATCCATACCGCATCGAAGGTCAGAAAACGGCTGCTTTTGAAATCTGCGATGTTCTAGGTGAAGCACCCGATTACCTGGCCATTCCTGTGGGAAATGCGGGAAATATAACGGCTTACTGGAAGGGTTTTGTGGAATACTATGAGGCTAAACAGGTGGGTAGAAAACCGATTATGCTGGGCTTTCAGGCAGAAGGGGCTGCGCCCATTGTTCGGGGGCATGTGGTTGAAAATCCCCAGACCATTGCTACTGCTATCAGAATAGGAAACCCTGCCAGCTGGAAAGGAGCGGTTAAAGCAGCTCAGGAATCCGGGGGCATAATTGATATGGTTTCCGACGAGGAGATAATTGAAGCCTATAAACTGCTGGCTTCAACGGAAGGGATTTTTGCTGAACCAGCTTCTGCTGCTTCCGTAGCCGGCGTTTTAAAATATGCAAAAAAGGGATTTTTCAAGAAAAAGAATAAAATTGTCTGCGTTTTAACAGGACACGGTCTAAAAGATCCCGACAATGCCATAAAAAATGTTAAAGAACCTGTTTCAGTACCTGCAGATGAAGAGGCAGTGCTGGATGTCATTTACGGAGAATGAAGTTTTAATTCAGTGAACGGAGGGAATTTTTCTTGACAAGGGTGAAGGTAAGGGTCCCTGCAACTAGTGCCAATTTAGGGCCTGGGTTCGACGTACTGGGCATGGCTTTGAATTTATACAACTTTATTGAAATGGAAGCAACAGACGGCGGGCTTGAAATTTTTGTAGAAGGGGAAGGGAAGGGAATTTTACCTGCAGACAGCCGCAGCATTGTATATGAAGTAGCCCAGAAAGTTTTTAAAACTGCAGGTTACAGCCCCAGGGGGATAAAAATTACCCTTACAAACAGCATTCCCATTGCCAGAGGCCTTGGCAGCAGCGCTGCAGCTCTAATTGGGGGTGCTGTTGCTGCCAACGAGCTTTCCGGCGGAAAGCTTTCCCTGGAGGAATTAATTAATATTGCTTCGAGAATGGAAGGCCATCCAGATAATGTGGTGCCTGCAGCAGTGGGAGGGTTTACCATCTGTATAAATACGGAAAAGGACGGTATAATTTTTAGGAAAATCGACCCTCCCAAGGTATATGCCGTGGCGGCTGTTCCATTTTTTGAACTGGCCACTAAAAAAGCAAGGAATGTGCTACCCAAAATGGTTTCCATGGGAGATGCAGTTTTCAACATTGGAAGGTCAAGCCTTCTTGTATATGCTTTACAGAAGGGAGAGTTTCAGCTTTTAAAAGATGTGATGCAGGACAGGCTGCACCAGCCCTATCGGGTTTCATTGGTTCCTGGTTTGGAAGGGGTTTTTGAAGCAGCCCTTGATGCTGGAGCACTGGGAGTATTCCTCAGCGGTGCAGGACCAACGGTCATTGCATTGGTACAGGAAAAGGACCATATTGGCAGAATTAAATATTCCATGAAAGAGGCTTTTTCGAAGCATGGAGTTGACTGCCGCCTGCTGGAGCTGGAACCTGATGCCCATGGGGCAGTAATAATGGAAAATGATGGGGGTATTGTCTGAAATGGGGATAGTTGTTCAAAAATACGGCGGTACTTCAGTGGGAAATCCCGAAAGAATTAAAAGGGTTGCAAAAAGGATAATAGAGTGCAGGAAAGCCGGCAACATGGTTGTTGCTGTAGTCTCTGCTTTGGGAGATACCACGGATAAGTTAATTGAACTTGCAAAACAGATAACCGATTCTCCGCCGGAAAGGGAAATGGACATGCTCCTTTCCACTGGGGAACAGGTATCCATTGCTCTTCTGGCTATGGCTATAAAGTCAATGGGATGGGATGTAATATCCCTTACAGGTGCCCAGGTGGGGATACTTACCAATAATGTTCACACCAAGGCTAAAATTATAGAAGTGAGCTGTGAAAGGCTGAAAAAAGAGCTTAATGAGGGTAAAATAGTTATCGTTGCTGGTTTCCAGGGGGTTACCTGTGATAATGAGATCACTACTCTGGGAAGAGGGGGATCTGATACCACTGCCGTTGCTGTGGCTGCTGCTTTGAAGGCGGATGTCTGCGAGATTTATACAGATGTGGACGGCGTTTACACAACGGATCCCCGCATGATACCTGAAGCACGGAAGCTGGATGTAATAACATATGATGAAATGCTTGAGATGGCAAGTTTAGGAGCCGGGGTTCTCCAGCCCAGGGCTGTTGAATTTGCTAAATTAAACAACGTTGTCCTGCACGTTCGTTCCAGTTTCAACTACAATGAAGGCACAATAGTTAAGGGGGAGAAAGAAGTGAGCGACAGCGGCATCCATAGAGAAAAGGAAATGGTGGTTACCGGAGTTGCTTATGATCTCAATACTGCCCGCATAGGCCTTTTTGACGTGCCTGACAAACCGGGTATTGCAAAGAAAATCTTTACTGCCCTTGCAGAAAAAAACATAAACGTGGACATGATTATCCAGGGAGCAACCAGAAACGGCAGAACGGATATATCCTTTACCGTTGCAGAGGATGATGCGGATAAGGCTCTGGAAGTAATGAAGGAAATAGTAGAAGAAATTGGTATAAGCGGTGTTTCGTGTGATAAAGATGTGGCCAAAGTTTCCATTGTGGGGGCGGGTATGATAACCAATCCCGGAGTTGCAGCGGCCATGTTCCAGGCCCTGGCCGACGAAAATATTAACGTCCAAATGATCAGTACATCGGAAATCAAAGTTTCCTGTATCATCAATAAAAAGGATACTGAGAAAGCGGTTAAGTCCATTCATAAAAAGTTTAACTTAGAAGGAAATTAACTGGGATATAAAGATATGTTTTTTATAAGCTTGGATACCTTGTCCAAGCTTTTTTATTTTTAAAAATTTTTTAATTTTTTTCTTGAGATAAACAAAAATTTACTTATAATTTTTTATAAATCTAAAGGAGCATAGAAAATGTTTAAGCTGGAAATATTTAAAAAAGCGGCTGTTTTATTAACCGCCCTTATACTGATGTATAATGAATTTTTTGGGACATTTTTTTAAAGTTTTCAAGCTTATTGTGGTAAAAGGTCTGGAAGAGCCCTATGATGTTATTTTTAAAGAATTAAATTACGGTCTAATAACTGACAGCTTAACAGGGCTCTTCAATAGAAGGGGATTCATAGAATTTTTTGAAAGGATAATCAAAAAGCAAAAATGGAAAATAAAAGCTTTGGCCTTTTCATGATTGATCTGGATAATTTTAAGAATGGTAATGATATGTTTGGGCACCTTGAAGGAGACAGAATTCTTAAAGATTTTGTTTTACTTCTTAAAAATGCAGTAATAAGGGACACGGATGTGGTGTGCAGGTAGGGGGAGATGAGTTTGTTGTTATTATTACTTCTCCCTGTGAAACACTGAAAAATATTGAAACTCGCGTACGAAAAGCAGTGAAAAATGGCTTAAGGAAGATGAAACAGCTGCGAAAGCACAGCTTGATGTAAGTATCGGCAGTGCCTGCTGGAAACCCATATGGATGATGATGTGAATATTCTTATCAATGCCGCAGATAGAATTATGTATGCAGAGAAAAACCTTAAAAAGCTGAATAGAGCATGAAAAAACCCCATGCCAGCAAGGAAAATGTGGCATGGGGGCCAATCTGTGTGTTTTAAGACTTTTCTTCAACGGGTGACTTAACAAAGAATCTCAATGCCCAGATTCCGGCAATTCCTATAATGGTATAGATAATTCTGCTTATGGTGGCAGTCTGGCTTCCAAATAGTGCAGCTACTGCATCGAAATTTGCCAAACCCACAAGGAGCCAGTTCAGGGCACCAATGATAATAAGAGCAAGAGCGATTCTGTCCATAGTATCAAAATTCATGGAAGATTCCTCCTTTCTACAGAATAAGGTGCCCAATTTTTAACGAATTATTCCTTTTTTACTTTTTATTAAAATTTTTTTCACTGAAAAATATTCTTTTTTAATATAAGAGAAACTTAAGTAAGAGAGAAAAAGGAAGGAGATATTTTATGAATGCTTCCCAGCGTTTAGAAAAGATTCCTCTGGGGCCCTTTCATTACAGGCTTCTTATTGTCTGCGGTATAGGATGGCTTTTTGATGCCATGGATGTGGGCTTGATTTCTTTTGTTTTGCCGGCGGTGGGCAAAGAATGGAATTTATCTGCTGCTCAGATGGGAGCACTGGGAAGTATAGGGCTTTTAGGAATGGGGCTGGGCGCAGTTATAGGCGGGACATTGAGCGACCGCTTTGGAAGAAAAAGGATCTTTACTTATACCCTTGTTTTTTATGGTGCAGCAACATTTATGGCCGGCCTTTCGGATAGCTATCTGCAACTTCTGTTCTGGCGTTTTTTAGTGGGTTTGGGCCTTGGGGCTGAAATTCCGGTGGTTTTCACGCTCATGAGTGAGTTTTCACCCGCTCGGTATAGGGGGCGTATGACAGTTCTCCTTGAGAGCTTCTGGGCTTTGGGTTGGATAGCAGCTGCCCTTATTGGTTATCTTGTGGTGCCTAGGTGGGGGTGGCGCCTGGCTTTCTTTATAGGGGCTTTACCTGCCCTTTATTCTGCAGTTCTGCGCCAAACTCTACCTGAATCGCCCCGCTATCTAGAAAAAATAGGCAATTTTAAGGCTGCGGAAGCCGTGGTGGCGGTGGTGGAAAAAAGTAGCGGTATTTTTGGGGACCGTGTAAAGGAAGCAGTGTCAGGCACTGCGGAGAAAGGTGAGGCTGAAGTTAAAGCAGCCTTCAGGGATCTTTGGTCGCGCCGCTATTTCCGGCGAACCCTTTGTTTGTGGCTTTTATGGTTCGGGATAAATTTTTCATATTACGGAATTGTCACCTGGTTGCCTTCCCTTATGGTTGGAAAAGGTTTTACCATTATAAAAAGCTTTGAATATGTCTTAATTATGACTCTGGGTCAGGTGCCCGGATATTTCAGTGCTGCCTACTTAGTGGAAAGAATAGGACGAAAAGCTACCCTGGTAAGTTACTTAACGCTTAGCGCAGCTGCCGCCTACATGTTTTCTTTGAGCAGTACCACCAAAGAGATCATTTTTTGGGGTGTAGCGGTGTACTTTTTCAATCTAGGGGCATGGGGAGTCCTTTATGCTTATACTCCAGAACTCTATCCCACTTCCATCAGAGCCACCGGTGCCGGCTGGGCATCATTCTGCGGCCGCATAGGAGCTATTCTGGCTCCGTTTATAGTGGGACAGATGATTATTTTAATGGGGCAGAAAGCTGCTTATCCAGTAATTTTCTTTCTTTTTACTGCTGTTTTTGCAGCTGCTGCCCTGGGAATGCTTGTTCTGGGCATAGAAACAAAAGGAAAAACTCTGGAAGAACTTTCTTAAAAATGTTTGCTGTTGCAGCTAAGAGCCATGCTAAAGTATGATAATTTGCTGTACTTGACATATCAGTAAAACTTTGAGTATAATTAAGCATGCAGCTGAAAAACAATGTCGGGACGTGGCGCAGCTTGGGAGCGCGCTTGAATGGGGTTCAAGAGGTCGCAGGTTCAAATCCTGTCGTCCCGACCAAAAGATATCCGGGGCTTTATAAAGCCCTGGAATTTTTTATTATTAAACATTTTGATCTTTTCTGCTGCAGACTCTTCATTTACGGAGCTAGGGGCTTAATTAAACTGTAAAAAAGAGTGGCAGCCACAAGTTTTGTCTAGGATAGCTAATAATTTCCAAGACAGTAAGTTAAGGTATACGGCACTACTGCTGCTTGGCTTAGTTAACTTTAAAATAAAATAGGAAAAGTAGTAGATGGCCTAAATTAAAATTTTTATGAAGATAAAGCTCAACTTTACATTGCTGGAGCTTTTGGCAAACTGGGTTTTATTCCAGAAGCTAAAAGTGCTTTAACTGGCACTAAACCAAGCAGGAAATTGTTTAAAAGTTAGTTATGTTATAAGATTTATCAGATGATGATGGGGTTGATGTTCTAAGTGCAACAAATGAACAAAAAACAAAATTGAAAAAGAGGTACGAAGTTTCTTCTCAAACATTCAAAAGAAAGCGCCACTATCCAGGAAAAACTATAGAAGACACAACTGAACATATTCCAAGAGCAAAAAGGAATATGTGTGTTAATTGTAAAAAATTCGAAACATGTCTGGGGCAAATTCCTCGGAGGGTTTCATGGGATAGGACGGACTGGTACTGTCCAGGAGGGTATACACCTAAAAACATTACTAAGTATACTCCTCACTCTTCGCAGGTGCAACTTGCTTTACCCCTTCTCCGCAGATTAAGCCAGGGAAGACTCAGTTTTTTCCCCGAATGAATTCAGGGAAAGGGCAGTTACGCAGAAACTCACCTGGGGTGCAAACCTTAAATCCAATTTTTTTCTTATCCACTTCCAAAAAATGCCTGTCTAAGCTTAATAACCAGTCCACTTCTCCTTTTATAGCAGCTGCCAGTATGGGGGCATCTTTTTCGTTAATCAACTCTTTATTGTTCTATGTCTTCCTGGGTTGGGGCTATTATTTTAAACGGCAGCCTTTTAAACAGAGTATACACATGTGCCACAGCCCCTGGAAGTTTCTTCTGCACATTGCGAAAAACTTCTTTGACAGCATCTTCACAAATGCAGGGGGTTATTATATTTAATTCAGCCAGCACAAGGACTTTTTGAGAGCCGCCCCTTTTTGAGGCCAACCCTGCTATAATCACGCTGCTGTCCAGGAAGGCTTTAATCTGTTTCATATACATGTTCGCCTTCCCTTAGCTCTTGAAGAAGCTTTTCCAGATTCATGTCGTTCTCAAGCATTTCCTTTTGAAAATTATCAGACAGCTCTTTTACAGCCAATCTTTCAGGCGTTGCGATGATGGCTCTTCCAATCTGAAATACCTCTAGATAGGAATCTTCTTTAATACCCAACTTTTCACGTATTTCAACAGGTATTGTTATCTGCCCCTTTCCCCATACCCGAACTTTTTTAGGTTTAAATAGTTCTTTATTTTCAGCAGTATGATAATCTGACATTACAAATTTCCCCCTTTCTGAATGTCCACCTTTTATAATATTACTTTTTACTTTACAGGAAGATTAAAAGAGGTGCAGCAGCTTTTAAAAAGGTGTTGAAGCTCCTTGGAAAGCGGTTTCTGCCGCCTTTGAAAAAACTTATAAGCGTCGGCCTTAAGTATCGGCTGCTAGGCTTACCCTTTTTGGGGTGTTTTTTTTATTTTTGAATTTTTATTTTGCCCAGAAGGAAATAATTATTAAAAAACGGGCTTAAGCTGAGCTTTTGCAGTAAGCCCTCAAGTTTCAGGAGGAGTTTCCCATTGTCTGAAATCAAAGTACTGCACGTAATGCGGCCGGCAGAAGGAGGTATGCGCACCCACGTGTTTGCCCTTTTAAAAAAATTGAATAAAAAGATCTTTCGCCCCATGGCCGCCCTTCCCAAAAACATGGTTGTTGATAGAAAGGTCCTAACAGAAGAAATTGAAATATACCCTGTAGACTTTTATGCAAGACCCGATCTTATTTCTGACATAAAAGCAGTGGTTCAGCTTGTAAAAATAATCCGCAGAAACAGCATACCTCTTCTTCACGTCCACGGTGCTAGGGCTGGTTTTGTGGGCAGAACCGCCGCTCTCCTTTCTGGGGTGCCCGTTGTTATATATACCGTACACAACTTCATTTACAAAGGAGATTCCCCCCATTGGCAGAAAAAAGCCTGCTCCCTAATGGAGCGGCTTTACTGCCGCTTTACGGATATGTATATAACAGTTTCCAAAGCCCTGGCAGAGGAGGTAAATAGAATAGATTTCATTCCAGAGGAAAAAATAACCACTGTATACAACGGCATAGACCTTAAATGACTTTAATGTTATCCTTGACTGTATGGAGAAAAAAAAGGAACTGGGCCTTGACCCCTATGCTCCGGTGGTGGGAACCGCTGTAAGGCTGATTCCTTCTAAAGGAGTATCATACTTTATTGAAGCAGCTGTGGAAATAAAGAAGAGGTTTCCCTGTACACAATTCGTTGTGCTGGGGGACGGACCGGAGCGCACCAAGCTTGAAAGAAGAGCAAAGTCTCTATCCCTTTATCCCAATATTAAATTCTTAGGTTACAGAAGGGATTTTCACGGTATACTTCCCGTAATAAACATATTTGTGATGCCTTCTCTGATGGAAGGGCAGTCCATTGCAGTCCTTGAAGCAATGGCTGCCCGAAGGCCCGTGGTGGCTTTTGCCGTGGGAGGAATACCTGAAATTATATCCCACAATCGGACAGGCATTCTGGTCCCGCATGTAAATTCCCATTCCCTTGCCCGTGCAGTGCTGGAATTAATGGAAAATCCTTACAAGGCTGAGAAGCTGGGCAACAACGCCAGGGATTTAATAGAGGAAAAATTCAGTCAGGATACTATGGTGAGAAAAATCGAAGAAATTTATCTGCACTGCCTGAAACAAAAGGGTATAGCTTTAAAACCTGCCTTTACCCATTGAACTTTGGGCAAAGATTTTTTATCATTAACGCAGGATTCAAAAATGAGCAGATGAATTTTTATAATTGTTTTTAATTGTTTTCAAAATGGAAAGCGGTGTTTAAAGTGACAAAATTTTTTAAAGTTAAAAAAAGCAGCTTTTTAACCCTTTTTATTTCTGCTGCAGCAATTGCCGCAGTCTTATTTTTAGTGCTGCCTGCATGGACAGAAGGAGTGGATACTGAAAGAAAGTCTAGCAGGAAAGCCGTTATTGTGGTAATGGACAGATTATCCCTCAAAGACATTTCCCCTGAGCATACGCCAAATTTAAACAGGATGATTAAGGAAGGCGCTCTGGGCTTAATGAATACGAAGACAGCTGGAATCAGGGATACTGCCAATACCTATGCCACCATAGGGGCCGGTAAGCTTTTATTGTCAGATGATGCTGCTGCTTTTTCTTTTAATACAAAAAGCGTTATTGAAAATATTCCCATTTCCAGACAGTATGAGGCAAGAATAGGGAAGAAAGCCCCGGAACAAGGCGTGGTATGCATGGGATTACCAGGAATAAAGTACAGCATTGAAAATGCCGGCATCACTGGGGAACCGGGTCTCTTGGGGGAACAGCTCCACGCCCATGGTTTAAAAACTGCTGTGCTGGGAAATGCAGATATTATGGGCGAATTTCACAGAGAAGCAGCCACCATAGCCATGGACAGGTGGGGAAGGGTTGATTTTGGGGATGTCAGCAGAAGCATGATTGAGTGGAAGCCTGACAGTCTGTCCCTTTACAGGACCAATTACAGCAGCCTTTTGGAAACCTTTAAGAAAATTTATCCAGCGGCGGACCTTACTGTGGTTGAAACGGGGGATTTGTACAGAATAGATCTCATTTCGGACAGGGCGCTCCCCGAAGCTGTAAAAAAGGCAAGGGCTGAAGCCGTAAAAAGAGCCGACGCATTCATGGGAAGTCTTCTTAAAAACATAAATTCTGAGAACACCCTTCTTTTAGTTGTATCCCCATGCCCTTCAAAGGAAGATATCAAAAACAGCAGTCTATTTACACCTATCATAATGTACGGAGACATCGGAGGGAAAGGAATTCTCACTTCTGGCACCACAAGGAGAAACGGAATTGTATCCAATGCAGACGTTGCTCCCACTCTTTTAAATTATTTTGGGGTACCTGTGCCTGCGGAAATGACGGGGCGTCCCATGGAAGTTTTAAAAGCTGAAAATGCGCTGGAAATCCTTTCCGAAGTAAACCGCAGCCATGTATTTGTTTACACTGCCCGCCCCATCCTTGTCAAAGGGTACGTTGTACTTCAGATCATAATCATGCTTTTAATTATGGCAATCCTTCTTTTAAATCCCGGACTTCTTCACATAACAAGGCCTCTGCTTTTATGGCTTATGGCTGTACCCTTAGCCCTGCTTTTGGTATCCATATTTAAATTCCTCCCCCTACCTCTGTACGCTTTGGGGGCAGCGCTCATAGCCTTTATTGTGGTTTCAGCTGCCTATTCATGCTGGAAAAAGGAAGATGTAAATCTGTTTATGTTTATCGGTATGGCAACATCACTGGCAGTGCTCCTTGATGTGCTGGCAGGTTCCCCTTTAATGACCTATTCAACCCTGGGCTTTGATGCCATGTCGGGGGCAAGATATTACGGCCTGGGAAATGAATACATGGGAGTGCTTTTAGGTGCTTCTATAATCGGTGCAGCTTCATTATGGGAAAAGTACAGGGGGGCCCCTCCCCTGGGGGTAAGGATCTTTACGGCGCTGTTCTTTTTCCTAGCCCTTCTGCTGACGGGGCATCCCAAATTTGGAAGCAATGTGGGGGGAACCATTGCTGTTGCTGCGGGATACCTTTTTACCTTTTTGTTCCTCATGGACGTGAGGATTGGCTTCCGTCAAATTGCAGCAGTTGCAGGGGCAGTTGCAGCTTCCGTTGCGCTCCTTGCAGTGATTGACATGTCGAGAAGTGTGGAAGCCCAGTCCCACCTGGGCAGGGCTGTGAGCATGGTAATGGAAGGGGGATGGCCCGCAGCCTGGGACATAATATACCGGAAGGTAAACATGAATTTAAAGCTTATCAGGTTTACCATCTGGAGCAGGTTGTTTTTGGCTCTCCTTGGAGCCCTGGCAGTGGCTTTCTACAGACCCGTGGGGCTCATGAACAAAGTCAGGGAAAATTACCCCTATATTTTTAAAGGTCTTCTGGGGATTCTGGTGGGAAGCGGCTTTGCCCTGCTGGTAAACGATTCAGGCATCGTTGCCGCCGCCACTTCTATGATCTTCGGCACCGCCCCGCTGATCTACCTTGTAAATA
The DNA here is from genome assembly GCA_001508005.1 of Clostridia bacterium 41_269. GTDB lineage: Bacteria > Bacillota > DTU086 > DTU086 > DTU086 > 41-269. Next base: position 73,681 of record LGEZ01000009.1, read on the forward strand.
GGGTTTATGAAGACACCAAAAAATCTTAAGTTGCTCCTTTTTTGGAAGGTTTTTGCAGAAAACAGTCGAATACATTTCCCTTAAGTGATAAAATTGCGCTTATGGAAAGGGATGATAACATGGAAGAAGAAATTTCCCTGCGGGAGCTTATAGAAGTGCTGCTGAAACGCAGATGGCTTATAATAGGCATAACAGCGGCAGCCGTGGCTGCGGCGGCAGTCATAAGCTTTTTTGTCCTTTCTGAAGTCTACCAGGCCCAGGCCGTTATGAAAAGGAATCCTGAACTGACCATACAGGTTCCTGTGACCCTCCCCGAAGGGGAAGGAGAACGGCTTATTATCCTTGAGCAGGGAAAGTATAGGGACTTGACCGTAAGAGGGGAAATACCCATGGAAGTTATCCAGGAAGCAGTAAAGGACCCTGAATTTTTGGCCATGGCTGCAGAAGAATCAGGGCTTAAAATAGAACCTTCTTCTCTTCTGGGCAGAATACAGCTGGAAAATGGAGAGAGCAGCGGCAGCAATAATACTGCAAACACGTTCAAAATCACAGCCACGGGAAGCACCCCAAAAGAAGCCAAAGCCATTGCCGACGGAGCCGCCAAAGCTCTGCCCCGATATCTTGCAGAAATTACCTGCCGGGAGCTTGAAAAAACCCAGCAGTCCCTAAAGGAGAGCCTTGAGAAAATTGACACAGCTTCTTCTAGCGCTGAATTGGGACAGGAAAGTTCTGCTCAGAATGAAACCTTAAAAGAGATCCGTACGGGTATTATAAAAAAATATGAAGAGATAGGAATTATAAAATCCATAGCAGAAAACGAATATCCCGTTTCCCTCGTAATACCTGCATCTCAACCCACAGAACCCATAAAGCCCAAAAAGATGCTCAACATCGCCGTTGCAGCGGTCCTGGGTCTTATGATGGGCGTATTTGCGGCATTTTTCTGGGAATACTGGACCAGCACATCTTTAAAGGAAGAATCTGCCGAAGGGCATTAAAAAAATTATAAAAGAAAAAGGAATTTTGGTATACCAAATGGAATAATAGTATTAGTAAATAAAAATCTACAACTTTTAAACCGGGTAGAAGAGGTAAGCCCACTTATTGAGAAAGGCGGCAGGCGCAGTGATAATTTAAAGGTTATTGGAGGGGGAAAAGCTCTTCTGCCCGGATGTTTTGTTGTAAAAGTCTTTTTTATTTCACCCTGGGCAGCCCAGGGTTTTTTATTTTTATAGTGGCATATTTACCCTGGTGTGGCCCTTAAACTTTAGGGAAAAAATAATTTTGTACAGAAAATCCTTTGGAGTGGAAACCGTGGAAAAGAAGCTTTCTGCATTTACCGTAGCATCCGTATACGTGGGCGCCGTTGTTGGTGCCGGCTTTGCTTCGGGACAGGAAGTGCTTCAGTTCTTCGGTTATTTCGGCCTGTGGGGTTTTGCGGCCGTCATCGTTTCAACGGTTTTATTTATAATATTCGGCATGATAATTTTGGAGCTGGGAAATCAGCTCAAAGCCAAATCTTTCCGCCCGGTGGTGGAGGAAGCAGGGGGTAGGCTTTTAGGCAGAGTAATTGATATGATCACAGTTTTCTTCCTCTTTGGATTTGTGGTTGTAATGAATGCCGGTGCCGGGGCCATATTTATGGAGCAGTTTGGAAAGCCTGCCCTATGGGGGAACATCATAATGTCCGTATTAACCCTGGGAACTGTACTTTTGGGGCTGAAAAGGGTAATAGATTCCATCAGTTTTGTAGCGCCCTTCCTTTTGGGCTCCGTACTGCTCCTGAGCATACTGACCGTTTTCTTTAATTTCTCAACTTTAGTGGGAAACCTTGATTTTTTCAGGCCCCGTTCGGCAGCCGTGTCCCTTTGGCCCATATCGGGCATACTATACAGCTCCTACAACATTATCCTTGCCATCCCCGTGCTTGCTCCCGTGGGGGCTCTTGCTGCTGTGGAAAACCTGCGTAAAGGTGCCCTTTTAGGGGGTCTGGGGCTGGGGCTTGGTGCGGCAGCCATAACTGCAGGGCTTCTGGCCAAGGCTCCCGGAATAACAGCTTTTGAAGTGCCCATGATAGCCATTGCCGGGGATATTTCTCCTCTGTTTCGGAGTATCTACAGCATTATACTCCTGGCAGAGGTTTACACTACCGCAGTATCAAGCCTGTACGGCTTCGGCTCCAGGCTTACGGAACCCGACAGCAGAAATTATAAGATTTTTGTTACAATAGCAAGCATTTTTGCCCTGATCCTGGCAAGATTCGGTTTTTCCAACCTTGTCAATACCCTTTTCCCCATTGAAGGAGCAGTGGGGCTTATACTTCTGGGTGCCCTGGCTTACCATCCCTTTAAAAAAAAGAATTTTAAGCTTTAAAAGCGCTTTCATTTTTTCCACAAAACCCTTCATAAGAGGAAGAGGAGGTCCAAAAGCATCCCGGGGGAAAAATAAAAAGGGGAGAAACTAAGCCCAAATAAAATCAAAAAAGTTTTAAAACAAAAAGGCAGGCTTTTCAAAAAATCCTGCCTTCTGATTTTTTCTTCCGGCCAGCCTTTATCCAGAGCCTTCTGCCAGGATTTACCCTCATCGAGTATGTAGAACACTGCGATCACAGCAAGGGCGTCCTTAAAGAAAGTGCTGAACCACTTTACCCCATCCAGCACTTCTTTGTTGTTTTCAGCTCCAAAAACCTCAGGAATCTCGTCAGGCTTTTTAGAAATTATTTCCGCTATCTGATCTTTTATGGATTGATCAGTTATTACCACAAAACGCCACATCTGCCTGTTGATGGCGCTGGGCGCTCAAACAGCCAGCTTAATAATTTCTTCAATGTCTTCTCTAGGTATAAGCTCCTTTTTGTACTTTTGCACACTGCGCCTTCTGGTTATTACCTCACGAAGTTCAGCCATACCCATACCCCCAGTTAGAATATTAACTTCGGCATATAAACGGGTCCTTCCTATAACGTAAGGTATACCAAGAACAAATGCAATTCTCTCTTTAGTATTTTTCAACGAACAATATAAAAAAAGGGAGGATTTTGTAAAATTTTGTAGTAACTGTCTATGTAGTATTAGAAGGGCCGTACATACTTTGGAGGAAGATACCAATGAAAATAACAAAAGCGGTAATTCCCGCAGCAGGACTGGGAACCAGATTTCTTCCAGCTACCAAAGCTCAGCCAAAAGAAATGCTTCCCATAGTGGACAAGCCTGCAATCCAGTATATAGTGGAAGAAGCGGTAGCCTCAGGTATTGAGGATATTCTAATCATCACCGGCCGGGGCAAAAGGGCTATTGAGGACCATTTCGACAGGGCTGTGGAGCTGGAGCTTCTCCTTGAAGAAAAGGGCAACGGCGAGCTTCTAAAAATGGTCCGGGAAATTTCCAATATGGCCGACATCCATTACATAAGACAGAAAGAGCCCAAAGGATTGGGCCATGCAATATACTGCGCAAGGAAATTCATCGGCAATGAACCCTTTGCCGTCCTTCTTGGTGACGACATCGTCCGCTCAGAAGTGCCATGTTTAAAACAATTGATAAACGTGTATGAAAGATACCAGGTTTCAATCCTCGGGGTTCAAGAGGTTAAAAAAGAAGAAGTAAGCCGCTACGGTATCGTAAAAGTGATGGATGTAAACAGAAATGGCGTCCTTGAAATCGAGGACTTAATAGAAAAACCAAAACCCGAAGAAGCTCCTTCAAACCTCGCAATCATGGGAAGATACATTCTGACTCCGGAAATTTTTGAAGCTCTTGAAAAAACACAGCCCGGCACGGGCGGTGAAGTCCAGCTTACCGATGCACTAAAGGAACTGAGGAAGAAGCAATCCATGTTTGCCTACATATTTAAAGGCAAGCGGTATGATGTAGGCGATAAGCTGGGGTACTTGATAGCTACTGTTGAGTTTGCTTTAGACCGAAAGGATATAAGTAAAGATTTTGAAGGGTATTTAAAAACTTTAGTTAAAGGGGACTAATAATGTGAAAATACTGGTTACCGGTGGAGCAGGGTTTATAGGCTCTAATTTTTTAAACCTTTTTGTTCCAAAATATCCGCATTGTATTTTTATCAATTTTGATAAACTCACATATGCCGCAAATCTTCTTAATTTAAGGGCAATAGAAAACCTGCCCAATTATAAATTTGAGCAGGGTGATATTGCTGATTTCAATCAGGTTGAAGAAATATTCAAGAAATATGAGCCTGATATAGTTGTTCACTTTGCAGCAGAAAGCCACGTTGACAGGAGCATTGTAGGGCCTGCTGAATTTATCCAGACAAATATTGTCGGAACATTTAACCTTCTTGAAGCGTGTCGTAAATACTGGAAAAGCTATGACGGAAAATTGTTTCACCATGTGAGCACCGATGAGGTATACGGCTCCCTGGGAAAAACCGGCTATTTTACGGAAGATTCTCGTTACGACCCAAGTAGTCCCTATTCGGCTTCTAAAGCTTCAAGCGACCATTTGGTGAGAGCTTACTTTCGTACATATGGGCTTCCGGTAAAAATTACAAACTGCTCAAATAATTATGGGCCATATCAGTTTCCTGAAAAATTAATACCTTTGATGATATTAAATGCTTTAGAAGGTAAGCCCCTGCCTGTTTATGGCACAGGAGAAAATGTAAGGGATTGGCTCTATGTAGAAGACCACTGTGAAGCGATTTGGATAGTAATTCAAAAAGGGAAAATAGGAGAGACGTATAATATCGGCAGCAATAATGAGCGGAGAAATATCGATGTTGTCAACAAAATATGTGAATTATTGGCCGAAGAGCTTGATAAAGACCCGATGGATTTTAAAAAACTTATTACTTTTGTTAAGGATAGGCCGGGTCATGACCTGCGTTATGCAATAGATTCAACAAAAATTAAGAAAGAACTTGGCTGGCAGCCAAAAGAAACGTTTGAAAGCGGTTTGAGAAAAACTGTCAGATGGTACTTAAACAATAAAGAATGGGTGGAGAGCGTGAAAACTGGAGAATACCGGAAGTGGATGGAAGAGAATTACGGTAACAGAGCAGCGGGTTAAAAATATCTTATGGAAGGGTGTTATCATGAAAGGAATAATATTAGCCGGGGGTTCGGGTACAAGACTATACCCAAGCACTTCTGTAATAAGTAAACAATTGCTACCTGTTTATGATAAGCCGATGATTTATTACCCGCTGTCCACTCTTATGCTGGCAGGTATTAGAGATATATTAATTATTTCCACACCCGAAGATACTCCGAAATATGAAGCTATTTTGGGGGACGGGCATAGGATAGGTATGAATTTTTCTTATAAAGTTCAGGAGAGGCCGGAGGGTATAGCCCAGGCTTTTATAATTGGCGAGGAATTCATAGAAAAAGATAACGTATGTTTAATACTTGGTGATAATATCTTTTATGGCCACGGATTACCTGAAGTCCTCAGAAAAGCTGCGCAGTTGAAAGAAGGAGCAGTAATTTTCGGTTACTGGGTTAAAGACCCGCAGCGTTATGGGGTTATTGAGTTTGACGAAAAGGGAAAGGTGCTTAGCATTGAAGAAAAGCCAGAGAATCCTAAATCAAACTATGTAGTCCCGGGAATATACTTTTATGATAATCAGGTGGTACAAATAGCAAGGAGCTTAAAGCCATCGGCCCGCGGAGAACTTGAGATAACCGATGTAAACATGGAATATCTAAGGCGGGGGAAATTGAAAGTGGAACTAATCGGCAGGGGTATAGCCTGGCTGGATACTGGTACCCCCGAGAGTTTGTTGGATGCAGCTAATTTTATCGCCACAATAGAAAAGAGACAGGGGCTGAAAATTTCATGCATTGAGGAAGTAGCGTATAGGATGGGATATATAAACAAGGAGCAATTTGCGGCTTTGATTGAAGAGATGCCTCAAAATAGTTACAGGGACTATTTAACAGTACTGCTTGAAAAGGGGTTATGACCCATGGAATGGACCAAAGGATCAATTGATGGAGTTATTATCAAAAAGCTGACCAAACACGTAGACAAAAGGGGATTCTTGACGGAAACCTTCAGGATTGACGAACTACCAGAGAGTTTAAAGCCAGTAATGAGCTATGTTTCCTATACCGAACCCGGTGTTAGCCGTGGGCCCCATGAACACAAGTACCAAACAGACATCTTTTCCTTTATTGGACCGGGAAACTTTTTAATCAAACTGTGGGACAACAGAAAAGACAGCAAAACGTATGGCAATTATATGCAGTTTTATGCTGGGCAGGATAATCCCGTTACTGTTGTTATTCCACCCGGTGTAGTCCATGGTTACAAAAACATTTCCAAATTAGAGCGGGGAATGGTTATCAATTACCCAGATAAGCTTTATATGGGCTGGGGTAAAAAGGAACCAGTTGATGAAATTAGACATGAAGACACACCTGACAGTCCATTCAAAATGGAGGATTAGTATGAAGATACTGTTATTGGGAAAGAACGGACAGATTGGGTGGGAACTCCAGCGGACCTTAGCACCGTTGGGTGAAGTGATAGCCTTAGAGCGAAAAGAATTGGATTTGACATTTGATAAAGAAATACGGAGGACAGTGCGAGAAATTAGACCTAATTTAATTGTAAATGCCGCTGCCTACACAGCAGTTGGCAAAGCAGAAGAAGAACCTGGTATAGCCGCGGCCGTAAACAGCATTGC
>LGEZ01000029.1 GCA_001508005.1 Clostridia bacterium 41_269
TAACCAATTTATTTAATAATTTATGTGATGTTATAATAAAAACCGCTTCTATGCCTTACAGCATAAAAGCGGTTTTGTCGACAGTCTGAAAAGCCCGTCATTGAGACGGGCTTTTTTTATTTTAGAAACCCTTTTTACGGGAGGTGGTGTGTATTGATTTGATTTGATTTTCTGCTCTTTTAACGAAAATTGAATATTTTGGGGGTGAAGATCAGCCGGAAATGAGAACAGGAAGAAGGGTAACATTTTTCACTGCATTGTTCTTGACAGTAATGATGCTGTTTAATGCTGTGCCAGTCTATGCGTGGTCGGATTCGGGGCTACCGTGTTCGACAGGAACCTTTGTTAGATTGTATGGCTTTGATGACGCACCGGGGGGATATTATCTTGGTACTTGGAGGGTAACTATCACAGGAGCAAAATCGGGATCAGGTAGAACAGTACACATAAACACATTCGAAAACGGCGGAGGTTATGGCTACAATTTCGTCAAGTACGGTGACATCGAAAAAGTGGCAAAAGAACTCAACGGAAATCCCGATTGGGTGGCGGAAGAAGCTGAAGAATATAAAGTCAAAATTTCATGGAATTCTGGTTCTCAGGACAGAATATACATTCGACATCTTGCAAAACTCTGCGGGGGCGTTGTAACAAGATACGAACAGGGCCAAATAGACGTTCTAACCACTCCGTACCCGACAGCCAACATCAGCCTTCCCTCTACTATCAAAGCAGGAGAAAGCGTTAAAATCAGCATTAGCGGTACCTCAAACGTCCATAAATCCTGCCCGCAGGACATTTCCTATGTACTCAAAATAGAAGACGACACAGTTAAAGAAGGAAAGAAAAGCAAAAGTTTTTCGGAACAGGCTTCGTACACCTTTAACAAAGCTGGAGAGTATACCCTTGTCCTTGAAGTAACAGATGGAGTAGGAAGGACAACAACAGTCGAAAAAGAGGTAACGGTCAAAGCTCAAGCCACACCGCCCGAACCAGAACCGCCGTCCGATGGCAATTACCCTCCTGTTGCGGACTTTGACATGCCGTCAAGTGCAGAAGTAGGAGAAAGCGTCAGGATAACGGATCAATCCTACGACAGGGACGGAAAGATAGTCAACTGGAAGTGGGAAGTAAGTCCCAGCACCTATTCAGGCACACTTTCAGGCAGCAGCGGAGGAACTTTAACCTTTAATCAGGCAGGAACGTATACGATAAAATTAACCGTAACGGATGATGATGGAGCGACAGACTCAGAATCCAAAAAGATCTATGTAGGAAAATCAGAACCTGAACCCCCACCTCCACCTCCTACGCCCGAAAACAATCCTCCAGTAGCAAAGTTTAAGATGCCGTCTGTAACAGGCCCAGGCAAAGAGGTGCAGGTAACCAACACATCATACGATTCCGATGGTGAAATAGTAGAGGTTGAATGGGATATTTCTCCTGAAGACGGCGTAACAAACAACCTGGGAGATGACGGAGGAACATTAGTCTTTTCCAAATTGGGCACATACACCGTTGAATTAACCGTTACAGATGATTTTGGGGACAGCGACAGCTACGAGAAAGAAATTGAGGTAGTGAACGAAGCTCCAAAGGCTAGAATATCAATGCCCGAAACGGCCATGCAGGGGGAAGATATAACAATTGAAAGCCTGTCTTCCGATCCTGATGGAGAAATAGTCGATATGATATGGAGCGTTGAACCATCTAACGGTATGGTAGGAACGCTTTCAGGAGAAAAAAGCACGGTTTATTTTGACGTACCTGGAACATATACCATAACATTGAAAGTCATAGATAACTATGGCGGAGAAGCCACAGATACAGAACAGATTGAAATAACACCTGCAATTCCCAAAGCATTTTTCACAGATCAAGGCGTTTACAAACAGAACCGCAAGCTGACATTCATAGAGCAGGGAATAAGCCCGTCAAGGTACACTATAGACACAAGAGAATGGGTAATAGAGCCTGTAGGAAACGGAGCAACGCAGGAAGCAATAAAGATTAAGGGCAATCTAACGGATCAGACAATCTACGCTCTATTCAAAACCCCAGGGGATTACAAAGTAAGATTGCGGGTACACAACACGGCTGGGAACTGGTCGGAGTGGTATGAGCAAACCTACACGATATACCCCGACGAACCCCCTGTAGCTGACTTCTGGGTAGATTCCGTCGTTCTCCGTGAATATACGGATACCCCAGGAGATGAAAACGCTGAATACTACGCAGTAATAAGCCCCAGGGACGCTTCCTACACGACGGACGGCGACACTATTTCCCGCAGGGTGTGGAAATACAAGTACGATTCGGACAATGACGGCAGCTTTGAAGATGAAACATGGCAGGTATTGAGCGATGGAAACGAAATGACGCCCGAATTGAGGACCACGGAGGTCGGCAAGTACCTGTTCGAGCTAGAGGTTTATGAAGAATTCGGAGAAGAAACCCTGGAAGAATTTTTGACCCCAGAAGATGTGAGAAGTGATAATACAGCGGATAAAGCAGTAGATGATAAAAGAAGTGAAGTATCCAACCTGCGCCCGGTTGTTAGCTTTGACTTAATACGGAAGAAGAAGGCGGATATAATTTTTACAGTAGGCAATATAGAAGCAATGCCCAGCATGACATGGAGTAATCAATATTATGATCGTGCACAATTCACTCAAGTTATTGAGGCCGAAAGCAGTTCAGCGATAAAGTCTGGTACATGGCATCTTAACCCTGCTGGTAATGTTGTTTGGATGTCTAATGGAAGTATCAAAGCGACTTTCAGTAAAGCAGGCAGGGCAGTATATGTTCAGCTCAATGATTGCGATCACAATGATGGTTATATAGATGTCTATGTGGACGGTGTATTTTACGGAAGTCAGAATACAAGGGGACAAGGGCACTATGCTTGCGAAATAACTAATTTACCGAATACAACACATACCGTTGAAGTAAAAACAGGCGGGAACGGTGATCTTCATATTGATTACTTTGCAATTAAAGATATGCCACAAACTGTTTTTGATGCAACTATTGCTCAAAATCTTGATGGGTTGATTAATCAGTATTTGAAGCCAGCACTAAACGAAAATTCTGTGGATTATAAGATTAGTTCAGTACAAACTAGCACAATTACCTCACAAACAAATTTTCCTTGGAAGGTATATAACTTATATGGAACAGGACTAGGTACTGGCGATGGTCAATTCAGCGTAGACGGTAACAGCTATAGGTATAGAGGTTATGGCAGTGAAGCACCTATTGACCACTTGTACTATGATGATGGTTTAAATGCGGTAAGAGAATTCACTTTTAATATTGATATGACTGGATACAATGCTTGTGCAACTGTAATTCCAGGATTCATATTTGGAGCCAATGATACTAATGGTTTTAAAGGATACATTGCATTAATGTGGCATAATGCTGTAGGCGTCTACTATTTTTCAGGTAATAATCATACCGTCTTGACTAGAAACGGAGCAGGGAACGTTGCAGCTAACAGAAATCCATCTTCATTTGGGGGGCAGCAAGTTGCGTATGTAAATACTCGCAGTTTTTCATTGCAGAAAAGTTTCAAGATGATTTACAAGGCTCCAACTTTGGAAATCTATGAAGATGGAGCACTTCTAACAACAGTAAATTGTCCTCAAGCAGCAGGTACTGGTTATGGTGTAGCAGCAGCTAATAGTTCCCACGGTTGCGGTGCAAGAAGTTATATTCAGTTTCAAAATTTCACACTTAAAACTACTGCAGGAGTAACACTAGACGAAGTCTTAAAAAATTCTTCTCTTTGGCGGGAAAACTCTGCCAGATTTTTGGTTAATATCAGTGCGGCACCGTATCCAGAATTTAACGATCCAGCTAAAGCAGCTTATATCTATTCAAGATTGTTAAGCGATAGAATAGATTTCTGCGTACTAGGAAGCTCAGCTAACCAAGCGCAAGCAATTAATGTAATCAACATCAATGACAGCAATGGAACATTTATTTTAAACAGCAATCGTAACACGACAATGCAGCAGTTAACAGATTATATAATCAACAAGATAAACAGCCTTTATCCACCCATAACAGATTATGTTCTCTTAAAGGAAGAAGTATACTATCAAACTTACTACGAAGATTCCGAAAACGATCCGAAACACTCAGAGCAATGGACATACCAGCATGATCCCAATTATTTTGAAAATACCCTTGGACTGGCTCCATACCACAACCATCCATTACCTGGGCCTGTAACAGTATTTGATAAAGTAGGAAAATTTGATGTCGAGTTCATAGCAAGAGATAATCCAAAAGATGATGACAGGTTTGACGAATACAGACTATGGAGCTTAAAACCTTTAGTGGGAAAGACTTTGTATGTTCACCGCAAACCAATAGCTCAATTCACTGTAACATTAACGCCCAGCGGATCAAATT
>LGEZ01000030.1 GCA_001508005.1 Clostridia bacterium 41_269
AAAAAAAAAAAAAAAAAAAAAAAAAAAAAAAAAAAAAAAAAAAAAAAAAAAAAAAAAAAAAAAAAAAAAAAAAAAAAAAAAAAAAAAAGAAACCGGGCATTTTAATTTTATGCTCGGTTTTAAATTAAGATATGTTTTATAAATATGAAGCAAAAATCCAATTCAGCAGGCTTTAGTAGTGGTACCCAAAAAACTGGATATTACCTTCATAGCACAATATTTGCCGCACATGGAGCATTCCTCAACATCATCTTCATTTCTATTTTTTCTATACTGTTCAGCCTTTGCCGGATCTATGGATAACTCAATTTGCTTATTCCAGTCAAGATTTTTCCTGGCTGCTGCCATGGCCAGATCATGCTCCCATGCCCCTTTTATGCCTTTAACTATATCTGCTGCATGCCCTGCAATTCTTGCTGCTATAACTCCTTCCCGCACATCTTCTTTTGTTGGCAGTCCCAGATGTTCTGCAGGAGTTACATAACATAAGAAATCAGCTCCTGCAGCTGCGGCAAGCGCTCCCCCAATAGCTGAAACTATATGATCATAACCTGGAGCAATATCCGTTACCAGAGGGCCAAGCACATAAAAAGGTGCTTTTCTGCATAATTGTTTTTGAAGCTTGATGTTGGCTTCAATTTGATCCAAGGGGACATGACCGGGTCCTTCTACCATAGCCTGTACTCCTGCTTCTCTAGCCCGATCAACCAATTCACCAAGCACTATGAGTTCTTGAATTTGAGCCCTATCAGTGGCATCAGCTAAACATCCAGGCCTTAGGCCATCCCCCAAACTCAAGGTAACATCATATTTTAAACAAATATCCAGCAATCGGTCATATTGAGAATAAAGGGGATTTTCTTTTTCATGGTAGAGCATCCAGCCGGTAATAAAAGAACCTCCTCTGCTTACAATATCCGTAATTCTACCCTGATTTTTCAGCCTGGAAATAACTTCTTGGGTTATTCCGCAGTGAACAGTTATAAAATCAACTCCATCTTGAGCATGTTTTTCTATTACTTCAAACAAACTCTCTTCAGTCATTTTAACAATACTTCCATATTTCTCCAACGCCTCAACAGCAGCCTGATAAATGGGAACCGTACCCACTGCAACTTTTGAATTTTCTATTATTCTTTTTCTGCATTCATCAATGTTTGGACCTGTGCTTAGATCCATTACTGCATCCGCTCCTGCTTCTATGGCAGTATGCATTTTTTCGAGTTCATATTCCACGTCAGGAAAAGCAGTAGAATTTCCTATGTTTGCATTCACCTTTGTTCTTAAGCCTTCACCAATACCTTCAGGGTCTAAATTTTTGTGGTTCTTGTTTGCTGGTATTACAATTGTTCCTTTGGCAATGCCTTCCCTTATAAACTCGGGGTCCACTTTTTCTTTTTTTGCCACTATTTCCATTTCCCTTGTTATATGACCCTTTCGAGCACTAAGCAGCTGAGTTGACATTTATAATACCCCCCAAAAAAATTTCTTATCCTCCACCAACAAAACGAACAATCTCCACAACATCTCCTTCATTTAATCCTGTCTTTCCATAATTGTCTCTGTCTATAATTACTCCGTTTAGTTCAACAGCTACCGATCCTGGATTTATTTCCAAACTTTCAAGCAGCTGAAGTAATGTAATGTTAGAAGTAAAGCTCATAATTTCTCCATTGACTTTTATCTGCAATACCCATACACCTCCAGCAAGCTTTTATACAATGGCCTGCCAATCTTTATATACGGGCTGATATCCCCTCTTTAAAAGATACTCATGAACCTCTCTTACTGATCTCTCATCAGCAATTTCGAACTGACCCGGAGTTTTTTCTTCCACAGCTCTACCCCCTACTGCCGTAACAGAACCCGCTGACATTCTTGTAACACCAAGGGGCAGAAGATTATTTCTCAACCACTCACTCTCACGGGTTGTAATGGAAATTCCAGCCCTTGGAAGGAACAGCCTGGTTGCAACCAAAATTTGAACCAAGTTTTTATCACTTACCAGAGGTTTGGGTTTAAATGGAGCACCTATATGGGGTCTAAGTCGTGGAAGCCCAACTCCTATTTCACTGTCTGGATATTTATTCTGCAGATAATAAGCATGAAGTCCTGTAAAGAACGCTTCAAATCGCCAGTCATCTCCCAAACCTAAAAGAGCACCAATATTGACAAAACGCATTCCAGCATCACATGCCCTTTCAGGGGCTTCTAGTCTGTATCTGAAGTTCTTTTTGGGTCCAGCAATATGAACTCTATCATAAACTTCTTCATCATAAACTTCCTGATATATAGTCAGCCCATCTACACCTTCTTTTATAAGCTCAGCATATTCCTCAGTTTCCATAGGATAAACCTCTATGGAAATGGATGTAAAGTATTTGCGCAGCACACGAACACAGTCACGAATATATGAAACGGGAGTATGAATTCTAGATTCTCCAGTTAAAATCAAGATATGGCGCATCTCAGTACTGGAAATAAGTTTTGCTTCCCTCTCCACTTCCTCAAGAGTTAGTTTAGTTCTTTCTATTTTGTTTTTTACGTTAAAACCGCAGTAAGAACACTGGTTAACACAGTAATTAGCTAAATATAAGGGGGTATACAATAGAATTACTTTTCCAAAATTCTGAATTGTAAGCCTGCGGGCTTTTTGAGCCATATCTTCAAGATAAGGCTCTGCTTTTTCTGAAAGAAGCACAAAATAATCCCACGGCGAAAGATAAGATTTTTGAATAACTGCCTTTATATGGCTGGGAGTAATTCTATCTTTTTCTTTTTCCATTTCTTTATAGAACGAACGATATCTAACAAGTTCATCATAAAAAGTTGTTTTACTAATTTTAACCACCTCCCAAAATGGTATTTAGTTTCTTAGAAATCCTGTTAGTGGAGAAGAAGCTCTGGCAAACTCACTTTCTGCACCCATTCCAGAAAGATAAGCCATTCTTCCAGCTCTAACTCCCCACTTAAAAGCCTCAGCCATTTTTACCGGATCATCAGCTGTTGCTATGGCAGTATTGACCAGGACCGCATCAGCTCCCATTTCCATTGCCTCTGCTGCGTGGGACGGTCTGCCTAACCCCGCATCCACTATAACGGGAACTTCAATTTCTGCAATCATTATCTTTATAATTTCTTTCGTTTTAAGTCCACGGTTAGATCCAATAGGCGCCCCTAAAGGCATAACAGCAGCTGCTCCTGCTTTGACCAATTTCTTCGCAGCAACCAGATCTGGATGCATATAAGGAAGAACCACAAACCCCTCATCTGCTAAAACCTGGGTAGCTTTTATGGTTTCTTCGTTATCGGGAAGGAGATACTTATTGTCTGGAATAACCTCAATTTTAATCCAATTTCCACATCCCATCGCTTTAGCCAGCCTAGCAATTCTAATGGCCTCTCCTGCATTTCTTGCTCCAGAAGTGTTGGGCAGTAATATTACATTTTGAATATAATTGAGCAAATTTTCCTCTTTAGATGTCAAGTCAACTCTTCTCACAGCCATTGTAACAACCTGCGTCTCAGAAGCTTCAATTACTTTTGGAATAAGTCTGTTATCAGGAAATTTCCCTGTCCCAATAAACAGCCTGCTTTCAAGCTCCTGACCTCCGATTTTTAAGACATCTTTCATCTTCTTCCCTCCATAAAATATTTTTTATTTTTTGAGGTTGAACTTTATATAAACCACCAACCCCAAAATAAAAATCACCCGGCAGAGCGGGTGATTTAATCTTGTTTTTCTTTTTTAAATCACCGCCCCTCCCTACGCTGGAATTACCCAGTACGCTCAGCGGTTTCCCGCCGGCCAGGTTCAAGGGGTCAGTACGCTAAACGTACTTTCTCAGCCATGGTAGGCTCCCCCGGGGCTTGCCAACAAATATTAACTTTTCAAAATTAAGTTAAAAAATTTTAAAAATAATTTAATATTTTCAATTTCTATTTTAACCCTAAGCTCCAAAAAATTCAATCCCTTAATTACAAAACTTGACAATAAAATGTCAACATCTTACAATGCAATTGAGACAATGGGATATGGTCTACACGAAAGACGTGCTACGAAGAGTCAATAGGCTAAAGCAAAAAGATCTTTGACAATCACATAGGGATTCCTGGTCACACATTACCACCGGGTG
>LGEZ01000010.1 GCA_001508005.1 Clostridia bacterium 41_269
TTAATTATTTATCGCCTCGGGAATTTCATGAAGTATTTACCCGGTATTCTGCAAGTTGCTTAACTGTTACGGCTTAATTGTCCAAAATTTGGGGGTCAGCCCAGGCAGGATTGCCGAAAGTGCGGTTGCATGACCTGCGGCATACGCACGCAAGCCTGCTTTTAACTAGAGGCGTTCACCCAAAGGTAGTGCAGGAACGGCTGGACCACAGCAGTATAACAATGACCATTGGCCTGTACAGCCACTTAACCCCTGGCCAGCAGGAAGCAGCAGCAGCAGCCACATTGAACGGCCTGCTGAACAAAGAAAAAAGCCCTGTAAAAGCACAGGGCGAAAAATAAAAATGTTTAGCTTACCACCAGCAGGGATGCGACCCCTGCTAATTTTTTACCCACAATTGGCTTAAAATTGGCTTACTGGAGAAACTTTTAAAGGCCCCCGGGAATTCCCACAACCCCGGAAGCCTTGATATTCCTGGTGCCGAAGGTGGGAGTCGAACCCACACGGGCCTAAGCCCACTGGATTTTGAGTCCAGCGCGTCTGCCAATTCCACCACTTCGGCACATTTTTAATTACACATCAAATGATAACAAAATTGTAGGGTAAAGTCAATGGTACTGCCAAAAGCACATTTTTAATCTCTGGAGCTGTTAAAGACTCTTCTTCTATCTTCTGTATCGTATTTTATAAGGCCGATATTAACTAAAACTACGCCTAGACGGAGAGCTATGAATATTGCCAAAACGGTGCAGAAAACCAGGAAATAGTGTCCCAAACCTATAGCAATACCCAGAGCTGCAGATGCCCATATATTTGCTGCAGTAGTAAGTCCTCTTACATCTCCATGGCTGGTGTCTTTCCAAATAATACCTGCCCCCAGAAAGCCTATTCCTGTAATTATTCCCACTATCAAACGGGCTGGGTCCATGGATATTATGCCTTTATCATTTACAAATTCTCCAAATCCGTATGCAGAAACTATGGAAATCATGGTTGAAGTTATGCATACCAGGGCATGGGTTCTCACCCCTGCAGGTTTTCCTGCTTTAGTTCTTTCAATACCCAGTACAGTGCCCACGATTAACGCAACAAGGAGCCTAATGACAATTTCTTTATGGGAAAGAAGCAAAACACCACACCTCTTTGAAATAATAATTTTACAACTGCTTTTTCTTTAATTATTAATATATTTGATTTATGCTAATAAAGGAACTTATGTTTAAAAAAATACAAAAAATTTTATGCCAAATTTTGTACCGCATTTTTATGCCTTTATATAAGATGAGATACTTTGTAGTGGTGGGAAAATTTTAAAAGCAGGGAAAAATTTATTTTTAACGAACTTTTGAAGAATTAAATTATTTGAAGAAGAAAAATGATAAAATAGTCTTTTCTTTTTATCAGGGGGGGTAACATGGGCAAAAAAGTGATGCTTTTGGATGGAAACAGCCTTGTGCATAGAGCATTTCACGCCCTACCTTTATTGAGCAACAGAGGGGGAGTTTTTACTAATGCAGTTTTGGGTTTTACAACGATGCTTTTTAAGCTGTTGAAGAATGAAAAGCCTGATTACATAGCTGTAGCTTTTGATAAAGGAAGAACCTTCCGCCACGATGAATATGAGAAATATAAAGCCCACAGAAAACCAGTTCCTGACGAACTGCGGCATCAGTTTGTATTGGTCAAAGATATTTTAAGCGCATTAAATATAAAAATTTTCGAATATGAAGGATATGAAGCTGATGATATTTTAGGAACTTTAGCTAAAAAGGCTGAGGAAGAAGGGTTAGAACCCATAATTGTAACTGGTGATAGCGATGCTCTGCAGCTGGTTTCCCCATCAACAAAAGTTATGCTGACCCGTAAAGGCATATCTCAAATAGAGACCTTTGATATAGAAAAAATAAAAGAAAAATATAATTTAGAACCAAAACAGTTAGTAGATGTTAAAGCTTTAATGGGTGATGCTTCAGACAATATTCCTGGAGTTCCTGGTATAGGAGAAAAAACAGCCTTGAAGCTGATCAGAGAGTTTAAAGATATTGATAATCTTTTAAAAAATCTGGCGAAACTGCCTTCGAAAAAGTTGATGAAGAATATTAAGGAGCATCAAGAGCAACTTCTTATGAGCCGCATGCTTGCGGAGATACGCACAGATCTTGAATTGGAAGGAGATATTTTAGAGTGCAGAACTGCTAGGCCTGATTATGATAGGCTTCTAAAAATTTTTGATGAGCTTGATTTTCGTAAATTAACCAAAGAAGTTTTAGAAGAAATGAAATTAAGTGAAGAAGAGGAAGAAAAAAATAATGGTGAAAAGAAAAATGTGGAAGAAATTGATAATGTGGAACGTCTTTCGCAATTAATTGAAGGGGTCCTAAAAAGTAAAAAAGCAGCAATGCATTTTGTGTTTGAAGGAAGCTCTTATTTTCAATCCAGGATAATTGGCTTTGGTCTTTCATTTGATGGCAAATCCTATGCATTAAACTTAAACGATAGCGGTAAAAAGAGTGAGGATAAATTACTTCAAGTATTAAAACCCTTGTTTGAGAACCATACATTGGATATTATCCTTTATGACAGCAAGAAGACCATTGCTGTTTTAAAAGTGAAAGGCATTGATATTAATTTTTTGCCTGATGATATTATGATTGCTGCATATCTTCTAAATCCCTCTGCATCAGGTTATGATATACAGTATTTAGCCTTAGAATATTTAGACAAAACAGTTGTTGAACCTGAAAATCCCGGAATTAGAGCAGCGTGTTATGCGGAATTAATAATGGATCTTAGGGATGAGCTTGTTGACAGATTGAAAATAGCCCAGATGGACAGTCTTTATTATGATTTGGAGCTTCCTTTGGCCCGTATACTTGCTAAAATGGAAATTTCAGGGGTGACTTTGGATAGGGAAAGGTTAAAGGAGATGTCTCAGGAATTTGCAGAAAAAATTGAAGAGGTAACTTCAGAAATCTATGAATTGGCGGGGGAAGAATTTAATATAAACTCTCCAAAACAGCTTGCCTATATTCTTTTTGAAAAGTTAAAACTGCCCGTAATCAAACGTACCAAAACAGGGTATTCCACAGATGCTGCTGTTCTTGAAGAGCTTGCCCAATATCATGAAATTGCAGCAAAGATATTATATTACAGGCAGTTAATGAAACTTAAGTCTACTTATTTGGATGCAATGGATAAACTGGTGGATGAGAAAACAGGAAGAATTCACACCACCTTTAACCAAACCATTACAGCCACGGGAAGACTGAGCAGTGCAGAACCAAATCTGCAAAATATTCCTGTAAGGCTTGAAATAGGAAGAAAAATAAGGAAATTATTTATTCCCAAATATTCTGGCTGGTTTATCCTTGCTGCTGATTATTCTCAAATTGAATTAAGGGTAATGGCTCATCTTTCAGAAGACGAAAATTTGAGGAAAGCATTTTTAAAAGGTGAGGATATTCATGCTAGAACTGCTTCCGAGGTTTTTGGTGTAAAAATAGAAGATGTAGACAGAAATATGAGGCGAATGGCTAAAGCTGTTAATTTTGGAATTATTTATGGTATCAGCGATTTTGGTCTTGCTAGGGATTTGGGGATATCCAGGCAGGAAGCCAAAAGATATATAGAAAAATATTTTCAGAGGTATCCTGGTGTTAAGGCTTATATGGAAAAAATTGTGGAAGAAGCAAGGGAAAAAGGATATGTTACCACTATTCTCAACAGGCGTCGATATATTCCAGAATTGTTCAGTACAAACAGAAATGTTAGGGGGTTTGGAGAACGTACAGCAATCAATACTCCCATTCAGGGTAGTGCTGCGGATATAATCAAGTTGGCTATGCTCAGGGTGGATAAAGAAATTGAAAATAGCAGCTTAAAAGTCGAAATGGTGCTGCAGGTTCATGATGAACTTATTTTTGAAGTTGCAGAAGAGGATCTACAGGATGCAGCTGTAATGATAAAAAGGGAAATGGAAGGAGCTTACAACCTGAGGGTTCCCTTAGTTGTGGATTTAAAGTATGGAAAAAATTGGTATGATATGGAACCGTTAGAATTATAGAATGAGGTTTTTAGCGGGGAGAGCTGTTTAATGCCTGAGTTACCTGAAGTGGAGACCATAAGAAGAACTTTGGAGCCCAAAATTATAGGTAGAAGAATAGAAAGTGCAGAGGTTTTT
This sequence comes from Clostridia bacterium 41_269, assembly GCA_001508005.1. Lineage (GTDB taxonomy): Bacteria > Bacillota > DTU086 > DTU086 > DTU086 > 41-269. Next base: position 4,181 of record LGEZ01000010.1, read on the forward strand.
TATCCTCACATAATCAAATATCCCCCTGTCATTGAATTTATTATTGGTGTTGAAGGTGGTCTTATCAAAAAATTAAGAAGGCGGGGAAAATATCTTATAATCGATTTGGATAACGGATTTTCAATGTTAATAAGCTTTAGAATGACGGGTCAGCTTTTATATATGGATGAAAATTTCCTAATTCCCTGTGATAAGCATACCCATATTGTTTTTAAGTTGAACAGCGGTGCACAATTGAGGTTTCGTGATGTAAGAAAATTCGGCAGCATTTCCTTGATTAAAACTTCAGAAATTGAGAATGCTAAAGAAATTTTAAAATTGGGTTATGAGCCCTTTTCTAATGAGATAACCAAAGATAAGCTGTATCAATTTCTAAAATCAAAGAATGGGAAAATTAAGCAGGTACTTATGAATCAGAGCTTTATATGCGGTATAGGGAATATTTATTCCGATGAAATACTTTTTTATGCTGGAATTCATCCAGAAAGAATTACCAGCTCCCTTAGTTTTGATGAAGTTTGTACTCTGCATGATGGTATAGTAAAAGTTTTAAGTGAAGCAATTGAATATAATGGCACTTCCATAAGGGATTATGTTGATGGTGAAGGGGAAAAGGGGGGCTATCAACATCGTCTCAAAGTATATGGAAGAAAAGAAAAAAAATGTGCGCGGTGTGATTCTGTAATAGCATGCACAAAAATAGGAGGACGCACAGCGCATTTTTGTCCCCACTGTCAGAAATGAGGTGAGGGTTTTTGTATGTAATAGGGTTAACAGGGGGGATTGCATCGGGAAAAAGTTTGGTTTCAAGTATTTTGGCTGAATTAGGTGCAGTGGTTTTGGATGTTGATAAAGTAGGCCATGAAATTATTAAACCGAATGAGCCTGCATATAGAGAGATAGTTGAATATTTTGGTAGAGATATTTTAATGGACAATGGAAAAATTGATAGAAAAAAACTGGGAAAAATGGTTTTCAGTGATCCAAAAAAGCTTAAAGTTTTAAATAGAATTACTCATTATCGTATTCGGGAAAGGGTTAGGGAAATTCTAGAAAAATATAAAAATGATGGAGTAACTGTGGTTGTTGTTGAAGCAGCACTCTTGTTTGAAATGGAAATGCACGAAATGGTAGATGAAGTTTGGGTGGTTTGGGCAAATAAAAAACAGCAAATTGAAAGGCTGATAAAACGCGATGGCCTTACTGAGGAAGAAGCTGAGAAAAGGATAGCAGCGCAGCTGCCTCCAGAGCAGAAGGTCCTGAGAGCTGATAGGGTAATATATAATTCTGGGGATGTCGAGGATACTAAGCGGCAGGTAGCTGCTTTATGGCATGAACTTTCATTAAAGTTATTGAAAAAGCGTTAATTACATATTATTTAAATAGCATTTTAGGATTTTGGAGCTGCAGGCATGATACTGAAGTTGGTTGAGATAAAACGGTTTTTTTTAATACTTATAATTTTTTTAATTTTAATATTGTTTGCTGTAAATATTAATTTTTTTTGGAAGTTTTTTTATCCATTTCCTTACAGAGATATAATTTGCAGATATTCTAAACAGTTTGGTGTGGATCCCCTGCTTGTTGTAGCAGTTATCAAGGTAGAAAGCAGATTCAATCCCTATGCAGAATCTGAGCAAGGAGCATTAGGGCTGATGCAGATTATGCCTGAGACTGCTGTATGGGCTGCTAAAAACTTAAATGTGAATTACAGCAGAGAAAAGCTTTTTGAGCCGGATTATAATATTATGATAGGATGCTGGTACCTTTCTAACCTGCACAGCGAATTTAATGGTAATCTTGCTTTGGTGCTTGCGTCTTATAATGGCGGCAGAGGTAATGTCCGGGAATGGATGCGTACAGGTCAGTGGGATGGAAATAGGAATTCCCTACAGAAAATACCTTTTACAGAAACTAGAGATTTTGTTAAAAAAGTACTGAAAAATTATGAAAGGTATAAAAAGATTTATAAAGAAAATGAAGGGAGGGCACTTTAGATTGGAAATTAATCAGCTTAAGACCCTGGAGGATGTTAAAAATCTTAAGCCTGGAAAAAGGAAATTTTTTTCGGCACAGCATCAGGAAATTTTATCTGGAGCTACCACAGACATTTATTTTGTTAGAACCAGACAAGCACTTATGGGGCTTGGGCTTGAAAAAACTTATGTAGCGGCAGAAATTTTTCCAAGGAAAAGCGGTATTTTTTGCGGTGTGGAAGAAGTATTAAACTTACTTGAAAATCAGAATGTTGAGGTTTGGGCGCTTCCAGAAGGTTCAAAATTTGATGAAAAAGAAATAGTTATGAGAATAGTAGGTCCCTATGATAATTTCGGCATTTATGAGACTGCCATTTTAGGAATTCTTGCAAGTTCCAGCGGCTGGGCTACAGCAGCTTTTGAGGTTAAGCAGGCGGCAGGTGATAAGCCGGTATATTGTTTCGGTGCCAGACATGTACACCCTGCAGTTGCTCCAGTAATGGAAAGAAGTGCAATTATCGGTGGTGCCGATGGTGCAAGCTGTATTTTAGGTGCCAAGCTTGCAGGGATGGAGCCTGTTGGAACTGTTCCCCATGCGTTTTTTTTAATACTGGGGGATACTGTTAAGGGTGCAGAAGCTTACGATCGGTTAATGCCTGATGAGGCTCCTCGGCTTATTTTGGTGGATACTTTTAAAGATGAAGCTGAAGAAGCTTTAAGAGTTGCAGAAGCTTTAAAGGACAGGCTGTATGGAATAAGAATTGATACGCCCAGCGAAAGGGGTGGAGTAACTCCGGATTTAGTAAGAGAAATTCGATATAGACTTGATATTGCAGGGTTTACATATGTTAAAATTTTTGTCTCAGGTGGACTTAATCCGGAAAAAATAAGTGTTTTAAAAGATGCAGGAGCAGATGCTTTTGGGGTGGGAAGCTATATTTCAGGAGCGCAGCCCATTGATATGACTATGGACATTAAGGAAGTTGAAGGAAAGCCCCTTGCAAAACGGGGTAGGCTGCCGGGAATAACAAATAATCCAAGGCTTAAAAGGCTTTTATAGGTTATAGAAGGGACTGGTGGAAGGAACTTGAAGGCTCTAGGGGTTAGAATAATTTGTTGGGTAATGATTTTTTCAATGTTATTTACCTTGAATGGATGTGGCAGGGGGACAGGATCAGAAAATAATGCACCTGTTGTACATAAAAAAGTAAATATTATAACTTTCAGGACAAATTTATTTCCTGAACCAACAACCCTTGATCCTGTAAAGGCCAGAACGGAAAGTGAGATTTTACTGATCAATTGCTTGTATGATACTCTTTTTGAAAAAAACGGCAGCAGCATAAAAGGCAGGTTGGCAGAGAGATGGGCCTATTCAGAAGATGGAAAAGAGCTGACGATTCACCTTAAAAAGGGAGTTAAATTTCATAATGGTAGGTCTTTAACGGCTGAAGATGTAGAATTTTCACTTAAGCGTGCTGCGGGCTATTTTAGAGAACAGTATCCGTTATACGGAATAAGATTTTTTGATTTGGGCTTTAATGTTTTCAAAGAAAATGATTATACTCTTTCCATAACCTTTTCCAGCCCTGCTTTTAATTTTCATGAAATTTTAACGCTGCCTATTTTCTCAATTGTTAATAAAGAAGCCCTTGAAAAAAATCCTGAATATGGAGCGCCTGGCGATTATTTTAATCCAGCTGCACCAGTGGTGGGGACAGGTCCCTATAAATTTGTAGAATGGGTTAATGGAAAGTTTTTAACGTTGGCTTCTAATGCCAATTATCATGGGGGAAAAGTAAGTTTAGAAAGATTGGAATTTGTGTTTTATGATGATTTGTCCGTAGCAGCGCATGATTTTGTAGCACATGATTTGGATGTAATTACTCTGGACTATGGAAATTATTCAAAGATTCTTAAAGAGTATCCTGAACTAAAAAACAGTTTAAAGAAATTTCTAACCGGAAACAAGTATTATCTTGGATTTAACTTGTCCAGCAAGATTTTTGGCAGCCCAGAAATTAGAGATGCAGTTCTAAATTCCCTTGATACTAAAAAAATTCAAGAGGATGTTATGGGGTCTGTTAAACTGCTGAAGGAATTTGGCAAAGGAGATAAAAAAGAAGCCAAAGAAATATTAGATAATTTGGTCCATAATTCAGACAATGATGAGAATGAATCATCAAACAATGGAACTCTAAGAATTGTGTTGGGTTTTACAGAAGGTCCAGTGCAGAATGCCATAGCAGAAAGCATAAAAGAACAGCTAGAGCCATTAGGTATAGAAGTTTCTGTTAGGAGCTTTCCCAATGATTCAGAAACTAGGAGCTTTTCTGATCTGTATATTTTAAAGCAGAATTTTACACTCTTAAATTTTGTTAATGAAAATGCAGAAGATGCAGAAAAAAATGATAATAAAAAATTAGATTCTGCTGAAGAAGAAAATCAGATATTACTGCCTTTAGCCCAGGAATATAATTTTTATTGTGTTCATAACTGGATTAAGTTTTATGTGAATAGAGACACTGGTACGATTGATTTTTTTAAGATGAAAAAAATTTTGCGTTAAATATGAAACTGCTTGATAAATTGATAGAAGTAATAATAAAAAAGGTGGTTATTTGCGGTGATTGATTTAAAGTATCATATTGCTTCCCTTGTTGCCATATTCTATGCCTTAGCCATCGGTGTCTTTGTGGGAAGCAATCTTGTGGGTAATGAAGTTTTAATTGAGCAGCAAAAAGAGATGGTTGAAAGGCTTGAGCAGGAATTTAATACTTTGAGGGAGCAGAATAAACTTGTTCAGGAAGAATTGAATGTTCTTGAAGATAAGGCAGAAGAATATAGAAGATACAGCGAACAGGTTTTCCCATTGGTGGTTGGCGGTAGGCTTAGCGGGTTAAGAATTGCTGTTGTTGAAACAAATTCCCAGGGCTTAGCTGAAAAGGTGGAAAAGGGGCTTGCAACGGCAGGTGCAGAGGTCGTCTATGTTTTAACCATGGATTGGGATAAAGCTCCCAATTGGAAGAAACTCGAGGCTAAATATGCTGACAGGATTCAGGAAGCAGAAAAGGAGGACTTTAGGATTACTGCTGCCAAGCTTCTGGGGGAAGCGGCAGCTTCTGGTAAAAATAGGGATTTCTTAGCCGATCTTGTAAACAGCGGATTTCTTAAGATAAAAGGGGAATTGGGACAGAAGGTTGACGGGGTTGTTTTTATTGAAGGTGATGAAAAAAATAGAGATGCTCTTGTGAATTTTTTCAACCTGCCGTTAGTGGATTACTACATTAACATGGGGGACAAAGTTGTTGTTGGAGAATATGAAGGTGCAAAATTTTCTTATCTAGATAAATATAAAGCTAAGCCGGTGACCACTGTGGATAATATAGATAATCCTATCGGCCTTACTTCTGTGGTATTTTCCCTATCGGGTAAAACGGGAAACTATGGAACGGGTGAAACTGCTGAGAAGTTGATACCGGAAATACAGTGATAATTTTTTCCTTTAATTTTTTATTGAATAAATTCAGTTTTATATTTACTATAAGCAGGAATGGGCGAAGTTTTTAAGAATAAATACCCTTAGTGTGTTTTTGATTTTTATTAAGTAGAGGGAGGGGGAGTTTTTTGAAAAAATTTAGGTGGTTTCTTCTAATTTCTTTATTAGTTTTTGGTCTTATTTTTTCAGCTGCAGGCTGTGGTGGGGGAGAAGAAGCAAGTAAAGAAGAAAGCGGGAAAGAAGAGCTGGTTATAAAAGCTGGTACTGATGCAGCTTATGCTCCTATGGAATATAAAGGAGAAAATGGCGAAGTTGAAGGTTTTGATGCTGATTTGATCAAAGCCATTGGAAAAGCTGTAGGTTTGAAAGTAAGTATTAAGCATGTAGACTGGGACGGCCTGTTCCCTGCCCTTGAATCTGGAGATATAAACTGCATTATTTCTTCCATGACTATTACGGAAGAAAGGAAAAAGATCGTTGATTTCAGTGAGCCCTATTTTGAAGCTACTCAAGTAATAGCTGTTAAAAAAGGTTCTGATATCAAAGGTCTTGAGGATTTAGTTGGGAAAAAAGTTGGTGTTCAGCAGAATACCACAGGTCATTATGCTGTGGAAGAACTTGAAGGCATGAAGGATGAAGATATTAAGAAGTTTCCAACCACGCCAGATGCGTTAATAAACTTAACCAATGGACTGGTTGATGCTGTTGTAGCTGATGCTCCAGTTGTATATAACTACATAAAGCATAATCCTGATGCTGGGCTTGTGACTATAACAGATGATGATTTTGAAAAGGAGTATTATGGAATTGCTGTTAAAAAAGGTAATAAAGAGCTTCTAGATAAAATTAATGAGGGCTTAGCAAAAGTTAAAGAAGATGGTACTTATGACAAATTGTATAAGAAATATTTTGAATAAAGGTTGGAAAAGTTGCTAAAAAACATTATTTGATATGCATTTTATAAATAGATTTTTTAAACTTTAGCTATAGATTAGTGCGTCATGCTGAGGCTGACGCATTTTTCTTTCATTCATTTAATTAATGGAGGAAATAAGCATGCGATGGGATTTTATAATTGAAATTTTTCCGAAACTTTTAAGGGCTTCAGTTTTAACTTTAGAGCTAACAATAGCTGGAATATCCATAGGTATAGTTATCGGACTCATAGCCAGTTTAATGCGGATTTCTGGAATTAAACTTTTTTCAGTTATTGCTAAAATTTATGTAGATTTTTTTAGAGGGACCCCACTGCTTGTGCAGATAGCAATAATTCATTATGCACTACCTGTAATTTTTGATTATGTACCTGTTGCTATTGTGTCTGGAGTAATTGCGCTGGGAATAAACAGCGGTGCGTATGTTGCAGAAATATTTCGCGCTGGTATTCAATCTATTGATAAAGGGCAGATGGAAGCTGCAAGGTCTTTGGGAATGACGTGGGGACAGGCTATGCGGTACATTATTCTTCCTCAGGCTTTTAAAGTAAGCATACCTCCTCTAGGTAACGAATTTATTGCACTTTTGAAAGATTCTTCCTTAGTATCGATTATTGCTGTTGAGGAACTTATGACTACAGGCCGGTTAATAATGGGAAAAACACCTCTTGTGGCAGAGATTTGGTTCAGTGTAGCAATGCTGTATCTTGTTATGACCAGTACCATTGCTGTTTTAGTAAATTATGTAGAAAGGAGACTTCAGATCGGTGATAGTAGTCAGAAATCTGCATAAAAAATTTGGAAATCTTGAAGTTCTTAAAGGTATCAACTGCCACGTAAAAGAAAAAGAGGTTGTATGTATTATAGGTCCCAGTGGTTCCGGGAAAAGTACTTTTTTGAGGTGTTTGAACCGCCTTGAGGAACCGACTTCTGGAGAAATTATTATTGATAATATACCTGTTACTGGAGATAAAGCTAATGTTAATTTGATCAGGCAGGAAGTGGGCATGGTTTTTCAAAGATTTAACCTGTTTCCCCATCTCACAGCATTGGAAAATATAATGCTTGCACCCATGAAGGTAAGAAAAAAATCTAGGAAAGAAGCAAAGGAGATTGCAGAAGAACTTTTAGCAAAAATCGGATTGACGGATAAAAAAGATGCCTATCCCGAACAGCTTTCAGGAGGACAGCAGCAGCGGGTAGCCATTGCGCGGGCATTGGCTATGAAGCCGAAGGTTATGTTGTTTGATGAGCCTACCTCTTCTTTAGATCCAGAGGTGGTTGGTGAAGTATTAAATGTTATGAAAACCCTTGCTAAAGAAGGTATGACCATGATTGTTGTAACTCATGAAATGGGGTTTGCAAGGGAAGTTGGAGACCGAGTAATTTTTATGGATGATGGCTGTTTTTTAGAGGAAGGAACACCAGATGAAATTTTTAATAATCCAAAGTATGAAAGGACCAGAGCTTTTTTGAGCAAAATACTTTAACAGCTGAAGAGGTGAAATTTAATTGTATGATAAGAAGAAAAGAATTAAAGCAGATATTTCCTTGATAATAGTAGCTTTCATCTGGGGTATTACGTTCGTTACCGTTAAAAATGCAATAGCGGATATGGCTCCTTATACTTTTATTGCTATAAGATTTGCTATAGCCTTTATTTTTATGAGTTTATTTTGCATCGGCATCTTTAAGGAATTAAACAAAAAAATATTTTTTCCGGGATTAATGTTGGGTGTTTTTCTTTTTGGAGGATATGCATTTCAAACCATTGGGCTACAGTATACTACTGCTTCCAATGCGGGTTTTATTACTGGTCTATCTGTTGTTATTGTCCCCCTTATATACTCCATAATTAACAAGACATTACCCTCAAAGACCGCTCTATTGGGTGCCTTTTCTGCAGCTGTGGGAGTAGGACTGCTTTCATTAAAAGAAAACTATACATTTAATCCTGGCGATTTTCTTATGCTGTTGTGTGCCTTCTGTTTTGCTTTTCATATAGTTTTTGTTGGCTGCTATGCTTCAAAAGTCAATACAACTTTACTCTCTACGATTCAGATCGGCACTGTGGCTCTAATAAGCGGCATAGCAGGTTTAGCTTTTGAATCACATCTGCCTATTCGTTTTACCACTGCAGTTTGGGTAGGGCTGTTAACAACAGCCATACCAGCTACTGCTTTAGCTTTTTTTGTCCAGAATACAATGCAGAAATATACTACGCCTATGCATACAGCAGTTATTTTTTCTTTGGAGCCGGTTTTTGCAGGTATAGCTGGGTATTTTCTTCTTGGAGAAGTGCTGGGCTTTAGAGGTTTATTGGGAGCAGCTCTTGTTTTCTTAGGTATGGTACTTTCAGAACTGAGTGAAATACAAAGCTGTACAGTTATTAGGGATATTAAAGACATTGTTGTGGAAGCGGGAAAAAAGAATTAAACTTGCGCTGATCCTATAAGGTGTGCTATAATACAAAATGCAGATTTTGATAAATATGATGTGCGGTGATGGCGGAACAGGCAGACGCGCTGTCTTGAGGGGGCAGTGCCCTTGAGGGCGTGCGAGTTCGACTCTCGCTCACCGCACCACTAAAACTGCCAGCACTGGTTGCTGGCAGTTTTTATTTATGACAAATAAAATTAACTAAAATATTCTAACTTAATAAAAACAATAGCAATACATTAAAGGATTCAGATTGTCGACAAACCTTCTTGTTAAATCCTGCAGGTCTCTGCTGCAGTTTGAAATATGATTTAACGAACGTTGTTTAAGGGATCTATACGAAGCATAAGGCAAAACCGAGAGGTGCGAACAGGAGATGAGCATCAGTCCTATACTTTCATAGGATGTTGCTTTGGGGAGGTACAAAAAGCTGGAATCCTTTACTGAAACCTAAAAAAACACATTAAAGGATTTTTATTAATATCATTAGAATAATAAAATTTAGTTTAAGAGGAGGGAAAGGTTTAATTGACGTATTGGTCTATTATAAAAAATGGTATAATTAATGGCATTAGAATTACTTGGGATCTTACTAAGGCAGTGGTTCCGATATATTTTTTTATAGTGATTTTAAAACATACTACTGCTTTTGACTGGCTTTCAAATTTTTTTGAGCCATTAATGAGTTATTTTGGTCTTCCTGGAGAAACAGCTTTACCTTTTGTTCTGGGTAATGTTCTAAATTTATATCCTGCCCTTGGAGCTATTGAAGCCCTTTCATTGAGCAGTAAACAGATAACTATTATAGCGGTTATGCTTTTATTTTCTCATAGTTTGCCCATTGAACTGGCAATAACAAAAAAAGCAGGTGTTAAAATTTTTCCTGTTTTATTCATTAGGCTGATGGCTGCATTTATAAGCGGTCTTATATTAAATGCAGTTCTTTGATATATTTTGAAAGAGGTGGGCAGTTCTTGGATATATTGAATATTATTTATGAAGTTTTTAATGAAAGTTTGACATGTATAATCCAGATTGCAAGGATAGTAATTCCCTTAATGGTGGTGCTTCAATTAGTAAAAGAATTGAAGCTTTATGATAAATTTTCTTTTATACTAAATCCTTTGGTTCGGATTTTTAAGATGTCAAAGTACACTATTTTGCCCCTTATGGCTGGCCTGTTTTTTGGAATAGCCTATGGAGGAGGATTAATTATTCAAACGGCAAGGGAAGGACTTATTACTAAAAGAGACATTTATTTAATGGTTATATTTTTATCAATTTTTCATTCAATTTTTGAGGATAATATTTTGTTCGTTGCCATTGGTGCAGATCCATATATAGTTTTTCTGGGAAGGCTTTTTTTGGCTTTCCTGGTTACTTTGTTATTTTCTAAACTTTGGAAAGTTAAGTCTAAAAGAAGACCGGAACCTGAAGGAGATTATCCCGTCCTCATTGATTATAAAAGCTATAAGGAGTGAATGGAAAATTGGCTATTCTAAGTGGTATTATTGGGCTTCCTGCGGTAGGAAAATCTACTGTTTTTGATATTTTAACCAGCAGTGCCCCTTCACGTCATGGGCAGGTCAACATTGGGACAGTTGCTGTTCCTGACAGTCGCCTTGATTATTTGTGGGAGATTTATAGGCCGGAAAAAAAGGTTTATGCTTCGATGGAAGTTATGGATATTCCAGGTTTAAACCCAAAGGAAATGGATAGAGAGCAGCTTAGAAAATTTCTTGAGGAGATCCGTAGAGCTGATGTTTTCATTCATGTTGTAAGAGGTTTTAGGAATGATGCTGTTTGGCATGTGGAAGGGGAAATAAATATAAAACGGGATATTGACATTATAAATACTGAGCTGATTTTGAATGATCTTCAGCTGGTAGAAACAAGAATCAGCAGCATTGAAGAAACCCGCAAGAAAAAAGGTATCAGCAGTGAAACAGAGGCGGAGCTCTCTGCTCTCTTAAAATATAGGAAAGCATTGGAAGAAGAAGTTCCCATTTGCAGTGTAGAGCTGTCAGAATTTGAAGAAAAAGCAGTGCGTCATCTTGGTTTTTTAACTTCAAAACCCATGGTTTTGGTAATTAATTTAGATGAGGAGCAGCTGAGTAAAGGATATGATGAAAGGGAGTACGTGCATAATTGGGCGGAGGAAAGGGGTTATAAGTTAATTGAAATATGTGCGTCTCTTGAGCAGGAGATAAGTGAGCTTGATAAATCAGATCAAATGCTTTTTCTTAAGGAGATAGGGATGGAGCAGCCAGGCAGTATGAGAATTGCCAGGGCAGTTTTTGAAAGCTTGGATTTAATAACCTTTTTTACAGTAGGAAAAGATGAGGTTAAGGCATGGGTCATTACTGAAGGCACAAATGCCAGAAAGGCTGCGGGAAAAATTCATTCTGATATGGAACGCGGCTTTATTCGAGCGGAAGTTGTTAGCTTTGAAGATTTTAAGGCATGTGGTTCGGAAAAAGAAGCAAAAAAAAGAGGATTATATCGATTGGAAGGAAAAGATTATATTGTTAAGGATGGTGATATTATCCAATTTAGGTTTAATGTATGAGTTTTATATAACTTTATTTTGTTTTTATGTATTTTTAAAAAAATCAACCTTTAAATATATTTGTGCCACTTTATCAAAGGAAAGATTGTACTTTTCAGCAATGGAATAGATTATTCCTTCTTCAATGTTTTTAATTTTTTCAGCAAGCTGCTCCCTTAATTGGGGAATCCTTGCGTTTTCAAAGGATTTATATATATGGGCATTTTCTTTTGTGCTTAATAAAAACTGCTCAAGAACTTCATTGTAAATTTTTAATTCAAATTCTGTGGGACAAATTTCCTTTTTTTCGCATCCCATCAAAATTTCCTCCGCTTTCTGTACTTTTGTTTTTTATTATAGTTTAATGTTGATTTTTGCGGCAATAGTTTTAACGAATGTGGGGTTATAAAAATGAGTTTGTTTGCTATCGCTGATCTTCATTTATCTTTAGGGGAGCCCAAACCCATGGATATTTTTGGTGTTCAATGGGCTGACCACCACGTTAAAATAGAAGAAAACTGGCGCAGAACTGTGGGTGAAAATGACTGGGTTCTAATTTGTGGTGATATTTCTTGGGCAATGGACCTTGAAAAGGCTTTTTTGGATTTGGAGTTTATTGCAAGGCTTCCTGGAAAAAAGATTTTAATTAGAGGCAATCATGATTACTGGTGGAAAGGTATATCCAAGCTTAGAAAAATATTACCCCAGGGGATGTTTGCAATTCAAAATGATTTTATTCCCATTGAAGGAATAGCTGTCTGTGGAAGCAGGGGCTGGCTTTTGCCTAACAGCAATAATTATCTCCCTGAGGATAAAAAAATTTATAATCGAGAACTGCTGCGTGCGGAGATGTCTTTGAAAAAAGCTGATGGGGAAGGCTTTAGAGAAAAACTTTTTATGATGCATTTCCCTCCATTTAACAACGGCAGGCTTGACGCCGGCTATAGAGAGCTTTTTAATAAGTATAAAGTTAAATGGTGTGTTTACGGACATCTGCACGGAGCTGATCACCGTTTTGCAGTGGAAGGCAACATTGACGGAATTGAATATAAATTTGTTGCCTGCGATTATACGGATTTCACTCCTGTGAAGATTCTTGATTTTTAAAGCTGTTTTTTTAAAATTATTCATATTTAGGAGAAACGGCAATGTTTATTCTTCGACAGATTCCTATACAATTGGATTATTCAGAAGTTTATAGGTATTTAGGGCTAAAAGGAAATAAATCTGTGGAGCAGAATTTTTCTAATCTTGTCAGAGAAATTGGCGATTATGCATTATCCTTTATGGAACCCCGAGGTATATATCACACCCTTAAAATTGAGAGCATAGAAAAAGACAGGATTTTTTTTAGAAATACGGAGTTTCAGTTAAAAGGAGAAAAGATAGCCAGATATATGTCAAAGTGCGTTCGAATAACTTTTTTGGCTGTAACCATCGGAGAAGAAATTGATAGTGTTATAGAACAGTTATTTAATGAGGGAAAATCAGCGGAAGCTGTGATTTTGGATGCTGTTGGTTCTGATGCAGTGGAGCAGGCAGCTAATTGGATAGACAATGCAATAAGCAGACAGGCTAAAACAAAAGGTTTTGTAACCCTTTCTAGAGTGAGCCCGGGTTACGGTTTATGGAATATTGAGGCAAACCTCGATATATCAAGACTTTTAAATACAGAAGATGAAATAGGTTTAAGGATTCTTGAAAGCTTTCAGCTGGTGCCAAGAAAATCTGTGATAGCTGCTAAGGGTTGGGTGCCCGCTGGAGTTATCAGGGAAAAGAAGGGTGGGGACAGCCTTGAAAACAGAAATACTTAACTATATAAAGAGCAAAATTTTAGTTTTTGATGGTGCTATGGGAACAGAACTGCAGAAAATGGGACTTTCAGAAAACGAACCTCCTGAAATATGGAATATAAAGAAACCTGAATTAATTGTAAAGATTCACAGAGCATATTTTAAAGCTGGAGCTAAAGCGGTGACTACCAATACTTTTGGTGCTAATAGAATGAAACTTGCGGAATACGGACTTGCTCATCGTGTGGAGGAGTTAAATACAGCTGGGGTTAGGCTTGCCAGAAAAGCTGTGGGTTCCGAAGGATTTGTTGCTGCTTCTATAGGTCCTTTAGGGGTTTTTATTGAGCCCTTGGGAGAATTATCTTTTGATGAGGCCTATGAAATTTTTTTTGAACAGGCTAAGGCTTTAACGAAAGCTGGTGCCGATGCCATTATATTGGAAACAATGTCCGATTTGGGTGAAATTAGGGCAGCTCTCCTAGCTGTTAAAGATGCTGCAGATATTCCTGTAATTACATCTATGACCTATGCGGAAGGAGAAAGAACCCTTACTGGAACAGATCCAGAAACCGCTGCGGTTGTTTTAGAAAGCTTGGGTGCCGATGTTATAGGGGTAAATTGTTCAGGAGGTCCCAGAGAACTGGAGAAAGTTGTTGAGATTTTGTGCAGTTCCACTAATTTACCAATTCTTGTGGAACCCAATGCAGGTATGCCGGAGCTTATCAATGGTTGCACTGTGTTTAAGGAATCTCCCCAGAACATGGCTACTTTTGCCAGAAAGTTTGCTTCTTTTGGAGCAGTAATGATCGGTTCTTGCTGTGGAAGTACTCCAGAGCATACCGCTGCCATTGCAGGAGAGCTTAAAGGATTAAAACCAATCAAAAGAACAAAACACTTTCCATTGAGAGTGACAGGACGTTCAAAAACGGAAAAAATAGGCGGCAGCGGTTTTCCTGTTATAATTGGAGAGCGCATAAATCCCACAGGGAAAAAACATTTGACCGACGAGATCCGCGAGGGAAAAACAACTATAATAAAAGCTGAGGCAATTTCTCAGGAAAAAGCTGGTGCTCACCTTCTTGATGTTAATGTAGGGGTTCCCGGTGTTGATGAACCTCTATTAATGAAGACTGCAGTACAAGCAGTACAAAGTGTTGTTAATACTCCTCTTGTTCTGGATAGTTCCAATCCCCAAGCCCTTGAGGCAGGTTTAAAGGCCTACCATGGAAAAGCAGTTGTAAATTCTGTTACGGCAGAAGCAGAATCCATGGAAAAAATACTGCCATTGGTAAAAAGATACGGAGCTGCAGTAATAGGATTGTGTCTTAACGAACGGGGAATTCCGGAAAGTGCAGTGGAGAGATTGGCAGCAGCTGAAAGGATTTTGAGTTATGCAGAGAAATTTGGTATACATTCCCAAAACCTAATTATCGACAGCCTTACCCTTACTGTAAGTGCTGAGCCCAGATCAGCATTGGTTACTTTAGAAAGCATAGAGCTTGTTAAAGAAAAACTAGGTCTATCTACAGTGCTTGGAGTATCCAATATATCATACGGACTGCCCATGCGGTCAATGCTTAACAGGGCTTTTTTGGCGGCGGCTTTAGAGAGGGGCCTTGATGCTGCTATTATTAATCCTTTGGATGAAGATATGATGGATATTTTTTATGCAGGTGCAGTGATTGCAGGCAGAGATAAAAATGCTGAACATTATGTTAAACGGTTTTCTAAAATTGCCCATGACCAAAAAGAGAAAACCCCAAGAGAAGATAAGGAAAAGCTAAAGGGTGAACAGACATTTCATCCATTGATGGAAGCTGTAATAAAAGGGGAAAAAGAAAATATAGCAGCATTAGTGGAAAAGTATTTAAAGGATATCAAACCTATGGATATATTAAATAAATATCTCATACCAGCCCTTGAAGAAGTGGGAAGAAAGTATGAAAAAGGAGAATATTTTCTTCCTCAGCTGATGCTGTCTGCGGATACAATGCAGGAAGCGTTTAAACGTTTGAAACCAGAGTTGGAAAAGGGAGGAGAAAGTTCCAGAGGAACTGTGGTATTGGCAACTGTAAGAGGAGATATACATGACATTGGGAAAAACATAGTGGCAATAATGCTTAGAAACCATGGTTTTAACGTTGTTGACCTTGGCAAAAATGTTCCCAATGAAAAAATTATAGAAGCTGCTAAAGAAACAAATGCGGAGGTTATAGGTTTGAGTGCTCTTATGACAACGACAATGCCTCGTATGGGAGAAATTATCGACATGATAAAAGAAAATAATTTACCTTTTAAAGTAATAGTTGGGGGAGCTGCTGTAACCGAAAAATATGCTCAGGAGATAGGAGCGGACGGCTATGGCAAAGATGCTGTGGCAGCGGTAAATATAGTAAGTAAGCTTATTGAAGGAAAGAATTAAACAAAATATTCCACCGTTGCTTCTTTAAATAGGCTGTTGATGTTTTTTATAAAAAATTCTTTAGCATCACTCATAAGGCCTTTGGGATAAATATATTTTCCGTATCCAAATTGACCAAATTTAAATCTGCGCTTTTCTTCATCCATGGAAAGCTGCGTGTTAGGAAAAACATCCAATATATTTGATTTTGCTCTTTTGGTAAAGCGGTGGGTTATAAGCTCAAAGGAAAGGGGAATATCTGAGATAAACCTTTTTATGGTTTTGAGCAGTTCAAGGTAGTTGTGCTGCCAGTTATCTTCTAGAAAAATAGGTGCGATCATAAAACCAAGGGGATAACCTGCATTAGAAACTTTTTCTGCGGCTTTTAACCTTTCTTCAAGGGCTGGAGTTCCGTGTTCGAAGTTTTTTATAACCTCAGGCAGATTTATGCTGAAGCGAAAGTGCGTTTTCCTTTTATGTTCAATGGTAAGCAGGCTGTCAACATTGGTAAATTTCGTCACAAAACGAAAACGGCCAAACTGCTGTTCTGAAAAAAAAATTAATTGTCTGCTTCAAAGCACCCGTATATATCTCCACGGGAAGGGGATCACTTGTAGCGGCTCCTTCAAATAAAGTTATTTCCGGTTTCCGCTGTTCCATATAATCTTTTGCAATGGATAAAATTTCGTCTATATTGACATATATGCGAATATATGGTTTTTTTCCTAGATTAGTTGTAAGGTAGCAGTATTCACATTTTCCTGGGCAGCCTGTAACCAAAGGAAGCTGGAAATGGGCAGAAGGCCTGCATGTTTCAAATTTTTTGCTTTTTCTTGTACCTATAACAAGTGTGCTTTTTGCCTCTCTATATTTGCAGGAAGGAGTTTTTCCCGGTATTCCTAAGACACGATTGTGCGAAGTTGTATATTTTATTGGTATTCCTTTAGATTTAAAATATTCATATAGATTTTTTCCCAATGGATATTCTAAAGCTGCGGATTCTATATATACCCTTTTGGGAATGAAATTCTGCATTAAGTTACCCCCGTAATTCTTAAATAAGCTATTTTAAGATTAATTTTCCCGATACAGAAATAAAAAAAGCGGTATTTTTAACCGCTTTGCTTTTTTCCTTCGAAAACTCTAATTATAACATAGGCAATAAGAGCAAATACAAAGAAAACCAGCAGCATAACTGCTATACCGTTTAATGTTCCTATTATGGTTCTGTAAATTTCAAGAGCCCATCTATTGGAATTTAATTGCAGTACTATTTCACTGCCCTTTTCTCTCATTGTTTGAGGAGAGATATACTTCTCTAGTTTCCAGATTTTAACACCATTAGAAATTCCCACTACATAAATTGCAAAATGAAGATATTTCAACCAAGCAGAACTGATGTCCTCAGGGATAATCCACTTTAATATGCTTTCCAAAGGATGGTTAAAGATTTTGGCAGTAATGAAAGAGACAAAAAGAGAAATAAGGAAAGGTTACTACAAGAAGAGAAATATCAGCATGGATATAATCCTCCCAATATAAAATATGCCACCTCTCTGGGTGGCTTTTAAACCGAGAAAGATATAATTTATGGTGCCCGAGGCCGGATTTGAACCGGCACGTCCTAAGGAGGACCCGGGATTTTAAGTCCCGTGCGTCTGCCAAATTTGGTATGCCCCGAGAACCCTTGGTATTCTTAGCTTCTAGCCTGTGATTTTTGCCTTTTTATCAGTAGCACGGGATTAGCCCCCATAAATATGCTTCTTTATACTTGTTTAAATTCCTGCTCAAGTGGATGAGTTTTTAAAAAAGCCTTTACCCATTCTTTTGGTGGCGGGGGGATATTATATTTCTTAAGTAAATTTATGTAATCATTCCAGGTTTCAGCTTCTGCATAATCATCTTTTTCTGCTAAAGCTAATTTTAAATTTTTTGCAATTTCTTTTCCTTCCGCTGTGTAAAAAATAACTAATCCCGGATGGATTTTTTTAGCTGGCCTATTTTTGCTTTTTGCTTTTAACTTTTCAATCTCCCATTTTCCCCACTGCTCCAGGTATTTTTCAATTGTTACTTTACCATCTCTAACTTTTTCACTCATTCTCCTTAATGATTGATGAAGACTTTTTAAAGTTGTTCGGCAAGATTCTTCTGTACTTAGATAGTCCTCATTACACTTTTTGGAACAGAACCTGCTAGCTTTTTTAGAAACAAAAAACTCTTGGCAGAAATCACATTGCTGAATTTCTATATTTTGAGCTGCACACCACAGTAATTCCGACCATACCAAAGCTAAGATATAGGGCGAAGAAAAAGCAAACCCCATTGGGTAATCTTTAGCTTCCCAAAAGGGAACTCTTTGAATTCGATTATCTCTTTTGGTAAGCATAAATTTTTCAGGAGTTGTTAAGTCTACCTTTATTTTAGATTTCCAATAGTCGCAAATCATGTTTAGTAAATTTTCATTAACATTTGGGGAAATGTCTTCTCCTTCTTCTTGTAAAACTTTAATAAAAGAAGCTTGCCTTTCCCATTCAGAAGCCCAGAAATCGTCCTCTAACCCCTCCCATGCCTTAGGAGGCAATGAGTAGATAGAAACCCTTTGAGAAGGCGTTAACTTTTCATATTTTTCAAGGAGTACCCATTTTGGGTTTTTCGCTAATAACTCCCCCTTGTTTCTAAATCCCAGCCAAGCAGCAGCAGTCTGAAGGTAATCATCTTTTGTAAAAGGCTTTATTTCTCCATGTATTGAAGTAAAAAAACTTTTTTGTTTTTCATTGCTACATTGAAATACTGCTCCATCTTTTGACTTGTACATATTGCCTTCTATTTCTACACCTTGAGTAAGTCTAAATATATTGCTTGGAGGCGAAAAATTATAATCAACCGATACTTTCCCCTTCAAGCCTTTTTGTAATCCTTTAAGCCACCTCTTAAGACCTACTTTTTCTTCTACAGGAACCTTTGTTATTTCTTGACGCAAGAGCCATAATTCAATAGCACGTTTAATAGCGGATATATCTCTTGCTATAAAGTAATTTTCTATATCTTCTTCCTCTGGACAGCCTTCCCGTAGTTGGTCAGCAAATTCCCAATTTTCTTCTGTTGTTAAAAATAAAAGGCCATTTTTATTATCCCATTTTAAATTTTCATGTGTTCTTTTAATGGGTTGAGCGATTCTTTTTGAGGTAATTTCAATAAATATTTCTTTTTTACTACTTTCCCATTTCATACCCCAATTTTTCTTATTACTAACTTCACTGCAAGCCCATTCTCCAAAACGTGGAATAGAAACAGTTTCTCCCTCAAAATCAAATTCACTTAACACCCATAGAAAAAACTCTATGAAGGCCTCTTTAGGGTTACTTTGTTGTTTTTTAAAACACTTCAAAAGCATTCGTGTTAAGAAAATGGGAGAAGCGACCTGAAAATATGTATAGCTCAGCTCATCTTCCAAAACAAAAAGCCCATATTTCCAGTCATGCGAAAAAAATCTGTGAAAAATTATTGGCTTTGTAGACGAATATTCCACTTTATTTATGCCCCCTAAAAGAACTGGTACATGGGAGTTAAGATTGAAGACGAAAATTATTTGATACTATTTGCTTTGATTTTATACTAAATTTTTGGGAAAATCAATCCAGAGTTTGAAAGGGAGGTAAATAGGAATGTTAACGATGTTAAGAATATGCCGCTTAAAAAAAGGAAAAACCCTTCGACAAGTAGCAAGGGAGCTGGGAGTTTCTGAAGTTGGACTCTGTCGGATAGAAAAAGGGCAGGCCTATATTCCACCAGCTTGGAGAAAGAAACTAATTAACTACTATGATGTTTCGCCTATTGAAATTTTTGACCCTGAAACTGGGTGGCCAGTCCTGATTAAGGAGGAATAAAGGATGGTTTTTAAGGTAATGACACCGCAAGGTGTACGGATTATTGGCAGGATTGAGGGAAACACCCTCATAAAAACAGTGAAACGAAGCAAACATTTCCACCGTAAAACAAAAAGCTGGGGTATTCAGCTGGCAGCCATACCCCAGCTTGAGCAAATAGGTGTAACGCAAATTCGCTTAAACATTAAAGACACTGGTGAAGCACTCACTGCCCCGCTGCAAACTTTGAAAACCAAAGGCTTTGTGGTTGACTACGGCTACGGCAAACAACTTCTTTTACCTGAGAAGTACTGGGAAGCAGAAGGAGTAAAGCAGTTAAACCTGTTTGAGGGGGTAGCTCTATGGCAAGTTTAACATGCGAAAAACGAGCTGACAATATCTTTTATAAATTCGCAGTTTATTATCACAAGCTTGGCTTTAGCGTTATCCCCATAAATCCAAGGGATAAAAAGCCACTTGTACCGTGGCAGGAGTATCAGAATAGGAAAGCAACGGAAGAGGAAATAGCAAACTGGTGGAAAAAGTGGCCGAATGCGAATATAGGCATTGTTACAGGTGCAGTTTCCGGGATTATTGTTTTGGACATAGATGGGGAAGAAGGAGAAAAAAGTATAAAAGAACACGGCTTAGCACTTCCACCCACATGGGTGTCCAAAACAGGTGGAGGTGGCTTCCATTACTTCTTTAAGCATCCGGGTGGTACGATTTCAAACTTCGCTAAAAGACTGCCAGGCATAGACCTTAGGGGGGATGGGGGCTATATAGTTGCCCCTCCCTCAATCCACCCCAGCGGTAATCGCTATCAGTGGGTGATAAGCCCAAAGGATGAAGAATTAGCGGAACCGCCAGATTGGCTTCTTGAACTAATCCAAACCACCAACACAGGCAAGCTTGACCCAGAAGATTGGCAACGGGACATACCAGAAGGGCAGCGGAACGAAGAACTAACAAGAAGGGCTGGAAGCCTGCTTAGCAGAGGTATTCCACCAGCTGAAGCTTTAACTATGTTATTGGCATGGAACCAAAAACACTGTAAACCACCATTACCTGAAAGAGAAGTAAAAACAATCGTTGAAAGCATAGCAAGGCGTGAAATGGAAAAAATTAACTCTGAATTCGTAATTCGTACAATGCATGAAGAAAAAAACGATGAAATGGAAAAATTTTCTTCTGAATTCGCAATTCGCAATTCTATTAACGAAAATTCTTCTTCATCCTTATGGCCGGAACCATTAGCACCGGAAGCCTTCTATGGCCTTGCTGGGGACTTTGTTAAAACCATAGAACCCCACACGGAAGCAGACCCAGCAGCGTTGCTGTTTACTTTCCTAACCATGTACGGGAATGTGATTGGTCGCAATGCTTACTTTGTAGCTGAAGCGGATAAGCACTATACCAACCTTTTTACCTGTTTGGTAGGTGCTTCAGCAAAGGGAAGAAAGGGAGTATCCTTTGGCCAAGCATATAAGCTTTTTGATGCTGTTGATGAGGCATGGGCAAAGGAAAGGATAACCCAAGGGCTTTCATCTGGTGAAGACTTGATTTGGGCAGTGAGGGATGAACAGCGGAAAATAGAGGTAGACAAAAAGACTGGAGAAGAAAAAGAAATGGTCATTGTTGATGGTATCAAGGATAAGAGACTGCTGGTTGTGGAACAGGAATTCGCTTCAGCAATAAGAGTGTTAAAACGGGAAGGAAACACATTATCAGCCGTAATCAGAAAAGCATGGGATGATGGTAGCTTAAATGTGCTTACCAAAAATAATCACGCACAAGCTACCAATGCCCATATCAGCATTATAGCCCATATTACCAAGGCTGAACTGCTGCGGTATTTAGAAGCCACAGAAGCAGCCAATGGTTTTGGTAACCGCTTTCTTTGGGTATGTGTTAAGCGGTCAAAGTGCCTTCCTGAAGGTGGCAGGCTTCATGAAGTAGATTTTGCCCCACTACTTAGAAGGCTTAAAGATGCGGTAGAATTTGGCAGGGTAGCGGGAGAGTTGAAACGGGATGAAGAAGCAAGGGAGTTGTGGTATGAAGTTTACCCTGAACTCTCAGAAGGAAAACCGGGGCTTTTTGGTGCCATGATAGCAAGGGCTGAAGCTCAGGTCATGAGGCTGGCTTCTATATATGCACTGCTTGACCAATCAAGCTACATACGACTGGAACACTTACAAGCAGCTTTGGCTTGCTGGGACTATGTTGAAGCTTCAGCAAGGTTTATTTTCGGCGATAGCTTAGGAGACCCAACGGCTGATGAAATACTAAGGGCATTGAAAGAAGCTGGGGAACAGGGAATGACCAGAACGGAAATTATTAACCTTTTCGGGAGAAACAAAAATGCTAGGGAAATCAGCAAGGCTTTAAGTCAATTAGCAGAAAGTGGCATAGCGTACTGTAAAAACATTACCAATGAGAACAACCGGAGAGTAGAAATATGGTTTAAAACATAAAAAACGAATTTACGAATTACGAATTTTACGAATTCAGAGGAAAAATTTTACTCTGAATTCGTAATTCGTAACTTCTTCTAAAAAATTTGGAGGGTATTTGAAATGAGCTACCTTCAAAAAGCAAAGGAATGGCAGGCTAAAAAAAAAAGCATGGTAATAAACCGACACGGGAAGAGCAAGCCAAAAAGGCTGCCCAGCTCCTAAAAGAACGGGGCTGGGTGGCCGTAAAATCCCATGTGCTGGGGGAAGTGGTGCTTTGGACACGGGATAAGAAGGTTGCAGTACCAGAAAGGTGGAATAATGCGGTCATTTATACCCTTGAGGAGTTACAGGCATTGGTAAATGAACCTGTACCAAATGCAGCGGAACTGAAAGGTGTACATGCAGCTAAGAAGATTTTTAACGGTAGTTTGGTTGATTTAGAAACCGAGTTGGAAAGTTAACTTACGAATTTACGAATTACGAATTTTACGAATTCAGAGGAAAAATTTTACTCTGAATTCGTAAAATTCGTAATTGTTTAGAAAAAAAATTTTATTCAGGTTATGGTAGGTTAGCACTTCTAAACCATGTTAGCAGGCTAAATGATTTATAGGGGGCATTCAAAATTTTGTGCTGCTTTTCTAAAGACCGCTGCCCCTACCTTTCTTTTCGCAAAATTCCCTTTTTCATCCTTTTTATGAGGTGATGGCATGACAGCACTTCCCACCCATATAAAGCGGTTTTGCAAGGGTATTTTGCGACAGTATCCACTGATGAAAAAAGAACTGGCTGCTTTAGAGGAGGAAAGAAAGGCTGTAGCAGAAGCTGTTTCTACAGCTACATGGAAGGAACCAGCAAGGGTAAAAGCCATTGGTGATAGAACCGCTGCCCAAGCATTTAAGCTTCTAAGGTTATCTGAACAATGGCAGCAGGTGCATTTTTACGTTAAAGCCGTGGAAGATTTACTGGAATACCTTGATGAAGAAAAGAAGGAATTGGTTAAGCTGCGTTTCTTTAACAATTACCCACCCTGGAAAACAGCAGAGGAGCTAAACATGAGCGAAAGCAATGTTTACCGCTGGCAGGATGAAATTTTGACCTTACTAGCTCATAGGTTAGGGCTATGAGAAGCTTATATTTGGCTTTTAAGGCAATTCATGAGTAAAAATATTACCCGAACTTTTAAATGCCCTTAGAAGGCAAAATAGAGGCTTTTTGCAGGGGTAGGGGGCTTTCAATCATACCAACCCCTTAGCTCCTAGACCGGCGGGGCAGGCTTACGCAAAATTCCGCAGGTTTTGCTTAAGGGGGTATCAGCATGGCCAAAACGGACAAAAAAAGACAAAAGGAAGCCTTATCCATCGAGCAGCTTAATGCCATTGATTTATTGATACTTGGTAAATGCGATAGGGAAGTTGCAGAAGCGGTTGGAGTTGCAAGGCAGACTGTAACCAGCTGGAGACTGTATAATCCCTACTTCCAAGCGGAACTTAACAGGAGAAGGAAAGAGGTATGGGGTGCAGCGGTGGATAAGTTTAGAAGCCTTCTCTTAAAGGCATTGGATACTGTTGAGAAGGCAGTTGAAGAAGGAGACGCAAAAGTGGCAATTGAAGTCCTGCGGATGGCGGGAATGGACATGACGAAAGGAGGAAGCACCTTAGGGAGTTACCTTATTGGTGCTGATGACCCAGAACAGATACTGGAGGAAATAACAGAAAAGAAAGCCAGGGAAGAAAGGCTTAGGGTGTTTCCACCACCTACTGATTGGGAAAAGAAAAAGACCTTGCATGAACTTGAGGAACTGGCAAGAAAGCTTGAAGGGATTACCAAAGCAGATAAGGGAACATAGCGGAACAAAAAATACCCCCCTGCTTCAAAGGAGGGTTTTTCACAAGACCGCAGCAGCTGCCTTCAAAAAACCCCCAGACCAATGCCTTGCATGACGGGGGTTGTTAAGTTTTGTTAAGGTGCAAATGCTGAATGTGATGTAAAAAAAAAGCCTTTTAAAAAAATAGGGAAAATATCGTCATTACCGTCATTATCGTCATACCCGTTGAGTATCAACGGTTTCAGAATGACGATATTTAATTTTTAATCGTCATAGTATCGTCATTATCGTCATTGGTTTTTACTTTATCCTCCTACTTGCCCGTTTACCCATCTGAGCCAGCTTATTAACCGGACTGGCTTTTTCGTGGGCTTTTTTAATGTCATCATGTAGGTAGCGAATGTATCTTTTGGTCATGCTTAAATCCTGGTGCCCCAGTATTCTCTGCAGTGCGAACGGGTCATTGGCTTCTTTAAGAAATTCAATGGCAAAGCTGTGGCGTAATCCGTAGGGTGTAACCTTAACCCCTGCTTTTTTGCAGTATTTTCTCAGTCTTGCTGCCCAGATGTGGCGGTTTAATGGCCTTGCATTTTCAGTAGCAAAAAGCGGTACATCTTCTCCCCACCATGCAGGCCTTACCTTCAGGAACTTCGTCAAAGCCTGGGTAGTGATTGGCGAAAGCACTAAAGTGCGTCCCACACGTGTTTTAGCTGCTTCCTGGCGTATATATAATTCCCTGGCTTCAAGGTTTAAGTCGCTTACCCTCACTTGGAACAATTCACCCGGCCTTGCTCCTGTGTCTATTTGTGTTAAAAGAAGGCAGTAGTCCCTTAACCCAGCATAGCTTCGCTTATCAGGCTGCTGTAGAAGCTTCTTTACGGCCTCCAGGGGAACATGTCTTATTTTGTTCAAATCTTCCTTGGCTTTTCTTATATCCTGGGCTGGGTTGTTAGGCAGATAACCTTCTTTTACACACCAGTTAAAAAAGGCTTTAATGTAGCGGAGGCGAACGTTGCGGTACCCAGGGGAAGAAGGCTGGCTGAAGTATCGAATGACGGCTTTGCGTAATGCTTCATAAGTTGTACCTTGGCAGGTCTCCAGGAACCTACCGACATGACGGCGGTAGTCGTTCAAGGTGCATTGTGCTAATCCGTCTGCTTCTCTTGCAAGGAGGAACTCTTCCAGGGCTAAGGATAAATCAGGCAACCTGGTATTGAGTTTTGCAATTTTCTTCATAAAAAACTACCCCCTCAGGAGCACTGGATTTTTCTGAGGGGGGCTAATCCGTTTAAAATCTCTTAAACCTTGATTTTCTAGGTGGTGCCCGAGGCCGGATTTGAACCGGCACGTCCTAAGGAGGACCCGGGATTTTAAGTCCCGTGCGTCTGCCAAATTCCGCCACTCGGGCAATTTTTATTTTCTTTTGGTTTGCATAAATTAAAAGACTGCCGCAGAGCAGCCTTTTGGAGGCGACGGGCGGATTTGAACCGCCGCATCGGGGATTTGCAGTCCCCTGCCTTAGCCACTTGGCTACGTCGCCAAAAAAAATGGAGCGGGAAACGGGATTCGAACCCGCGACTTCGACCTTGGCAAGGTCGCACTCTACCACTGAGTTATTCCCGCATGTGGTGCCTCAGGGCGGAATTGAACCGCCGACACGAGGATTTTCAGTCCTCTGCTCTACCAACTGAGCTACCGAGGCATAGTGGCGGAGCTGACGGGAGTCGAACCCGCGATCTCCGGCGTGACAGGCCGGCATGTTAGACCACTACACCACAGCTCCTTAATGGTGGGCGGTACAAGATTTGAACTTGTGACCCCCTGCTTGTAAGGCAGGTGCTCTCCCAGCTGAGCTAACCGCCCGAGCTCCTGGCACGACATTAGTATAAAGGAGAAACCTTAAAAAGTCAAGGGTAATTTAGTGCTTATTGGCTTCTCTCTTAACTGGACACAGTAATTATAACATGGTAAAAATAAAACAGTCAAATTTTTATTTTAAATAATTTAGACTAAAAAGATGTCGTTTAGTTAGCTGCTGCACCTTCTTTTTTATAAAGCTTTATAAAATCGAAAATAAATTTTAGTTCTTTTTCATTACAGTTGGATATTAATCTTAGTACCGATTGGACTTTTTCATCGCACAACAGCATTTTAAGGTCTGGGCTCATTTGTTCTATAAACTGCTCTAAACAGAAATCATCATCATTTATGATAAAGTAGCAAGGGGAGACGCCCAGTTCCTTTGCGATTTTTTCTATTGTTTGTAATGAAGGCTGAACCCTTCCTTGTTCAATTTGCCCAATAAGCCCTGCAGAGACGCCGGCTCCCTTTGCCAATTCTGCTTGGGTAATGCCCTGTTCCTCTCTGAGTTTTTTCAGCTTTTTCCCCAATCCCGTGGGTTCATTTAAAATTTTTCCTAATGGTATATCTAAAACTTCAGATATTTTTTTTAAAGTTTTTATAGAGGGCTTAACATTTCCCCTTTCAATTTCACTTAAATACGAAGAAGAAATTTCCAATTTTTGGGCCAGCTCTGTAAGAGTTAAACCTTTTTTATTTCTTATCAACCTCAGCTTTGTTCCTAAATTGATATCCTGAGCTTCTAAAAGCTGACTTTTATCTATATTTAAGGCTTCTGCGATTTTTTGAATTGTTTTAAGGGATGGATTTGTTAAGCCCTGTTCAATTTCACTCATGTAGGAAACGGAAATATCTGCCTTCTTCGCGAACTGGGAAAGAGTATAACCCCTTTCTTCTCTAAGCTTTCGTATTTTTGCGCCATCTACTTTCATTTAGTACCCCCAAGAATTTCAGTATTTATAGTAAAACTATTATTTAGGTAAAGTATAAGTTGTTTTTTTGCCATTGTCAATTGTTTATTTTAAGGGTACTAATTTCCAATATGTTTTCTTTAATTCTCGTGTATAGATAATAGGAACCAAAACCCAGAGATATATTAATTGCAGCTAAATAAAAGTAGATTTTTAAGAGCCAATAGGTTAGCCAATTCTGCATTAGAAAGCTTAATATTGTTAAATATACTGCTGCTAAGAAAAATGATTTTACCAGTTTTTTGTACCGGAGTTCTTTTTTCCTCAGAGATAGTAGTTTGTTTTTTTTATTTTCCTGCAGTTCAATTTCTTTAATTTCATTTGTCGTTGGACATATTTTGTGTTTAGAAAGTTTTACCCATTCCAATAATTTTGTTTTGTCTGCCAAAATAATTTTAATCCCTTTATCATTGATGGAATGAGCGTAATCTATTGCCCAATCTGAAAAAGAAGAAGTGGTAATAAAAATACCCTGTCTAATTCCTACACTTTTTATTGCAGTAGCAAATACTTTTAGTTCTTCTTGACTTATTTCTTTTTTTTCGTCATATTTTCTGCAGTTTACTGCTATGGGAGCATTATTATAAATGCCGATAATATCTATATTTTTTGAGTTTAAACTGTTATTAATCTGCATTTTTGAAAAACCTTTGATGCCATTTAATATCTGGGTGATAAAAATTTTAAATTCTCCATTAAGATCCATTTTCATGATTTTATTAAAAATGTATTTTTTAGCAGTTACTTGCATCCTCTTTTCATTAATTATTTCTCTTTGTTTTTTTTCTTTGTTTGACAATAACCAGTGAAATACTAAAGCGGACAGCAGTGAGAAAATTATGGATGGGTATAAATCAAAATATCTAGCCCAAAGGGAGAGAAACAAAAAAAAGAATAAAAGTCTTAAGGAAACAAAATCCATTGCTTTAGCAAGTCTTCCTCTTTGATCAAGGGCTTTAGGATTAAAACCGCTGTTATCATCATTACTTATTATGATTTCAAAAACGTTTAATAATTCTTGCCAAATGAATTTGACGACTTTCAAGCCTCTTATTTCCATTTTTATACACCCCTTCATTTAAAAAAGTATGTGCTTTTATTGTTTTTTTTAAAATTGCCTGTTTGAGAAAACAGAAAAGATATTAAAACTAAATTGTCAATGTTCTATAAAATATTAAAAATATATTTATTAAAGGTTGACAGCTTTAAATGGGAATGCTACTTTAAAATTAAAGGACTAACCATTATACAAATAAACCATATTACCATTTCAGGCCAAAAAAATATTTCAAAGACAGCAAGGGGGGGATGAATTTTTAAGTTGATTTTTTGAAGGTTAAGATTTTAGAAAACTTAAAACTAAACTATGGGGAGGTATTGATGTATGGGTAAAACAGCTCTTTTAATTGTTGACATGCAGAACGATTTCTGCTTGCCTGGGGCACCTTTTGAGGTAACAGGGGCAATGAAGGTAGCTGAAAAAATTAAAGAGGTTTTGGAAGCATGCCGTAAGCATGGGCTTCCTATAGTTCATGTTATAAGGTACTACAGACCAGATGGAAGCGATGTAGAAATTACAAGGTATGAAGCATTTAAAAAGGCCGGAGGAGCATTAATTGAAGGAACTAAAGGAGCGGAAATTGTAGATATCCTTAAGCCCAAAGAAGGAGAGTATGTAATTATAAAGCAAAGATGGAGTGCATTTTTCCAAACTGAGCTGGATGTTCTGCTCAAGCGCCTTGGAGTTGATCAGGTGGTAGTTACAGGTGTCCAAACACCAAACTGCATAAGAGGAACCGTATGGGATGCCAATTCTCTAGATTATGAAGTTGTAGTGCTAACTGATGCCACAGGGGCAAAAACACAAGAAGTGCATGAAGCTAACCTCTATGATATGAAAAATATTGGAGTTAAGTTAATGACAGCAGAAGAGTTTATCAATACGCTGCCTAATCCGCCTAAAGATAATCTTATTGCTAAGATTCGCAAGGATATAGAAGGGAAGTAAATAAGCACAAGATTTAAGTAAAAGAATTACCCTTTATTTGCTTAAAAGGGGGGATAAAGGTGGAAAAAGAATTTGATCGAAGTTATATTTATAGGGTTATTGCAGCGTTTTGTATTGGTTGGGCAATAATTTATGCTGACCGAACTTGTTTATATCCAATGCTTAAAATTATCGGAGAGGAATTTAAATTAACAGGAGCACAAACAGGAGCAATAACCAGTGCATATTTTTTGTGCTATGTAGCTATGCAGATACCTGCGGGTATGTGGGGAGATAGGTACGGACTCAAAAGAATACTTGTTTTCATGTATCTACTTGCTGGTATAGGGATGTTACTTACGGGATTGATGGCATCAAGTTATTTAACCTTGCTGGTATTCGTAGCCCTTCACGGTATAGGAGCCGGTGCTTATTACCCTGCTGCTTATGGTACCACTTTAAATACTGTTCCACCAGAGACAAAGGGTCTTAGTACTGCAATAATAAACTCTGGAATGTCTTTAGGTTTGGCACTGGGGTTAATTAGTGCAGGACCCATTTATAATTATACTCACAATTGGAGGATGCCTTTTTTAGTACTGGCTGTACCTACAATTCTTATGGCTTTAGTATATCAATTAGTGTTAAAGGATATTAGACCTCCAAAAGGAGAACAGGTTCCTTTTTCTGAAATACTTAAGGATAAAAATTTAATGCTCATCAACTGTGCAATTTTCTGTTCCTTATATGGCTTTTGGACTGTTGTAACATGGGGACCTACATTCTTCCAAACAGAACGCGGTTTGACGCTGACTATTTCAGGGCTGTACACAGCAATTGTTGCTGTAGCTGCAATTCCGGCCGCACTTACCATAGGAAGATCTTCGGACCGCTATGGACGCAAAAAGCTTTCACTGATTCTACTTCCACTTGCGGCTGTGACGGTATTTGCAACTGGTTATGTAAAATCATTAACTGCTTTAATAATTGTTTTAATTTGCTACGGATTGGTAGGCAAGCTGACATGGGATCCAATTGCAGTTTCTTGGGTAGGAGATCATGTTTCAGCTACCAAACCCCAGGCGATGGGTACGGCAGTTTCTTTATTCAATTTTTCAGGGATGCTGTCATCTATAGTTGCTCCGATAATCAGCGGGTGGCTGAAAGATATAACAGGTTCTCTGCAGACCTCATTTTATCTAGGTGGAGTCATAGTGCTGTTGGGAACACTTTTTGTAGCATTTGTTGATGAAACAGTAAAAGTTAAGGTGGAAAAAATACAGCAGCGTAAATTAAATAAAACATAAATTAAATTAAAAAGCTGAAAAACAAAAAAAATAAAAATAAATTTTTCCGATATAATTAATAGGCAAGCATTTAATATTATGCTTGCTTTTTTATTTTTCTTCCATTAAGCATTGCAATTTTATATTTTCGTAAACTGTTTTTTTAAAGCTGTTTATTTAAAAGGATTTTATAAATTTATAACCGAATTACATTCCTATTAGCAGCCATTGAAAATAAATTGGGGGAACGAAAATTGATTGAAATAAAAGGACTTACTAAGATATATAAAACTCCAGGACAGGAGATTAAGGTTCTTGATAACGTAAATCTTTATATTAAAAAAGGAGAGATCTTTGGCATCATAGGACTCAGTGGAGCGGGAAAAAGCACCCTTGTTCGCTGCATTAATATGCTGGAAAAGCCAACCAGCGGTCAGATTATTGTTGATGGGCAGGATATTACTGCTTTAAACAGCAGGGAGCTTCGAGCTGCAAGACAAAAAATTGGAATGATCTTTCAGCATTTTAATCTTCTTTCTTCTCGTACTGTATTTAATAATGTAATGTTTCCCCTTGAAATTGCTGGTGTTCCTCGCCGGGAAGCAGACAGGAGAGTAAAAGAACTTTTGAAATTAGTAGGTCTTGCAGATAAAGCAGAAGTTTACCCCGGGCAATTAAGCGGTGGGCAGAAACAAAGGGTTGGGATAGCAAGGGCCTTGGCAAATGATCCTAAAGTGCTTCTTTCTGATGAGGCAACATCTGCTTTAGACCCCCAAACTACAAGATCAATTCTTGGTTTGCTGAAGGATATAAACCGGAGGCTCAATCTAACTATTTTGCTGATTACCCATGATATGAATGTAATAAAAGAAATATGCGATCGGGTGGCAGTGATTCATAATTCAAAAATAGTGGAAGTGGGGGATGTTTTGGAAATATTTTCTAATCCCCGCACCCCTATTTCCCGCAATTTTATTAACACTGTAATGAACAGAGATATTCCCGAAGAACTGCTCTATCGCTCTAAACAATTGGGGGCGAGTATGACGGCAAAATTGATACGGGTAACATTTATAGGGGAATCAGCTGAGGAGCCGGTTATAACTTCCATGATAAAAAAATATAATGTGAAGGCTAATATTCTCTACGGTAATATAGATCGTATAAAAGGAAAACCCTTTGGAAACTTAACTTTAGAGCTTTTGGGAGAACCTGCTCTAGTGGATAAAGCTGTGAATTATTTGAAGAATTTGGATCTAGAAGTAGAGGTGTTAAATGGTGATTGAGCTTAATTCATGGTTTGCAGATAAGCTGCTTACTGCAACGTGGGAAACATTATATATGGTAATTATTTCTACTTTTTTCAGCTATCTTTTTGGACTGCCCTTAGGAGTTATTCTGGTGACTACATCTGAAGGACATATACTTGAAAGCAAAGGAGTAAATAGGGTTCTGGGAGCTATAGTAAATGCAACTAGATCCATACCCTTCATTATATTTTTAATTCTGCTGATTCCCTTAACTAGGTTGATAGTGGGGACTTCAATCGGAACTGTAGCTTCAATAGTTCCTTTAACCCTTGCAGCAATTCCTTTTGTTGCTCGATTGGTGGAAACATCCCTCAAAGAAATTGATTGGGGCTTAATTGAGGCAGCTCTTTCTATGGGAGCCAGTGCATGGCAGGTGATCCATAAAGTTTTAATTCCTGAAGCCAAGCCTTCCCTTATACTTGGTGTTGCTATTACCGCTATTAACTTGATCGGTTATTCAGCTATGGCTGGTATTGTGGGAGGAGGTGGTCTTGGAACTTTAGCATATTATTACGGCTACCAAAGATATGAAACGCCGGTGATGTGGGCAACGGTAATAGTGCTAATTATTATGGTTCAAGGCATTCAAATGATTGGTGATGCTTTAGCAGCAAAAGTAATTAGCAGGAGGAGGTAGAAAGGTGAAAAAATTTTTTGCACTTTTAGTTATCTTGGGTTTGCTCATATGTTTTGCAGCTGGCTGCGGCGGTGCAGATGAAAATGCTTCTTCCGGGGGAGATGCTGCACCAACAAAGTTGGTAGTAGGAGCTACGGCTAAGCCCCATGCTGAAATACTTGAGGTTGTAAAGCCTATGCTGAAAGAACAAAATATAGAACTTGAAATAAGAGTATTTACTGATTATGTACTTTTGAATCCAGCCCTTAAGGATGGGCAGATAGATGCCAATTTCTTTCAACATATTCCCTATTTAGAGGACTACAACAAAAAGAACAATGCTAATTTAGTGTGGACAGTAAAAGTACATACAGAGCCAATGGGGGTTTACTCTAAAAAAATTAAAAACCTTAATGAGCTAAAAGAAGGCTCAACAGTGGGTATCCCAAATGATACCACTAATGGCGGCCGGGCTTTAGCAGTGCTCGAAAGGGCAGGACTTATAAAGCTTAAAGAGGGTGTAGGAGTAACAGCTACAGAGAAAGATATTGTGAGCAACCCCAAAAATTTGAAGATTCAAATGATGGATGCTGCAATGCTGCCCAGGGCATTGGAAGATTTGGACATTGCTGTAATAAACAGCAATTATGCTCTTGAAGCTAATCTTATACCAGCTAGGGATGCTATTTTTATGGAGCCCAAAGATTCACCCTTTGCCAATGTGCTGGTAGTAAGACCGGAGGATAAGGATAAAGAGGCTATAAAAAAGCTGGGAGAAGCTCTCCAATCAGAGGAAGTTAAAAAGTTTTTGGAAGAGAAATATAGTGGAAGCGTTGTTCCAGCCTTTTAGAATTAAAAAGGGCTTTGGTATTATATAGAAATGTAAGCTTGTCCCCAGCAGTGAGTGGGCAGGCTTAACTTTTATAATGCAGAATAAAAAATTTTTATTTAAAATGTATTTAAAAGAAAGTGAAAAGTAAGTTGTTACTTTTCAAATGGAGGTATATTTAATGAAAACTAATAACAAAATGCCTAAATTGAATCCCTATCTTATAGGTTTAATAATTTTATCTTTTGCGGTGGGAATTCTGGTATATGACCATCTTCCTGAGAAAATACCCATACACTGGAATTTAGAAGGAGAAGTGGATGCATATGGTAATAAATTTTTTGGCATCTTTTCACTGCCCTTTTTGACTCTTGCAGTATATCTGCTTATGATTGTACTTCCCAGAATTGATCCTAAAAGTGAAAGTTATGCTCAATTTACAGGTGTTTACAATGTGTTTACAACACTTTTGGTGCTTTTTCTTCTTTCTTTGTATGGGTTGGTGCTTCTTGCTGCGTTTGGTTATCAGATCAATGCTGGCTTGGTGGTCAGATTAGGATTGGGGATTCTGTTTATAGTTTTGGGAACTCAGCTGCCCAAAATAAAACATAATTATTTTTTTGGAATTAAGACACCCTGGACTCTTGCAAGTGAGGATGTATAGGAAAAGACCCATAAAGTTGGGGGAGTATTATTTATTTTTGGTTGGGGGAGTATTATTTATTTTTGCAGGTGCAATCATAATTCTAAGCATACTTTTTAATGATAATGTGGGGTTTTATATTACAGTGCTTTCAATACTGTTAATAACAGTTTTTTCAATTCTTTATTCTTATTTTTTATATCAGAAAAACGACAGCAGCGGTGCATGAACAAATAATTAGGAGTGAAAAATTATTTTAAAATTTGGGAGTTTTCTTTAATGAAAAGAGAATTGGAAAAACCAGTTGAATTAGGTGAAATAATTAAACTAAAAATACACGACTTAAATCATGCCGGTGAAGGTGTTGGAAGATTTGAAGGTTTTACAGTTTTTGTTCCGTATGCACTGCCTGGAGAAAGTATTTATGCTGTTGTTGAAGAGGTAAAAAGCAGTTATGCTAGGGGCAGAGTGGTTAGTTATACTGATCTATCGGATGAACGTATTGATCCTTACTGCACTTCATATGGTAAATGCGGAGGGTGTCATCTTCAGCATGTAAACTATGAAGCTCAACTTAAATTTAAAGAATTAATTGTTAAAAGAGCGTTAAGAAGAATTGGCGGAATAGAGGAAATAAATATTCGTCCTCCCATTGGAATGGAAAACATAAAAGGTTATAGGAATAAAGCAGAGTATCCCTTTACAGAATATAATGGTAAGCTTTTTGCAGGCTTTTTTAAAACGCGATCCAAGGAAGTAGTTCCCATTGATGACTGCGGGCTGCAGCATCCTTTATCTGAAAAAGTACGGAAATCTTTTGTTAGAATTGCAAGAAAAATGAGGCTGAAAGCCTTCTGCGCAGAAACAGGCATGGGACATCTTAGGCACCTAGTTGTTAGGGTGGGAGTTTTTACTGGGGAAGTTATGGTTATTGTAGTAACGACCTTGGGCTGCAAAAAAAGTACATTAAAAAGGGCAGCAGAACTTTTAGTGGAAGATGTTCCTGAAGTAAAAAGCGTATTTCAAAGCATTAAAATTAATAATAAAAACCCAAACGTAATGGGGGAAAAGTTATTTCACATATATGGAGAAAAATATATAACAGAAAAAATAGGCTCCTTTAAATATCTCATTTCTCCTGAAACATTTTTTCAGGTAAATTCTATTCAGGCTGAAGTTTTGTTTGATAAGGTTCATCAGTATTCTGAGCTGGCTGGAAAGGAAACAGCTGTGGATGCTTACTGTGGTGTGGGAGCAATTTCATTATTTCTGGCACAGAAAGCTAAAAAGGTTTATGGAATAGAAATATCAAAAAAATCCATTGAAAATGCCTGGAAAAATGCAGAATTGAATGGGCTTAAAAACATTGAATTTTATGCAGGAGATGTGGTGGAAATTGTTCCTCAACTGCCGATAATGGAACCTCATGTTGTGGTTCTTGATCCTCCACGTAGCGGGTGTGAAAAGAAAGCCCTTCAAACACTGCTTGCTTTAAAACCCCAAAGAATCATATATGTTTCCTGCAACCCTGCAACATTGGCTAGAGATCTTTCTTTTATTGTTAACAATTCTAGTTACCAATTGAAAGAAATCCAGATAGTTGATATGTTTCCACAGACCTATCATGTGGAATGTGTTGCACTGTTAAAATGAAATTATGGATTGTAGGTATATATGGTTTATGTTAGAGAAGATTTAGGCGTTATTGTTTTTAAAATGGGTTTGAGAGAAGGGCAGGATGTTTTTAATGGAAGAAATAAGGGTTAACATTGGAGATATTCTACTCTGCCTTTCCAGTGCACAAAATATAATTTCTCCTATTATTTCCAGACATAATGAGCAGGTGGCATATCTTTCTTTTAAGTTGTGTGAACAATTGAATATATCTAGCCCAAAAATAGAAGATGTCTTTTTGGCTGCTTTGGTTCACGATATTGGTGCTTTATCTGTGGATGAACAGTTAGAACTAATTGAGACGGAACCGCCGAATGTAAACAGCCATGCATTTAAAGGGGCTAAATTAATAAAAGATTTTGCACCTCTAAAGGCTGCTTCTTATATTATTAAATATCACCATCTGCCGTGGGATTACGGCAGAGGTAATAGGTATATGGGGGAATCTGTACCGGCAGGAAGTCATATAATACACTTAGCTGATAGAGTATGTGCTCAGTTTAAAACTAAATATAATGTTATATCTCAGGTACCTCAGGTGTTAGAATCAATAGAAAAACATAAGGGAGCTCAGTTTGTTCCTGAGTATGTTGATGCACTTTGTGAACTTAGCAGAAAGGAATACATTTGGCTGGATTTAATGTCTGATGATCCCATAGGTAAACTTCCTGAAGGAATTATGGGTGTGATTGTGTTGGAAATGGAAAAATAGTCGATTTATTAATAGACAATTTTAACGAAATAAATAGTATCAGGGAATATGCGCAAAAGAAAGCAGAAGAATTTTATAATAAATTTTTTGCTGATTAAATTAATTAATACAAAAATTTGCTTTAAGGTCTATCTCCCCTTTCTATAATTAGATTAGAAAAGATTTGCTGAGATTTTGCAGCTTCATCTGATGCCATTTTAAACAGTCTGCGCAAATTATTATCAATTACTTCTGTTTGAATTAAGGAATAGGCAAGTGCAGCCATTCTAGTATCCTTTTCATAATCTTGGAGCATGTCCATATCAGAAAATTTCATAAAAATCACTCCTTAGTTATACTTTCATAGTATGATTGCAGAATACGAGCTAATTTTCTTAATTTGTTGGCTTCCACTTTAAAGGCTTCAGCGACTTTTTTGTCAACGGAATTTGCTGAATAAAATTCACATTTTCGAGCAGCCACTTCTGTTTCACTTATGACTTTTATTAAATATGCTCCTTCTTTTATTCTCTGAATAGTAGTAGGGTCAAATTCCCTGAGCATGGGCTTATCAACATTTGACAATTTCATTTTTTTTCTGATCATTATTTGAAAACCCCCGTTTTTTATTTTTAAATTCCCTATTAGGTTTAATTCTTATTCACAATAAGGTTAGGAAATTATTTCAATAAAAATTGTATTAAATCTTAAGAAGGCGGGAAAAAATCCGCCTTTTTGAAATTTTATAGCAACATTTACAAAATATTTGACTTTTAATCTTTATATATTCGGTAAAACTAAGTGTAGAAAGGAGGGAAAAACATTGGCAGGTGGGCAGAGAACAAATCAAATATTAGTTCCCCAAGCTAGAAAAGCTATGGATCAGTTTAAATGGGAAACTGCCAAACAGGTGGGGATAAATCTATCTCCTGGAGATTATGGAGGAGATATTCCTTCTAGACTTTGGGGAGCTGTGGGTGGCCATATGGTTCGCCAGATGATTCAGTCTTATCAGCAGAGCCTTGTGGGTGCTCAAGGTATGGGTACTCAAGGCATGGGGGCTCAAGGTCAAGTTCAGGCAACCACTACACCTCAACCCAGCCAGTATCAAACTAATCAATAAATGCAGTGGAAAAAAGTATGAAAACCCTGCAGTAAAATTGATTTTACTGCAGGGTAAATTTTTGGGTTAAACTTTAATTTGTATATTTATTTTCCAATAAAATGCTGAGTAAACATTTTGCCGTAGGGACCACCGCTGATGATTCCTACTCCTACATGGGTAAAATTAGGATTTAGGATGTTTGCCCTATGTCCTGGGCTATTCATTAGATTTCTGTGAGCGATTTCTACAGAAGGAGCTCCTGCAAGGTTTTCTCCGGCAATTCTGTAGGTTATTCCCTGACTTCTCATTAAATCAAAGGGTGAACCGTAAGTAGGTGATTGATGTGAAAAGTAATTTTTATTTATCATATCTTGACTTTTCATTCTAGCTGTTTTTACGAGCCTCATGTCTACAACTAATGGGGCAAGGCCGCGGCTGGTTCTTTCTTTATTTATTAAATTAATCATCTGCTGTTCTTCCGCTGTTAAACCCGCTAAATTTTCCTGCTGATTATCATTAGATTGGTTGTTTTTATCTTCTGGGATTTCATTTGTTCCATTATTATTGGGTATGGGTTTTTTATTTATGATTATGGGGTAGTAAATTTTATATACAAAATTTGTTTTGGTTAGTTTTATATAGTAATCACTAATAGTTTGTTTATATGCTTTTGAGATTCCGCTGTATCCCCATGCAGTTAGGGGTAGGTTTATTATTAATACTGCCGTTAATAGCAGACATATGTAGACGAGAAAACGATTTTTTTTGAGCTTCATTTTTTACATTTGCCTCCCTTTTTGTTATTAAACAGGTACCTTTACCCGGGTAAAGTTAAATAAACCTGTTTAGGTAATTATTTTCTTTTCTGATTTAATTTGCCCTTTAAGAAATTGTTTCCATTTCTTTGATAAAAAAAGACTGCAAAAAATAATGCAGTCTTTTATAATAAATGTTTACTAATTTTTTTATACACTCTTAAGTTACATTTTTGACTATTAAATCAACTACAGGAGTAAGATTTTCATCCATTACCTGCTGGGCTGGAATACTGAGGGTTAATACTTTTTCTTCGTCGCCTTTTTTATAATCTACACATAGGTTTAAGCGCAGTGAATGTTCCAGCTGGTAAAATTGGCGGATGCTGATGACATTTGGAGCCTTTTTCATAACCATTTCCTGCAGCATGGGAACAACTTCTTTGCATTTCTTTTCGAACTCTGTAGAAGAAATATTATACATAGTTAAATTCCTCCCCTTTTTATATCTCCCCCCATAAATTCGTTAAGACAGCCAAATTTCCTTTTAATTTTTTATAAGTATTTATAAGTTTTTAAATTTGTACAGCTCTTATACATCTCGTTTAATTACTTAACTGGTATTGAGATATTTGTTAAGGCTTCACCTGCCTCATCTGAGAAATTTGGTTTTGTCGCAAGATCGCCCAGAGAAACTATACCCACAAGTTTACCATTTTCCACAACAGGCAGTCTTCTTATTTGGTGTTCAGCCATTATCTTTGCAGCTTCTTTTACATTGATTTCAGGATTTACTGTAATAAGTTTTTTGGTCATGATTTCTGATGCTTTGACTTTTGTTGCATCTTTTTCTTCGGCTACGCATCTCAACACTATATCTCTGTCTGTAATTATTCCCACAGGACGTTCACCATCAACCACAGGAACAGCACCTATGTTTAAATCACGCATTTTACGAGAAGCTTCTAAAACATTTGATTCCAGTGAGACTGTAGCTACATTTTTTGTCATAATATCCTTTAGTTTCATTTTATTCTCCCTTCCCTAGTATTAAAAATTTTTGATTTAAAGTTTTAGTATTAGAATGTACAATTAGTTGTTTTTTAAACATGTTATTGTTTGAAGATATTGAATACATCGTTTCTTTGTAGAAGATACTATTTTAGAGGTGGTTAATTTGGATAGATTAATGGACAGCTGCAGATTTTGCGGAGGTTATTTAGAAGAAAGCACTTCAATGGTAAAAACTCATTGGAGAGATAGAACAATTACCATAGATAATGTTAATTGCTGGATATGCAATACATGTGGCGAGGTTTATGTAAGTCCCGACATGGCTAAAAAAATAAAAGCTCTTGAAAGACCCTTGGATAGAGAAGAATTCTTGATAAAGCCTTATTTATATAAAAAGATATAAAAAAGAATTTAGAAATTTAGATATAATTAAAAAGTGGGGATTACTCAGGTGCTTGAGAAAATTATAAACAGATTAAAAAGTGTAGGAATTAAAAAAAAGAATAGCGGAGATACCCAACTTAAAGGGTCATTAGAAAACAAAGTTTCTGAAGTAAAAAAGGATCAAGAAATACAAACTTTTAAAAATGTTGAAAAATCTCTTAAAAAGCTTGAATCCCTCGTTGCTTTAGAAAATGTAAAAGAGCAGGTAGAAAAACTCACTGCGTTTGCTTGGATGTGTAAAATGCGAGAACAAAGGGGTCTGACCAATCAGCCCCTTAGCCTTCATATGGTTTTTATGGGAAATCCCGGTACAGGGAAAACTACAGTGGCCCGTATCTTGGGGGAAATTTTACATTCAATAGGAGTTTTAGAAACTCCTAATGTAGTTGAAGTTTCTAGGGGAGACCTCGTAGGAGAATATATCGGACAGAGCCTGCCAAAGGTAAATAAAATTATTTCGAAAGCTAAAGGTGGGATACTGCTTATTGATGAGGCTTATAGTATTGTCCGCAGCGATTCTGTTAGGGATTATGGATATGAGGTTGTTGATCATCTTGTAAAAGTGATGGAAGATAAAAGAGACGAAATAATGATTGTTTTTACAGGATATCAAAAGGAGATGGAAAACTTTTTAAATGTAAATACGGGATTAAAATCTCGTATTAATTACCACTTAACTTTTCCTGATTATACTGCGGAAGAGCTGCTTAAAATTTTTATCTATTTGGCTTCTCAGAGGGATTTTGAAGTGGCTCCTTGTGCTGTAGAAAAATTAAGGAAAAGCCTTTGTCCCCATCCTGATAATGGAAGATATGTGCGAAATATATTGGAGCAGTCCATAATTAAAAAAGCCGTGAACATGTATAAATATAAAAAAATAGGTGACTTAAAAACCCTAACAGTTGATGATATAATAATTCCTACTTTAAGTACAAATCGCGGCAGAGTAGGATTTGTTTAGATAAAAAAAGGGCCTGACACGGCCCTTTTTAATTTATTTTTTATTCTTGAATTATGTTGTACTTAAGTATAAATAGGGCTAAGAAGCTGTGGATGGCAAAGCTCAGCAGAAAAGTAGCCATTAGATCCCAGTTTATAAAGGTGATAAATCCTGCGTTAGTTATAAGACCTAAAACAATGGTAGTTAATGTTGTAAAAATTAAAATCCAGCATAAAAGCATATTTTTTTTACTGAATATTGGTGTATAATAGGAAAAAATTATTACTGCTGGAATCCATAAAGCAGCAGAAAATATAGGAAAGCCTAAAGCAGGGTAAAATGCTGTTTTAAACTGCCACAGACCCAGTAATGGTACTAAAAAAAACAAGAATCAGCATGGGTAAAAGAAAACTTGCAACAATTCCCAGGGGTAGAAGCTTGTATAATTCTTCCCGGGGGACAACGACTATAGAAACTATGCTTAAAAATAAAAATATAACGAACCAAATTAAGTTTTCATCAAGCATTTAAAACCACCCTTTCTTTAGTTTGAAAAATATTACTTTCAGCCATATTGTTGGCTTAATTTATAAAAAAAATGCTTTAAAATTAAAATTAAAAGGAAAGTGAGAGTATAAATGAAAAGGAAAAGTCTAATAAGTCTGGAAGAAGCTCTTAGCCTTAATGAAGATGAAGTAAAAACCCTTTTTTCAAATTACTTAAACCCTGGAATGGCTAAAGCTTTTGAGCTGTTGGGATTTGATAAGGTCTATATTAAAGCTTCCGGAACTGTTCTTAGAGATAGAAAGGGCAATAAATATTTGGATTTTTTGGGGGGGTTTGGTTCACTAAATTTAGGTCATAATCCTAAAAAAGTGATCGAAGCCCTTCAGCTGGTTGAAGATAGGCCAAATATCCTTCAGACAAGTTTAAATCCTGTTGCAGCTGCTTTAGCTCATAATTTAGCTGTGATTACTCCAGGAGAACTTTCACGAACTTTTTTCTGCAACAGTGGAACTGAAGCTGTGGAAGGAGCTATAAAGCTTTCTCGTGCCGCTACGGGTAAGAAAAAAATAATATACTGCAGAAATTCCTTTCACGGTAAAACTATGGGTTCCTTATCAGTTACAGGTCGTGAAAAATATCAAAAAAAATTTACGCCGCTTATTCCCCACTGCATTTCTATTCCCTTTGGAGATGCTGATGCTTTAGAAAGGGAACTAAAACAGCATAAAGATGTGGCTGCTTTTATAGTAGAACCCATTCAAGGTGAAGGTGGAATTATTGTTCCTCCAGAAGGGTATCTTAAGCAAGTTAGGGAGTTATGCACCCAATATGAAGTGCTTTTGATAATTGATGAGGTGCAAACAGGATTCGGAAGAACTGGTAAAATGTTTGCGTGTGAACATGAGGGAGTTGTACCTGATATTCTATGTCTTGCTAAATCTTTGGGTGGTGGAATAATGCCGGTGGGTGCATTTATTACGAAACCTGATATATGGGATAGAGCTTATGGAGGACTGCAGAATTTTTCTCTGCATACTTCCACCTTTGGAGGATGTACTCGCAGCGTAGCAGCAGCTTTAGCGGCAATAGAGGAAATTATAAAAATGGATCTTCCTAAACAGGCAGCTGAAAAGGGCAGTTATTTTATTGCAAAACTTAGGGAAATTACTGATAAACATCCTTTAGTAAAAGAAGTTCGCGGAAAGGGGCTTTTAATTGGTATTGAATTTAAGGATTCAGGAAATATTTTAGATAAATTAGCCAGCGGTGTTGCAAAAAAAATAAGTCAGGATTATTTTGGAGCTTTTGTAGCTGGAGAACTTCTAAACAGATACCGGATAATAACAGCTTATTCCCTCAATAATTACAACACCATTAGGCTTGAACCGCCTTTAATAGTTACCTATGAACATCTGGATTATGTACTTAATGCTGTTGACGAGATATTAAAAAACAATCGTTCTACTGGGAAAATTATTTTTACCGGTGTGAAAAATGCAGTTGAATCTTTTTTCCGCAGTAAAATGAAAAATGGCAAAAAAAATAATAAATAGCTGTTTGGCGAAATATCTTTTAGATTGCTTTAAAAAGCAATCTTAAACTGCTTTTTAGGTGATTTCTTGACTTTTTAATTTTTATGTATCATAATAACTCTAGAAAGCCCTATACAGATTGGATATTGATTATAGATGGGTCTGTAGCTCAGTGGGAGAGCGCCTGCTTGACGCGCAGGAGGCCGCAGGTTCAATTCCTGCCGGACCCACCATTAAGTTCTGGAATTTTCCAGAACTTCTTTTTTTTTTGTAAAAATTGGGTTTGTATTTTTGTGAATGATGAAGATGAGAACTTTTGTATAAGAAGAAAGTGTAAAAGGTCGAAATGTTTAGTAATTCCCTCAAATCATTGGGAAACCTAGCTTTTCAGCGGTGCAGCGGTTGTATACTATGATATACACGGACATATAATAGTAGCACAGAAGAAAAGAGGTGCAGTCATGGCAGACAAAATAAGTATTTATGCGTCCAGAGATATTCATTATATTTATAAAAATTTATGCAGTAAGAATAATATTTTAAAAAGATATGGAATTGATATTAAATTACATTTTAAAGAATCTGGTGAATTTAAATTATTGGAATGCATTAATAATAAAGAATTAGATGAAAGTTCATCTAATCTGCTGCGTAAATATATATCCGCTGTAATTGCAGATTTAATTGTTGGCAGATGGATAAAAAGAGATATTTGGAATCTTATTAATGTCAATTATAAAGGTTTGAGAAATAGTGATAAAAAGAGATTATATAAACGAGTAGTGGAAATGTATCAGCAACGTTTTTTAAAATTCTCGAATTTAAGGAATTTGACTGTAGAAAAACTTTTTATCCATTTTTGCGGCAATGGTCGATTGAACATTGACGGTTTTTTGAGGTTTCGTTTCAAGGAAGTTTTTTTTTGACCTTAAAGATTTTGTAAATGCTGCAGCAGAAGAATTTTTGCTGGAGAAAGAATATGATGATTTTATTGATCTGCTAAAATATTTTGTAAACATGCAAAAACCTCAAATAAAAAAAGTTAATGTAATTTTGTATCGTTCGGGAAAATTTAAGATTTTAGATAGTGAATATAGGAAAATAGATAACGATAGTTTGGAATGTTTGATACTTGATTTTGCGGAGAACGATCTTACCAATGAGGATCTGCTGATAAGCGCTTTAATAACTATAGCCCCAGAAGAAATTAAGATGCATCTTCCTGATTATGTTTCCTTTTCATTTATTGAGACTGTAAAAAAAATATTTAATAATAGGGTTGAAATTTGCAGCGGTTGTCCAAACTGTATGCATATAAGGCAAAAGGAATCTTAATTTCCAAAACCGGTGGCACAGCCGGTTTTTAAATTTTTTGGGTTTTTGCTACCTTATCTGCTATACTAATATGGGACAAAATTTATGAAAGG
The DNA here is from genome assembly GCA_001508005.1 of Clostridia bacterium 41_269. Classification (GTDB taxonomy): domain Bacteria; phylum Bacillota; class DTU086; order DTU086; family DTU086; genus 41-269. Next base: position 47,513 of record LGEZ01000010.1, read on the forward strand.
GTTATAATTTTGTCAGTGAAGCTTTTAATTATTCCTCTAATAGGTGCTTTTATTGGTTGGGTTACTAATAAATTGGCTATCAAGTTTCTTTTTTGGCCTTTAAAACCAATAAAAATACCCTTTATAAGATACGAAATTCAAGGAGTTCTTCCAAGACGAAGAAAGGAAATAGCTGCAACTGTTGGATTAGTAGTGGAAAGGGAACTTCTTTCCGCAAAGGATCTGATTAAATATTTGAATTCTTTCTATACCAAAGAAAAGATTATTGAAAAGGCTGTTTTAGAGTTAAAAAGAGCAGTTTTAAACAGTGTGCCCAAATATATACCTTTCAAGAAAAGTTTATCCGAGTTTATCGAAAGCAGATTATTAAATGGGCTTCCAAAAATTATTGAGAGTATCAGCAGCAGTATTTCAGAAGATTTAAAAAACAGTTTTGATCTTTCTAAATCTATTGAAGAAAAGCTTAATAATTTTGATTTAGTGTATTTAGAGAAACTCACATATGAAATTGCTTCTAAAGAATTGAAGCACATTGAAATTATGGGTGGTGTTTTGGGTTTTTTGATAGGCTTAATTCAAGTAGCATTTGCTGTTTTTTTATAAAGAAATGCAGAAAAAATTGACAGTTTTTCTTTTTGCGCTACTATAGTGGGTAGTGGTTTTTTATTTGGACAAGGAGGGACTTAATATGGATAAAGTTAAGGTGTTTTTAAAAAATGGTGAAGTCAAAGAATATGATTACGGTGTTTTGATAAAAGATATACTGCCGGAAATAAATAAAAGATACATAAAAGAAGCATTGGCGGCGAAGTTTAATGGGGAACTTGTGGATCTCAGCAAAAAGATTACAGAAGATGGCAGTCTTGAAATTATTACATTTAATGATGAAGAAGGAAAAAAGGTATATCTGCACAGTGCTGCACATGTTATGGCTCAGGCAGTGAAGAGACTTTTCCCAGGAGTAAAGCTAGGAATTGGACCTGCTATTGAAAACGGATTTTACTATGATTTTGATTTTCCAGTAGATTTTAGTTCAGATGATTTAGCTGCTGTTGAAGATGAAATGGCTAAAATTATTAAAGAGGATTACCCTTTTATAAGAAGGGAGCTTTCACGCCAAGAAGCTTTGAAGCTCTTTAGTGATTTAGGGGAAAAATACAAAGTGGAACTTATTGAAGATCTACCTGAGGATGCTGTTATCAGTGTTTATGAGCAGGGTGAATTTATTGATCTCTGTGCTGGTCCCCATGTTCCTTCTACAGGAAGGATTAAGGCTTTTAAGCTTTTAAGTGTTGCTGGAGCATATTGGCGGGGTAGCGAAAATAATCCAATGCTTAAAAGAATATATGGGACTGCTTTTCCGAAAAAAAGTATGCTTGAGGAATATTTACAAAAACTTGAAGAAGCTAAAAAGAGGGATCATCGAAAATTAGGAGTGCAGCTGGGTTTATTTAGTCTTCATGAGGAAGGACCGGGTTTCCCATTTTTCCACAGCAAAGGAATGGTAATTATAAATGAACTTGAGAACTTTTGGCGTAAAGAACACAAAATCCGCGGATATCAGGAAATTAAGACACCTATTATTTTGAATCGCAGTTTGTGGGAACAATCTGGACATTGGGATCATTATAAAGAAAATATGTACTTTACCGAAATTGATAACAGTACTTATGCTTTAAAACCCATGAATTGTCCGGGAGCTATTCTTATTTATAAAACTGAACAGAGAAGCTATCGTGATCTTCCAATTCGATTTGCAGAGTTAGGGCTTGTACATCGACATGAACGTTCAGGAGTTCTGCACGGTTTGATGCGTGTTAGAGCTTTTACCCAGGACGATGCACATATATTTATGCTTCCCTCACAGATTAAAGATGAAATTATAGGTGTAATGGATTTGGTAGATTATTTTTACAATATTTTTGGCTTTGAATATATGGTGGAGCTGTCCACTAAGCCTCCTAAAGCTATGGGTTCCGATGAAATTTGGGAGCAGGCAACCAATGCTTTAAAAGAAGCAATGGAAGGTAAAAATATGGATTATGTTATAAATGAGGGAGAAGGAGCTTTTTATGGTCCAAAGATAGATTTTCATCTTAAGGATTGTCTAGGCAGAACATGGCAGTGCGGAACTATACAGCTTGATTTTATGCTTCCAGAAAAGTTTGATATTAATTACATTGGTCCTGATGGAGAAAAGCACAGACCTGTTATGCTTCATAGGGTAATTTTTGGAAGCATTGAGAGATTTGTTGGAATACTAATTGAACACTATGGCGGAGCGTTTCCCCTTTGGCTTGCTCCTGTTCAAATTGTGATTCTGCCTATAGCGGATAGGCATTTGGATTATGCTCTGGATATAAAGAAAATGCTTGAAAGAGAAGACTTTAGGGTGGAGGTTGATGCAAGAAACGAGAAAATAGGATACAAAATTAGAGAAGCAGAAATCCAAAAGATACCTTATATGCTAATTGTGGGAGATGCTGAGAAAGAAAAAGAAATTGTATCAGTTCGAAAAAGAAGAGAAGGAGACCTGGGTTTGGTTTCTCTAACTGAATTTATTGAAAAAATAAAATTTGAAAGAGCGAATAAAACTGTTCAATAGCCAACCTTTAAGTAAAAAAATTTTTAAAAATTCATGTTTGACCCGTTTTATTGACGACAGCTTTATATTGTGCTATACTTTGGGAGAAAAAATGGAGCTTTTTATAAAAGTAGAAGCATCCGCTTCTCACCTTATGGCGCTGTCTAAGCTGCCTATAAGGTTTGTTGAGGTAAATAATGGGCGGGTGTGCCCATTTTATTTGTTTTATTTATGTTTTATATGCGGAGGTGACCTAACAATCGGAAAAGAACTTAGAGTGAACGAGGAGATAACTGCAAAGGAGCTGCGCTTAATTGGCGTAGATGGAGAACAGATTGGGATAGTATCTCCTCGTGAAGCCTTGGCTATAGCCAGGGAAGCTGGGCTTGATTTAGTTGAAGTAGCTCCCCATGCAAAGCCTCCTGTTTGCCGTATTATGGATTATGGCAAGTACAAATTCCAGCAGAGCAAAAGGGAGAAAGAAGCACGCAAAAAGCAGAAAGTTGTTAACGTAAAAGAGGTTAAATTCCGTTTGGGAATTGAAGACCACGACTTTGAAGTTAAAGCAAGAAATATTGAACGCTTTCTTAAAAAAGGCGATAAAGTAAAAGTGACTGTAATGTTCAGGGGTCGTGAGATTTCCCATTCTGATATGGGGCTGGCTTTATGCAATAGGATTATAGAAAGGGTTGGGGATGTGGGTTCAGTTGAAAAGCCTCCGAAGCTGGAGGGGAAAAATATGATAATGGTTTTGTCTCCGAAACAAGAAAAAAAGCAGTAAAGCAGGAGAAGGAGGTTTATAATTGTGCCTAAAATTAAAACCCATAAAGGTGCAGCAAAAAGATTTAAGAAAACTGCCTCGGGAAAATTAAAAAGGGCGAGAGCGTATAAAAGTCATTTATTGGGAAAAAAATCCGGAAAAAGGAAAATGAGACTTAGAAAAGCGGATTTTGTTGATCCCGCCGATATGAAAAGAATTAAGAAATTACTCCCAGGACTTTAAGCATTAAATGAAGGAGGTAAACTATAATGCCCCGAGTTAAAACGGGTTACACTAGGCGTAGAAGACACAAAAAAATATTAAAACTGGCAAAAGGATATTTTGGCAAGAAATCCAAAGCATTTAGAATTGCGAACCAGCAGGTAATGAAATCTTTGGCCTACGCCTATGAACATAGGAAGAAGAGAAAAGGTGAATTTAGAAGGCTTTGGATTAGCCGTATTAATGCTGCTGCCCGTCTTAACGGTATATCTTACAGCAGATTTATGAACGGCCTTAAACAGGCAGGTGTAAAAATAAACAGAAAAATGCTTGCGGATTTAGCTGTTCATGATGCGGAAGCCTTTAAAAAATTAGCAGATATTGCTAAAGAACAGCTGAGCGCAGCCAATAAATAGCCAATGTAAGTCCTTCTTATGAAGGGCTTTTTATTTAATAATCAGAATAAATATAACTCTTGAGGTTTTTATAATGCAGGAAAAAATAATTACTTCAAAACAGAACAAATATGTTAGTCAAGCAAGGCTTACTGCTGTTAATAAAAAATTCAGGAGGAAAAGCAGGCTCTTTATAATTGAAGGGATTCGTTTATTGGGTGAAGCTGTCGAATCGAACTTTCCATTGGAATATGTTTTAGTAAGTGATAAATTGAAAAATAATGATCAGAGGGGAATAAAGATTCTCAATAATATTAAAGATATGGGTATAGAAGTTTTTACAGTGGATCATAGAGTTTTTTTAACCATTGCAAGAACAGAAACTCCTCAGGGTGTTGTTGCTGTAGCCAAACAGCCTGTTAGATCATGGATAGATCTTAACCTAGAATGCCCAGAAAGCTTTATTTTAGTAGTGGATGGGGTTCAGGATCCGGGTAATCTTGGAACGATGATAAGAACAGCTGAGGCTGTGGGTGCAAGGGGGATCATAACAACTCCCAGTACTGTTGATGTGTATAATCCTAAGGTTGTCCGTTCTTCAATGGGTTCAATTTTTAGGATACCCATTCTTGCTGAAAGATCTATAAAGGAAATTATAAAAGTGTTGGAGGATTATAGAGTTCAGCTAATTGTAGCTAGAGTAGATGCTGATAAAATAATATATGATGTTGAGTTTGAAGGTGCTTTGGCAATAGTTGTGGGAAACGAAAACCACGGACCCAGCGAAGCTTTCAAAGGAATTCCAGTAAGGATACCCTGTAAGATTGAATCCCTTAATGTCTCGGTGGCAGCTGCTGTGCTATTGTATGAAAGGGTTCGCAGGCAGTATCAAAACAGCTTATAATTCCTATACAACAGTTGATATTCTTGCTAAGCTGGATGACCTATGATATAATTTTTTTGGGTTTTGATTTTAATTTACTTAATGAAAGGTTGTGATGTGCTTGCTGTCGCCTGCCGAGATTTTTTGGAAGATTTTTGAGAGGACTGGCTCCATCACGGCCTATATAATTTATAGAAGGCTACTTCTACAATAGCTTCTTTTTTTTTATATTTTCCACAGACAAAAACAGAAAAGATATTATATATTATAGAAGATATTAATATGAGTTATGAGTAATTAAGATTAAGTTGCTTCTCCCATTTAGGGTGGAAGCATTTTTATTATGGTTAGTTTTAAAAAATTAATTTGATTAAAGAGGAATAAACCTGTATTTTACTATACAAAAATATAACAAATTTGGTTTTAAGAAGATTTTATAAAGTGATAAAATAATGTTGTGTGTTAACTTTATTTAAATTAGTAAGGAGGACTAAAATGCTGGAAAGATTGGAGCAGATAAGAAAAACTGCTGAAACTGGTCTAAAAAATCTTCAAAATATGAAAGATGTTGAAAATTTTAGAATTAAATATTTGGGTAAAAAAGGTGAGTTGACCCAGGTTCTAAGGGGATTATCACAGATTCCTGAAAATGAACGACCCGCAGTTGGAAAGCTTGCTAATGAAATACGGGACTATTTGGAAGAGCAGCTTCAAATAATTGAAAAGAAAATTAAAAAAGAAGAAGAAGAGAAAAAACTAAAAAAGGAATTTATTGATGTTACACTGCCTGGGAGAAGACCTGTTGTTGGTAAGAAGCATCCAATTACTCGCGTGCTTGATGAGATAAAGGAAATATTTATTGGGTTGGGTTTTGGCATTGCAGAAGGTCCCGAAGTTGAATTGGATTATTATAATTTTGAAGCTTTGAATCTGCCTCCTGAGCATCCAGCTAGGGATATGCAGGATTCTTTTTATATAACTGATAAGGTGCTTCTTAGAACCCATACTTCTCCAGTGCAAATTAGAGTTATGGAAAAAATGGCACCTAAGCTGCCCATAAGAATAATTGCCCCAGGAAGAGTCTTTCGCAGGGATGACGATGCTACTCATTCTCCCATGTTTCATCAGGTTGAAGGGCTTCTTATAGATCGGAAGGTTACTTTTGCTGATTTAAAGGGAACATTACAGGCTTTTGTCCTACAGATGTTTGGCGAGAGTGTTCGAATGAGGTTAAGACCAAGTTATTTTCCATTTACTGAACCCAGCGCAGAGGTGGATATTTCCTGCATTATTTGTGGAGGAAACGGATGCCGCACATGTTCACACAGCGGCTGGTTGGAAATTCTGGGGTCAGGGTTGGTTCATCCAAAGGTATTAGAAATGGGTGGATACAATCCTGAAGAGGTCAGCGGATATGCTTTTGGTATGGGAATAGAAAGAATAGCAATGCTGAAATATGGTATTGATGATTTGAGAATATTATTTGAAAATGATTTCCGCTTTTTGTCACAGATTTAAGGAGGCGATAGAAATTGCTGGTTTCATATAATTGGCTGAAGGAATATGTAGATATAAATATTAATCCGGAAGAACTTGCCCAGAGGCTTACTATGGTTGGATTAGAAGTTAGCTCTGTAAATAGATTTGATAAATCATTGGACAAAGTTGTTGTGGGTTTAATTGAGGATATAAAAGATCATCCTTATGCCTCTAAGCTGTCTTTGTGCACGGTAAATGTTGGTGATGGGCAGCGCTTAAAAATTATATGCGGTGCCCCTAATATTAGAGTGGGACAAAAGGTACCAGTAGCTATAGAAGGAGCTGTTCTGCCTTCTGGCATGGTAATAAAAAAGGTTAATATAAGACAGATGGAATCGGAGGGCATGATATGTTCAGCCCAGGAACTGGGGCTTGATGCTAATTTACTGCCTGAGGAACAAAAGCAGGGAATTATGGAGTTCCCTGATGATGTTCCCATTGGGGCGGATGTAGCTGATGTATTAAATTTAAATGATGCTGTTTTAGAATTGGATTTGACACCAAATAGATCAGATTGTCTAAGTGTTATAAGTATTGCTCGAGAGGTAGCAGCGATATGCGGTACAGAGCTTCGCCTCCCTGTTATTGAAATTAAAGAGGATCCCAATACCAACATTGGTGATTTGATTACTGTAGAGATAGCTGATGATGAGCTCTGTGGTCGTTATGTGGCTAGGATAGTTGACGGTATAAAGATAAAACCTTCTCCTATTTGGATGCAGAACAGGCTTAGAGCCTCTGGTGTTAGGCCCATAAATAATATAGTTGATGTAACCAACTATGTTATGCTTGAATTTGGACAGCCGCTTCATGCCTTTGATTATCGTTTCATTAAAGGGAAGAAAATTATAGTGCGCAGAGCAGAAGAAGGAGAAAAAATAGTTACCCTTGATGGCCAGGAGAGAAAACTTGAGCCTGATATGCTTGTGATTGCTGATGCAGAAGAGGCTGTTGCCATTGCTGGTGTAATGGGGGGAAGGGATAGCGAAATTTTAGAGGATACTTCAACAGTATTAATTGAATCAGCTAATTTTAATTCTACCAGTATCCGTCGTACTTCGCGTAAGCTGGGACTCAGATCGGAATCTTCATTGAGGTTTGAAAAAGGGGTAAATATTGAAGGGGCTCTAATAGCTGCTGACAGAGCAGCACAATTAATGGCCCAATTGGGCGGAGGACATATTGTAAAGGGTGTAGTGGACAACTATCCTAGGAAATGGCTACCTGTTAATATCGAACTTCGCCCCTATAAAGTAAATGAGTTTTTGGGTATTGAGCTGGATCCCCAGGTAATTAAAGAAACTCTTGAAAAAATAGGTCTTACAATAAAAGATAGGGAAGATGGATGTTTTACAGTATCTGTTCCTCCTTTCAGACTTGATCTGGAAAGGGAAATAGATTTAGTTGAAGAAGTGGCTAGGTTATATGGATATGATAAAATACCTTCAACTATACCCAGCGGAGATATAGGTCATATTAAGAAAAACCGCATGCAAATTCTTGAGGAAAAGTGTAAGAACATACTAACGGCATGTGGTTTAATGGAGGTTATCACCTTTAGTTTTACGAGTCCTAAAGTTTTTGATAAACTTGGGCTGCCCCAAGAGCATCCCCTTAGAAATGCCGTGACTTTGGCAAATCCGTTAAGTGAAGAAACAAGTATTCTTAGGACTACTCTTATTCCCAATTTACTTGAGGTTGCTCAAAGAAACACTCACAGAAAAGTAAACAACTTAAGAATATTTGAAATAGGCAGGATATTTTTACCTATTGAAGGGCAGGAGCTGCCCAGAGAAGAAACGGTTATTGCAGGTTTGATAATGGGAGCCCTTGAAAAGGGTTGGAATTGGGAATCCCAGAAACTCGACTTTTTCTATCTAAAAGGTGTGCTTGAAGAGCTTTTTGAACATCTTAATGTAGGCGATGTTGTTTGGGAACCTACTTCTGATTACCCTGGTATGCATCCCGGAAAAACAGCTGAAATAAAAGCAAAGGGAATTTATCTTGGTTTTATTGGAGAGATACATCCGTCCGTAATAGAAAACTTTGAGCTGCCTACTCAGGCAAGTGTATTTCAAATTAATTTTGAAGCTTTGGCTCAAACATCGGAAAGTGTAAAAATGTACAGACCTCTTCCTAAATATCCTTCTGCGGAAAGGGATATGGCGTTTATTGTTTCCGAAAATATACCGGCAGCAGAAATAGAAAAAGCTATTAGGGAAGTTGGAGGAAAAATTCTAAAAAGCTGCCGTATATTTGATGTTTATAAAGGCAGGCAGATACCTGAGGGTAAAAGGAGTTTGGCTTTTTCTCTTGTTTATCAAGCTGAGGATAGGACACTTACGGATGAAGAAGTAGATGCTCTTCATGAAAGAATAAAAAGCGAAATGGTTAAAAGATTTAGTGCTCAGTTGAGGTAATTACTGACAGGATATTTGATGTTTTTGGAGAAATCCTCCATAGGGAGGGAAAAAGGTGGCAGATAAAGCCTCGTCTGATGAGAATAAAACAAGAACCAAGGTACTGATTAATGGACAGGAATATATTATCAAATCAACTTATCCCAGTAAGCAGGTTAAAGAAATTGCAGCATATGTTGATAAAAAAATGCTTGAGATTAAAAATGCGAATCCCTATTTGTCACCTGCCAAACTGGCTGTTCTCACTGCTTTAAACATAACAGATGAATTTTTTCTTCTAAAAGAAGAATATGAGTCCCTTTTAAAGCTTATAGAAGAAGAAAAAAAGAAATAGGTCTTTTTATAAAAGATCATGTTTTTAAGGAAGCAGTGCCTGCAGTTTTTAAGCTGCAGGTTTGTTTTTTTATAGCCCTCACATACTATTTGAAAAAATACTAAAAATTCAATTTTTTTCAAAACGACACAATGTAAAAGTATATGTTCAGCACGAAGTTACTGAGATTTTACCCAATAAAAAAGCTGTTGTGGTTAAGGATCTGAAACGGGGTATGGAAAAAAAATATAAATATGACAAATTAATATTAGTTTCGGGGGCTACTGCCAAAAGGCTTCCGGTACCAGGTATCATTTTGAAGACTATTTTAAGGCCGGATGTAAAGAATGCTGTTATAGTGGGCGCAGGATTTATTGGATTGGAAATGGCGGAAAGCTTTTCGAAGCAAGGATTGAAGGTAACTATCATTGAGCGGGAAAAACAGGTTTTAAAGAAAAATAGGATTTCCGTATTGACTGGAACAATGGTAAAAGAATTTAAAGGAAATTCCGATTAATGAAGTTAGAAATAGGATTGAAGAATTTGATGATTCTTATAAAGAGATAATTTTTTACTGCAGGATGGGATTGAGGGGGTACTTGGCTGCAAAGATTTTAGTGAATTTAAGTTTCAAAAATGTTTGCAACTTATCAGGTGGGATTTTGAACTGGCCCTATCGAGAATTTATAGTTTTTGAAAAAGCTGTAAAAAAGTAAGTGGAGGAATTTAAATGAAAAATTTAGAGATTGCCTTGCTGCTGGGCGAAATTGCAGATCTCCTTGAAATTAAAGGAGAAAATCAATTTAAAATCCGTGCATATAGAAGGGCATCCCGAGCAGTAAAGTATCTAAAAGAAAATATAGAAGATCTAAAGGAAAAAGGGTCTTTAACCAAAATTCCGGGAGTAGGAAAGGGCATAGCAGCTAAAATTGAGGAATATTTGGATACTGGAGAAATAAAGTATTATACAGAATTAAAAAAAGAAGTGCACCCAGAACTGCTTAATCTTATACGTCTTCCAGGGGTAGGCATTAAAACAGCTAAGATAATTCATGAGCATTTTCCTGGGATAGATATTGAGCTGCTTAAAAAATATGCAGAGGAAGGGAAAATAAGAGCTTTGCCGGGTCTGGGGCCTAAAACTGAGCAGAACCTTCTTCGAGGTATAGATCTGATGTATGGAGAAAGGGAAAAATATTCTATTGGGATTGCTAAGACGTCGGCTGAAATAATTCTTGATTTTCTTAACTCTATAAGTGAAGTGGAGAGAGCTGAAATTGCAGGCAGCGTTCGTCGGGGTAAAGATTTAGTTGGTGATTTGGATTTGGTTATTTCAGCTAAAAATTACCAGGAGGTTGTCTATTATTTTGAAAAGCATCCCCATATTCAAAGGGTAGAAAAAATAGGTGATCAAAGGTTCAAGGCTGCAACATGGTTGGGAATAAAAGTTGATATTGAATTTGCGGATGAAGATAATTTTATTGAAACCCTTTACATATCTACGGGTTCAGAAGAGCATATTCAGCAGGTTAAAAAATTAGCAGAAGGATTTAAAGGTCAAATAACAAAGAATGGAATTTTTATAAATGGAAGTAAAATTTTTTTGGAAGGGGAAAAGGACATTTTTTCTGCTTTAGGGCTCCCTTATATAGAACCAGAACTTAGGGAAGGAAGAGGAGAAGTTGAGGCAGCAAAAAAGGGACGGCTTCCTCTCTTAGTAAAGCTTAATGATATTAAAGGAGATCTACAGGTTCATTCCACATGGAGTGATGGAATGAACAGTATTGAAGAAATGGTACAGGAAGCTGTTGCCATGGGTTATTCTTACATTGCTATTACAGATCATTCTAAATCCCTTGGTATCGCAAACGGTCTTTCAGAAAAAAGGCTCATGGAGCAGTGGGAAGAAATTGAAAAACTTAGAGAAAAATATGCTCCCTTTAAAATTCTTAGAGGTATAGAAGTAGATATTTTAAGTGATGGAAGGCTTGATTTCGATGAGGAAGTTTTAAAAAACCTTGACTTAGTTATTGCTTCAATCCATTCGGGGTTTAAGCAGGACAGAGAAACCATTACTAAACGAATTATCTCAGCTTTAGAAAATCCATATGTTGATATTATCGCTCATCCCACAGGACGCATATTGGGCAAACGGCCTCCTTATGATTTTGATTTTGAAAGAGTTTTGGAAAAAGCAGCGGAAACAAATACTGTTCTTGAAATAAATGCTTCTCCCGATAGACTGGATTTAGATGATGAGCAGGCTAGGGCTGCAAAGGAAATGGGAATTAAAATTGCAGTTAATACTGATGCCCATGAAAGATCATGCTTGAACGATATACAGTATGGAGTTATAACTGCCAGACGGGCCTGGCTTCAAAAAGAAGATATTATAAACTGTATGGAACCCGATGAACTTTTGAATTTCCTTGCTGAAAGAAAAAAGGGAGCAATGCCATAATTTATGCGGAGGGGAGAAAAGGCATGCTGGATTTGGATAAATTGTCTCTTCTTCCCTATTCTTTTTATTCAAGAGACACTATTACAGTGGCTAAAGAGCTGCTGGGTAAATATATGGTTTATAATAATGGTAGGGAAATAGTGGCAGGAAGAGTAGTTGAAACTGAGGCATATTTAGGAAAAGAGGATCCGGCCTGCCATTCTGCCAGGGGCAGGGATAAAAGGAATGAAGTAATGTTTGGCCCTGCGGGATATGCTTATATTTATTTAATATATGGTATCCACCTGTGCTTTAATGTGACCACTGGTCCCCCTCATAAGCCTGAAGCCGTCCTAATAAGAGCCCTTGAGTCTGTATTGGGTATTGAGATAATGCGTAAGAATAGGGGGAAGGATGATATTTTTAATTTGTGCAGTGGTCCGGGGAAACTTGTTCAGGCTATGGGTTTTGGAATGGAATTAAACGGTACCAGTGTGGTTGAAGGACCCATAAGATTTTATGCTAAAAACTGTAAGGAGAATTTTGATATAGTAACCACGACACGAATAGGCATTAGTAAAGCTGCAGATTGGCCCTTAAGATTTTATGTGGCGCAGAGCAGGTTTGTTTCAAAAAGATGAATCAAAAAAAAACAAATAATGTTTGTAGGGAGGATGGCTATGAAGCTGAACGAAATTTACCGACTTGCGGTGGAGAAAGGAATGGAAGCTGATCCCAGAGGGGAAGATAGGCTGAAAAAAATTTTATCTGATAGGAAAAAAGAATACGAAAAGCTTGATGATAAAAAAAAGAGTATCTTTGATGAGCAGAAATTAAGCAACCCGTATGATGATACAAGAATATTATGGGGAGATCCAAATACAGAAATAAAAAAGGTTTTGGCTGGTATTGATATAGGTGGTGAAGAAATTCTACTTGCAGACAGGCTTCGGGAGAAAGGAGATTTTATAGATCTTATAATAAGCCATCATCCTGAAGGATATGCTTTAGCTGGTTTATATGGTGTCATGGATCTCCAGGAGGATGTATTGTTTAAGCTTGGTGTGCCCATAAATATTGCTGAAGGTTTAATGGAACCCAGAATTAAAGAAGTAGAAAGAAATGTACTGCCGTTAAATCATAACCGTGCAGTGGATATGGCAAGAATTTTGGATATACCTTTTATGTGCATTCATACTCCTGCAGATAATTTGGTTGTAAGGTTTTTAGAAAGGAAATTTGAGGAGAAAAAGCCTGAAACTTTAGGAGATATCATTGATGTGCTCCTGGAAATACCAGAATATAAGAAAGCTGCACAGCTTAATGCTGGGCCAAAATGTGTTGTTGGTTCTGAAAAAAACAGAGCAGGTAAAATTTTTGTCGATATGACAGGTGGGACAAGCGGTTCGGAAAAATCATATGAGAAATTGGCGCAAGCTGGGATAGGGACCATAATAGGAATGCATATGGGAGAAAAACATCGTTTAGAAGCTGAAAAATACCATATAAATGTTGTTATTGCTGGTCATATAGCAAGTGATTCCTTAGGTTTTAATCTTTTTTTAGATTTACTAGAAGAAAAGGGAATTAAAATAGAAAGCTGTTCTGGTTTTATAAGACATTCCCGTCTGCAAAAAGGGGGCAGGGTATGAGAGAGAAATTAGAAATTTTAGCTCCAGCTGGCAGTCCAGAAGCCTTAAGAGCTGCAGTGGAAAATGGAGCCGATGCAGTATATCTGGGCGGTAAAGAATTCAGTGCCAGACAGTATGCATCAAATTTTACAAGGAAAGAAATTGCAGAAGCTGTAAAGTACTGTCATGTAAGAGGAGTAAATGTTTATGTAACCGTTAATACACTGATTCGTAATGGTGAATTGGAAAAAGCTTTGGAGTTTCTTCTTTTTCTTTACAACAGCGGCGTAGATGCGGTTATTGTTCAGGATTTAGGTTTGATGAAAATAGCTGGAGAGGTACTGCCTGATTTAACTTTGCACGCAAGTACTCAGGCAACGGTTCTTAATGCATCAGGAGTAAACTATTTAAAAAGTTTGGGTGTAAAAAGGGTAATTTTAGCTAGGGAGCTGTCCTTTCATGAAATTAAAAAAATAAAAGAAAAGACTGGTATAGAGCTTGAAGTCTTTGCACACGGTGCCCTTTGTTTTTCTTTTTCCGGACAGTGTTTAATGAGCAGCATTATTGGAAGTAGAAGCGGAAATAGAGGAAGGTGCGCTCAGCCCTGCAGACTCCCGTATACCCTTATTGACCGCAGTACAGGTAAAATCTATAAAGATTTTGAGAATTTTTATCTTTTAAGCACAAAAGATCTAAATTTGATATATCATATACCGTATTTGGTAAAGGCAGGTATTTCAGCAATAAAAATTGAGGGACGTATGAAGCGCCCTGAATATGTTGCTGTGGTAGTAGGAATTTATAGGAAAGTTCTCGACAGATATTATGAAAATCCTGACCAGTTTTATGTTGACCACGAGGAATACGAACAGCTGGCCCAAATATTCAACCGTGATTTTACCACGGGATTTTTTGTGAGAGATCCCAAAGCTTCTTTGATAAGCTTCAGCAGGCCAAACAACAGGGGGATTTTTTTGGGCAGAGTAAATTTCATAGATAGGAAAAGAGGTACCATAACTGTTAATTTAAAAACCCCTTTAAGCAGAGGAGACGGAATAGAGATTTGGGTTACTGATGGAGGAAGGAAGGGTTTAGTAGTAAAAGAGCTTTTTTTAGAAGGTTGTCCTGTTAAAGAGGTGCCGAGGAATAGTACTGCTGAAATTTCCGTACCTTTTACGGAAGGGATAAGTATAGGTGATAGAATATTTAAAACCAGCGATGCAGAACTTTTGTCCAAAGCAAGGGAAACCTATACTTCGCCAAAAAACTTTAAAAAAGTACCTATAGAAATTTTTGCTCAGGTAGAAGTAGGAAAACCGCTGATTTTGAGGGGAACAGATGCAGATGGCAATAGTGTTGTGGTAAAAACCTCTTTGCCAGCAGAAAAGGCGTTAAAAAGACCTTTAACAGAAGATTTTTTGAAAGAACAGCTGGACCGTTTGGGCAATACACCATTTTCATTAAAGAAGATCCAATGTGATCTTGACGGGCAATCTATAATTCCAGTTAGTGAAATAAATCGTGCGCGGCGTGAACTGGTAAGTTCTTTAGAGCAGATTCGACACCTTATAAAGCTGCCCGACCCTTTACCGCATCAAGAATTTAGAAAAAATTTAAAGGCAGTCTTAAACAGGGGTAAAAGGTCCTTAGAAAGAACTCTGAAAAACCACAAAAAATGGGTGCCTAAAATGAGTATTGCAGTAAGTGACCTGGGAAGCGTAAAAGCTTCTGTAATAAATGGTGCGGGCAGAGTATATGTGGGGGGAGAGCAGTTTGGAAAAAAAGGAATGACCATTGAAGAAATAAGAGATGCTGTTGAAATATGTCATGAAAATAATGTAGAAATATACTGTATGCTTCCCCATATTTGGCTTGAAAAAGAGGAAGGCAAAATTAGGGATTTTATAGAAAAAACTTTAATTTTTGAACCTACAGGTTATGTTGCGGGCAACATTGGAAGCATAAATCTTTTAAAGCAATATGGTGTAGAAAACATTCATGGTGATTATTCCTTAAATATCTTCAATGATCAAGCTATTACAGCACTTCTTGAATCAGGGGTTACGTCATATACTCTGTCTTTAGAGCTAAGCTTTAAGAATTTAAAAGAATTCTGTTCCATTAGTTCGGCAGCTGAGTGTGTGATTCATGGGACTATTCCCTTAATGGTATCCCAGTTTTGTTTTTTAGGGGATATTTACAGGGTTTTTTTAAATGAAAATTGTGACAGCGTGTGTGGTGAAAAAAAATTTGGATTGAAGGACAGGTTAAACTATGTTTTTCCTGTTGAGTTTGATAGTGAATGCAGGGTTTATATATTTAATTCCAAAGAATTGTGCATGATTGAGAATATTGAAAGCTTTTTAAACCTTGGGATTGGGTATTTAAGAATAGAGGCTCAGGGAAAGAATTTCCAATATGTAGAGAGTACTTTGGGAACATATAGAGAAGCTATGGAAAGATATTTCGAAGGCACTTTATCGGATAAGGACCTTAAAAGTTTTGAAAAAAAATTAAGTTATTTTAACAGTCAGGGGTTTACTAAAGGACATTATTTTAGGGGTGTTGAGTAAAATTGCCTTTTGAAAAACTGGAGTTGAATAAAATCATCGATAGGCTAAGACAAAACTGTGTATCAGGAGCTGGAAAGGAAATTGCGGAGAACCTCAAATTTTCTTCCAAAAAAGAACAAATAATTCGCTGGCAGAAGGAAACTACTGAGGCAGCAGAATTTCTTCGATTGTATCCAGAAGTGCCTTTGGGAGGCATGAAGGATATAAGAGATGCCTTAAAAAGAGCAAATATAGGTGGCATTCTCGAGCCTAAAGATCTGCTTGAGATTTCTGTTTTTTTGAGGTGTGCTCGAAGATTAAAAAGTTTTATTTCCAATATAAGAGAACGGGACAGGTTTCCTATATTGGTAGATTATGCTGCAAGAATCAAGCCACAACCGGATCTAGAAGAAATAATAAACAATGCTGTCACCCAAGAGGGGCAGATATCTGATACCGCTTCTCAAGAACTTGCCAAAATTCGTAGACAGATAAATAATCTCCAGCAGGAAGTTAAGGATAAGCTTGATGAAATGATTAAATCCCCAGAAATTAGAAAGCTTCTTCAGGAAGCTTTTGTAACTGTCCGAGAGGGAAGATATGTTATTCCTGTAAAAGCTGAATATAAATCTAAAATTCCGGGATTAATTCATGATCAATCTTCCAGTGGAGCAACGGTTTTTGTGGAACCTTATCCTGTTGTTCAATTAAATAATGAAATTCGCAGTAAAAAAGCTGAGGAAAGAAATGAGATTAATAGAATACTGGCGGAAATTTCCGGAGAAGTTAGAAGTAAAAGCGCTGATATCGAGGAAAATATTAACATACTTGCTGAAATTGATTTTCTTTTTGCTAAGGGGAAGCTAAGTTTAGATATGAATGGTATCTCTCCTAAAATTAATGATGAGGGTTATTTATATATAAAAGGGGGACGTCATCCCCTGATACCAAAGAGTGAAGTTGTGCCTGTAACAGTTTATCTAGGAAAAGATTTTAACATACTTTTGATAACAGGACCCAACACTGGTGGGAAAACTGTAACTTTAAAAACAGTAGGGCTGTTAACATTAATGGCTCAATGCGGTCTGCACATTCCCGCTGAACCGGAAAGTGAGATTGCAGTATTTGAGAAAATTTATGCCGATATAGGAGATGAGCAGAGCATTGAACAATCGTTGAGTACCTTTTCTTCTCATATGAAAAATATTATTGAAATTTTACCGAAAGTTGATGAAAAGACTCTAGTGCTTCTGGATGAAGTGGGAGCAGGTACAGACCCTTCAGAAGGATCAGCCCTTGCAATGGCAATATTAGAATATTTGTTGAAGAAAAAATGCCGTTGTGTTGCTACAACTCATTACAGCGAGCTAAAAGCTTATGCGTATGTAACTGAGGGTATTGAAAATGCTTCAGTGGAATTTGATGCCGAAACCCTTAAGCCCACATATAAACTTCTAATAGGAGTACCAGGTAAGAGTAATGCTCTAGATATTGCTTATAGATTGGGTTTGGACCCAGATATTGTAAAAAGAGCAAGGGAATTTCTTACAAAAGAAGAAATTCAGGTTTCTGATCTTATTCAGGATTTAGAGGAAAAGAGATATTCTACTCATTTAGCACGTTTGCAGGCTGAGAGGCTTAAAAAAGAAGCAGAAGAAATTAAGAGAATGCTTGAAGAAAAGGCTGCAGAATTGGAGCTAAAGGAAAGAGAAATTTTATCTGAAGCTAAGAGAGAGGCTAGAAGAATTATAAAGGAAGCCCAGAAGCAGACTAAAGAACTTTTAGAATCCTTAAGGACAAAACTTAATGAAGAAGCAGAAAAAGCTCAAATTAGAGCTGAACAGGAAACAAGAGAAAAACTTAGTAAACTTGGAAAAAGGCTGGCAGCAGGCAATGAGGTTTTGGATATAAATTTTTCTGACAAGGAATTGGATTTTGTGAAACCCGGTGATCGAGTATATGTTTTAAGGTTGAGCCAAGTGGGTACAGTATTAAGCAACGAAGATTCCCGTGGAGAGATTTTAGTACAAGTTGGTCCAATGAAAATTAGTGTTAAAAAATCGGAGATCCGGAAAGCGCCGGCTGAGGAGGAAAAAGTAGAACAAAGCTTTCATTTTAACAATGGACAGCGAAATATTTTTGGCAAAAAGGATAATATTTCTCCTCAGTTAGATTTGAGAGGTCTTATTCTTGAAGAAGCACTTCAAAAGCTTGAAAAGTATCTAGATGATGCATATATTTCAGGATTAAAAGAAGTATTAATTATTCATGGAAAAGGAACTGGAGCTTTAAGAAAGGGTATAAGGGAATATTTAAAGATGCATCCCCAAGTTTTGAGTTTCCGACCGGGTAATTATAGAGAAGGTGGTATAGGAGTAACAGTGGTGAAATTATCATAAAAAACTCCCCTTTTACTAGGGGAGCTTTCCTTATTTTTAAGGTGTTTTTCTTATTATAACTCTGATGGTGTTTGATTGGGCTTTTCTTTGAGTGTTCCTGTCAATTGCTGTAACTCTATAATAATAGGTATTTCCAACGCGGACATTATGATCAGTCCATGTATTTCTACTTGTAGTTGCTGCATTTTGTCTGGCAAAATTGCTGTTGCTCCATTTTTCTATTGTATAGTAAACGCTGCCATTATATTGAGGTATTCTCCACCTTAATGTAACAAAAGCTGAGCTGTTGTCAGGAGAAACATATGCTTCTCCAGTTAAAGAAGGCTCTGGAGGTGCACTGGCTGATGAATCTGAATTATTGCCTGATGTAGCTTCTCCCAATTGGTGATCTGGAAGATTGCAGTATGTTTTTGGTGCTTCTTCTAATGTAAATTCTTTTTCTGCCACATATTCAGAAGGACATCCTCCTTCTTGCCCTTCAATGGGTACATTTGCTAAAACCGGAATACCGTTATGTCTGGGATCTGTACAAATTTTTACTATGACTGTGCTGCCTTTTCCTTGATGAATATTGCATTTCTCCCTTGGTGCTTCTAAATATGCATCATTAGGCCTAACAGAACCGTGATATGGTATAGGTCTTTTCAGGAAAACTTTACTTACAACTGGGCAGGATTCTGTGGGAAGTTTACCGCTTAAAGCACAAACTTCTTTTCTTACCCATACATCAGAAACTTCCTTTGGTACTGTATCAGTGGTGAAAATTTCCCTGATTCTAAACTGAGATGGTGTTAGACTGCTGGGAAGTTTTCCAGATTTGGCATCTACAGTAACCCAAGTTATACCTTCAGGCTTTTCGAAATTTCTTGGTGTATATTGTTTATGAGCTTCTATCATCACTTTGCGCCAAATAGGTGCAGCATAACTGCCGCCATAAACTCCTCTTAAGTAATGCTTAGTGGTAGTTTTATCATATCCCAGCCAAACAACTCCCACAAGTTCTGGTGTATACCCTACGAACCATGCATCCCGTTCTCCTCTAATTCCCCTAAATTCTGGTCTGTCAGGAAGCTGGGTTGTTCCTGTTTTTCCAGCTACCGGCCAACCATTCATCCTGGCTCTTGTTCCTGTTCCTGAATTAACAACTGTTTCTAAAATGTTTGTCATTATATAAGCATTTTGTTCGCTCATTACGGCTTTTTGTTCTGGTTTTACTTCAAAAAGGGTATTTCCTTCATGATCTGTTATTTTTGTAATAGTGTGAGGCTGTATCCAAATACCTTTATTGGCGAATGTTCCATATGCAGCGGCCATATCCAAAGGTGAAACACCCTTGGTTAATCCTCCAAGAGCTAAACTGAGCCCTTTGTCAGAAGGGTTTAGGGGAAGTCCAACTTCTTTAGCAAAGTTATAACCTGTTTCAACCCCAATGGTATCTAGAAGCTTCACAGCAGGAATATTTACTGACCACCTTACAGCTTCGCGCATGGTGATTAATCCCCGGTATTGATTATCATAATTTTTAGGGCTGTATGTTTTTCCGTCTGACTGCCTGTATGTTACTGGCACATCATCAATTACCGTTGCGGCTGTGTATCCCTTTTCTAGAGCAGGGGCATAAACGGCAATAGGTTTTATTGCTGAACCTGGCTGCCTGCCTCCCTGTATTGCTCTGTTAAATCCTCTTTCAACTGTATGTTCTCTTCCTCCAATTATTCCCCTTACTTCTCCGGATTGTGGATCAAGAACAACCATTGCGCTTTGAACAGGGACGTTATCAGGACTTCTTGGGAAGTTGCTGTCATCTTCATAAACTTTTTCCATTGCTTCTTGAATGGACGTATCCAGAGTTGTATAAATATGAAGTCCACTTCTATAAAGGTCTGCTGGATGCATACCTTTTTCTTTGAGGAGCTTTTCAGCTTCCATGACTACAGCATCAATAAAATATGGATATTTTCGTGATGTTTTTTGTTTTGGCTGAGCCAGTTTTATGGGTTCGTTTTTTGCTTCTTCAGCTCTTTCTCTGCTTATAAAACCTGCTTCAACCATGTTATCGAGGACTACGCTTCTACGTTGTTTTGCAGCTTCTAAGTTTCTATATGGAGAATAAAGTGCTGGATTATTTGTAACTCCAGCTATAATTGCACATTCTCCAAGGGTTAAATCTTCCACATCTTTTCCAAAATAAGTTTGAGCTGCAGCCTGTACTCCATATGCTCCATGGCCAAAATAAATATAATTTAAATATGCTTCTAAAATTTCATCTTTTGTATATTTTCGTTCCAATTGAATTGCCATTATTGCTTCTTGGATTTTTCTTCGGTAGCTTCTTTCTGGTTTTTCGGCAAAAAATGCATTTTCTGCAAGCTGCATTGTTATTGTGCTGCCGCCCTGAACAATTTTACCAGCTTTAAAATTGGCAATAGCTGCTCTTACAAAGGCTATGGGGTTGATGCCGGGATGTCTATAAAAGTTTCTATCTTCTGTAGCAATGAAAGCTTGTTTTAACTCTTCGGGAACCTGTTCTAACTTTACAGGTATTCTGTTTTCGACGCCGTGAAGTGAAGCGACTTGTTTTCCGTCTTTATCGTGTATGAAGGTTGTTAGCTCAGCATTTAGGCTATCAGAATCCAGGTCCGGCAGATTTTTTATAATGCCGAAAACAAATCCGGTTCCTATCCCAAAACCTATAAAGGCAAGTGTTAGGACTAAGAGTAAAAAAGCTCGAAAAAAGTTTAGCTTTCGTTTTTTCTTTTTGGGCATAATAAATAACCTCCCAAACATGGAGATGTTATTTAATAAATAATGGCAAACTTTTTACCCAATTATATCATAAAGTTTATCAGTCAGATAGACAAAAGTTGAAGGCTTCTGTAATTCTATGATAGAATTAACAAGTCAAGGAGGGAATAAAACTATGGATATAACAGCTGAAATCAAACGACAGCTGGAAATAATTAAACAGGGAACAGCAGAAATAATTTCAGAGGATGAGCTTTATGAAAAACTTGAAAGATCCCTAAAAACAGGGAAGCCGCTGAAAGTAAAACTAGGGCTTGATCCTACAGCTCCTGATATTCACCTTGG
Organism: Clostridia bacterium 41_269; assembly: GCA_001508005.1. GTDB lineage: Bacteria > Bacillota > DTU086 > DTU086 > DTU086 > 41-269. The sequence goes on from LGEZ01000010.1 coordinate 68,741, forward strand.
ACACACTGTGGTACTGCATAAATTAAGGCAGTTTCAGGAATTGGGCCACCATATTATTCTAATCATTGGTGATTTTACAGGAAGAATTGGAGATCCTTCGGGCAAATCTGAGACAAGAAAGCAGCTTACGGAAGAGGAAATATCAAAAAATGCTCAAACTTATCAGGAACAGATATATAAAATTTTGGATCCTCAGAGAACAGAACTTACTTTCAACAGCCGCTGGCTTGCACCGTTGAAGTTAGAAGATGTGATTCAAATTGCTTCCAAATGTACTGTTGCCAGAATGCTTGAAAGGGACGATTTTCAAAATAGGTACAAACGGGGCGATCCCATCAGTATACATGAATTTTTTTATCCCCTTATGCAGGCATATGACTCAATAGCTATAAAAGCGGATGTAGAGCTCGGGGGAACAGATCAAAAATTTAATTTACTGATGGGTCGTAGTCTGCAGAGGGAATACGGGCAGGAGCCACAGATTGCTATAATGATGCCTATTTTGGAAGGATTGGATGGAGTGCAAAAAATGAGCAAAAGTTTAGGCAATTATATAGGTATTAATGAGCCTCCTGAAGAAATGTTTGGCAAAACCATGTCTATTCCTGATGATTTAATAATTCGTTATTTTACTCTGGTTACTACTTTTTCTCCTACGGAAGTTAAAGAAATTGAGAAGGGCCTAAATGAAGGTGCTCTGCATCCTCGAGACGTAAAAATGAAACTAGCAGAAGAAATTGTATCCCTTTATCATGGCAAAGAAGCAGCAGTAAGGGCTAAAAAAGAGTTTGAAAGGGTTTTCAGCAGAAGAGAAATTCCAGAAAATATACCAGAATTCACCATAGCCTCATCTGAGCTTAATAATAGGATATGGCTTCCAAAACTTTTAGTTGAAGCTAATTTGGTTCCCAGCACCAGTGAAGGAAGAAGGTTGATTAAACAGGGTGCAGTAAAAATAAATGGTGAAAAAATTCTTGATCAAGATGCAGAAGTTGAATTAGAAGATGGAATGGTTATTAAAGTTGGTAAAAGAAAATTTATGAAAATTAGAGTTTAATTTCGTATATATATTTTCACCAATTAATGTCCACCTCCATAGTATGCAGTATGGAGGTGGAATTATTGTTTCGAAGAAGAAGGCGGATATCCTCAGTAAAAATTTTGGCTTTAGCCTTTTTTATGATATTGGCTTTTTTGTTCTGCATTGTGGAGGTCAGTCTTAAGCCTACTATTTTAGCTTATGCTGAAACCCAAGCTAAATGGGCAGCAACAGAAGCAATTCATAAAGCGGTACTTGAAGAAGCCGGAAAAAATATTGAATATCAAGATATGTTTCATATAGAAAAAGATTTACAAAACAGAGTGGTTTTCATGCAGCCCAATGTATTTATCATAAATAAAATTGCTTCAGAATCGGCACTAAAAATTCAGAAAAAATTAGAAGAACTTAAAAAAGAAAGCTTCGATATACCTTTGGGTCAGATGCTGGGAAGTAAGTTGTTGGCCCACTGTGGGCCTTCAGTTAATATAATACTTCTTCCCATTGGAACAGTAAAAGTTTCGCCCATAGATAAGTTCGAAGAAGCTGGAATAAATCAAACTAGACATAGTATATATTTACAGGTAAACAGCAAAGTAAAAATTATAATTCCTTTTTTATCCACTGTTTCAGATGTAAATACAAGAGTGCCAATAGCTGAGGCAGTTATTTTGGGTGAAGTACCAAAAACTTACTTGAGTATTAAAAGTGAAGGGACCCAAGGATTTTATTTTCCGCTTAAGGGTGAATAATATTTTATAGAGTGGTGAAAAATGTATTTTACATATAAAAAATCTAACAATCAAAAAGATCCAGAAAATTTAATTAAAGGTATTTCTATTAACTTTGGATTTCTTGAAAGATGCATATTTAAAAAAAGAAACAATAGATTTTCTGCTGATATAATTATTGATAGTGAAGTTTTTTCTGCTCATGTGCCTAGTTCAGGACGGATGGAGGAACTTCTTGTTCCGGGAGCGGTAGTTTATGCTGCTAAAGTTGATTCCCTTAATGGAAAACTACCTTATAAATTAGTTATTGTTAAAAGTGGAAAAGAACTGGTTTGTATAGATTCTTTAATGCCAAATCGACTTATTAAGCTTGCTCTTGAGAAAAAAGCGCTGCCTGAATTTTTTCAATATAATGAGATAATTGCCGAATCTGTTTTTGGTGAAAGTCGTTTTGACTTCCAACTGAAAAGAGTTAATTGTGATGGTGTTCAATGCTTCATTGAGGTTAAATCTGTAACACTAGTTGAAGAAGGTGTTGCGATGTTCCCAGATGCCCCATCAAAAAGGGCTCAAAAACATTTAAAAGAACTGCTAAAAATTAAAAAAGCTGGTTTTAGATCATGTGTAATATTTGTTATTCAAAGAAAAGATGCCAAGATTTTTAAACCAAATGCTTTGCAGGATAAAAAATTTGCAGAACTTTTAAAAGAAGTTTATACTTTAGGTGTGGAGCTAATTGCTTATGACTGTATTGTAAATTTTGATAAGATAACATTGAACAAAAGAGTTCCCATAATAATTTAATTGTTAAAAAGCAAAATCAGAACTAAATTTTAAAAAAATTTAATAATGGCCTTGACAGGAAATGTCGAAATATGCTACATTCTATATTGCTCGAAGCAAAAGAAAAAAAATATTGACACCTACAAAATTTTATGATAGGATAGTCTTTGCTGCTTGAAATTTAGGATATTTCAAACAAGGGTCTTTGAAAACTGAACAGTGGAGCTGTGTAGGTGGGCATAGAGGCACTGGACCTGGTTAGTTAAGGTTTAGTGCTGG
>LGEZ01000011.1 GCA_001508005.1 Clostridia bacterium 41_269
GAGGCGCGAATAGGATGTGAGCGCCAGCCCCAACTGAGACAGGACGTCGAATTTGGGGCGGTCCGGTTTTGCCCATAACCCTTTGCTTAGAAATGTCCAGTGCGAGTTCAGGAGTAAGAAAACTGCAGCAGAGACCCTTCGTCAACAAGTTAAAGCCCCCAATAAGGGGGCTGCTTTAAGTTTAACGCCAAACCTTTTGTATCTCCACATCTTTATAGTAATACTTTATTATCTCTTCCGCACTCTTTCCATTCTCTGCCATAACCTTTGCTCCCCACTGGCTCATTCCCACACCATGACCATAACCCTTTCCTGCTGCAATCAGCCTTCCTCCACTTACTTTAAATTGGGTAAGCAGAGTTGAGCGCATAACTTCACTGCCTAAGGCAAGCCTTAGGGAAGGACCACTTAAAGCTAGATTACCCACCTTTACCTTTGTCACCCTTCCCGATGGGCCCCTTTCCAAAATCTTTACTTCTCGTATGGGTCCGGGATCCCTTCCCAGACTGTTTTGAATTTTCTGCCTTACTTCGCTTACTGGAAATACTGCCTTCCAAGATCTGTTTTCCGGAGGACTGCTTTTAAAACCAGGATCATTTACGCTGTGGATATAGGGTGCCTTTTCCTTTGTAAAATTTAAACCTTCCACTGCTGATGCAGCAGTTCTGCCTCCAGCATCAGCATGAAACCATCCGTTAATATACTTTCCATTATGAGTAACCACTATCCCCCGGCTTCTGGCCACTGCCTTTCTCACATTGTCGTTTATTTTTGAGGCATCATAAGCTTGAAACTCCTGCTCATCGGTGGAAGCGTCAGTGTTATATTTTTTAACTCCACCTTCTTGAATTTTTTTAAGGGTAAAAGTTCGGGCTATGATAGCCTGGGCAGCCAACGCCTCAATGGGCCACGAAGTGTCCATTTCTGCAGCCACTACACCCTCTATATATTTCTCCATCTTGATTTTTTCTACTTTACCCTTTTCTTTGTTGTAAAGGGTAATGATGGGCTCCCGGGCATTTTCATCGCCTGGAGCAGGAATTCGATCCCCTTGTCGGGGAGGGCTTGAAAAGGGACTGGCACATCCCAACGCAAGGGCTGCTAAAAATATTAAGCAAAGCGCACCTGTTAAAATTTTAATTTTTTTTCCTGCTGCATCCACTGCATTGACCTCCCCTAGAAAATCAGCTGTGTCATTGGTTATTATTCCTGCTGGGAATTAAATATATACTTCAAAAAAGGGAATCCAAACTTCTTTTTTCCTTTTTGATTAATCGGTACACTTCCTCGGGATTAGATACCGAAGCCTTTTCAGGAACAGAAAGCACTTCAACTTCTAAATAGATATCGCCTCGATCAATGGAAATAATGTCGCCCTCTTTAATCTCCGTTCCCGCTTTTGCAGTGCGGCTGTTGACTGATACTTTACCAGCACTGCAGAGTTCTTTGGCCACGGTCCTCCTTTTGATTATTCTAGATACCTTTAAAAATTTGTCCAACCTCATACTAAGGATCCTCCAAAGTTTAAAAATTAAAAAAATCAGGTTCTTAAAAAGAACCTGATCTTTTCGGGAGTGGGCTTTTTTACTTGGAAACTGCTTCCCTTAGGGCTTTTCCTGCCTTAAAGCTGGGAACTCTGGTGGCAGGGATCTTAATTTCTTCTCCAGTGCGGGGATTTCTGCCCACCCGTGCAGCTCTTTCTTTGATTTCAAAGGTGCCAAAGCCTACCAGCTGAACCTTATCGTTTCTTGCAAGGGCTTCTTCTATACTTTTGAATATAGCATTAACGGCTTTTTCTGCGTCCTTTTTAGTCAAATCAGCTTTCTCTGCCACAGCGCTAATAAGATCCGACTTATTCAAAACAATCCCTCCTATCTTATGAAGTTCCATCTTTCGCGTTTTATTATTCGTTAACTTGGGAAAATCTCCTTCTTTTTGCAATTTTTTTTTAAATTTTTATTAAATTTTCTTTTTGGACTCATCCCACAGTTCATCCATTTTTTCAAGGGAAGTTCCTTCAGGCTTTTTTCCTTCTTCCTTAAGCCTTTTTTCTACATAATTAAACCTTTTAATAAATTTGTTTATGGTCCTAGAAAGCGCCTCTTCAGGGTCAATTTTAAGAAAGCGGGAAAGGTTTACCACAGAAAACAAAAGATCCCCCAATTCAGATACCTGCTGTTCAAAGGAACCCATGCTTACTGCAGACTTAAGCTCTCCCAATTCCTCATCAATCTTGTCCCAAACTCCTTTAATATCAGGCCAATCAAAGCCCACTTCAGCAGCCTTTTTTTGTATTTTTTCAGCACGGAGCAGGGCGGGAAGGCTGCGAGGTACATCCAAAAAGGGCCCGTCTCTTTTTTCCTTTCTTTTAATTTTCTCCCAGTTTATATTTACCTCAGAAGCATCCTTAACCACCTGATTGCCGAAAACGTGGGGATGCCTTCTTATCAGCTTTTCTTTTATTTCCTCAATGACTTCAAAAATATTAAATTTACCCTGCTCCTCTGCCACCCGGGCATGGAAAACAATCTGCAGTAGTAAGTCTCCCAATTCTTCTTTCAATTTATTCACATCATTTTCTTCTATGGCCTCTATAACTTCGTATGTTTCCTCAATAAGATACCGCTTTAGGCTCTCGTGAGTCTGCTGCTTGTCCCAAGGACAGCCATCGGGACCCCTCAGCCTTGCAAGAATCTCAACCAATCCTTCAAAGGAAGTGTTGAGGTTTTTCGAAGAATGATCATCATCCAAAGCAGGAACATAAAGGCTTGTCAGATGATCAATGTCCCTCAATCTGTCCAGCTCATAAAGGGGAATTTTATCAATCCTCTCTTTTCCTGCAATGCCTGCATTATGCACCACTTTAATGACGTGTTCCTCGGGATAATCCTCTATAAGGCGGAGTTTTACGTCTGAAGCAATTCTCCTGTTATAAAGCTGTACGCACAAAAGGGGAAGAGAGGGGTCTATTTTTCTGTCTATAAGCTCCAAGCAGTCCACAACAGTAAGCCCATGAGTGGGGTCAATTTTTAATGCTGCATACACTGCCTCAAGGCAGCTTACCGCAGGAAGTATTTCCACGGTTATACTGGAGTTTTTATTGTTCAAAAGCATCTCCACAGTTTTTTCGGCAACCATAGGATGACCGGGCACTCCATAGACTATTTCCTTTTCCCTTTCCGCTTTCTCTAGGAGCACTTCCACAATGGATTGGTATACTTCTTCAAAAGTCTCACACTGTTCGTATAAATAGTCAAAGCTTTCAAATTGAATTTTTTCTTTAATAAAATCCTCTGTAATGGGATGCTTTGCTGTTCTTAAATAAAGCTTTGGTTTATCTTTTAATATCCTGTATGTGCCCGTGGGCAGATGATCTATCCCTCCAGGTCCCAGTCCTGCAACAATAATTTTCCCCAATTTCATCACCCATCCATTAAAACGCTAAAAACATATTACCAGCAGAAAAAATTAGAATCAAGCGATGAACCTTCTAATACGCACCCCTTTAAATAAAAAAGCCCTAAAAATTAATTAGTGGCGCTTTGTCTGCGCCACTTTTATTATTACTGTTCCATCTGTTTAGCCAAAAAGCCAGCGGCGGTTTCTGCAAGTTTTAGTTCCATGTCGCCCATTTTCACATTTTCTTCTTTAGAACACAAAATTACAGCTCCAATGGGGTCACCCTCAGCAATGATAGGAGCCATTACTGCAGCTGTAAATTTTTTAGCAGTCTCTTCATCATCCACATCAATGGGGCAGGCTGCACCTTTTTCAATCTCGCTGGGATCGTTCACAAGAACTGAACTGCGGCTTTCCATCACTTTTTCCACAGCGGCACTGATGGGCTTATTCAAAAATTCTTTCTTAGGTGCACCCGCTACGGCAATGATGTTATCCCGGTCAGATATGCATGCTATGTGGCCTATGGCTTCGTACAAAGAATCCACATATTCTTTCGCAAAATCTCCCAATTCTCCAATGGGGGAGTACTTTTTTAATATTACTTCTCCTTCTCTGTCTACAAATATTTCCAATGGATCTCCTTCACGTATCCTGAGGGTCCGACGTATTTCCTTGGGAATCACTACTCGACCTAAGTCATCAATTCTCCGTACGATTCCTGTTGCTTTCATTAACTGGTTTTCCCTCCTTTTCAATACGTAGCAAATAAAGCCTTAGAACTCTTCAGTGATAGTATATAACCCACAGCATCGATTTATTCATTTTTTTCCATTGCTTATTCAAAAATATTTTGTATTTCACCACCTCTTACCTAAAGATTTCAAAAGCTCCCAGTACTTTCCCCTGGGAGCTTTTTAATTTTTAGGTATTTATAATATGCGCTTATTTTTTAAGCATATTCTCTATTTTTGCATCTTTTTTTATTTTATTAAAATACTTTACAAAAACATCGTTTTTCTTTTCAGAGAGGAGCCTGTCCCTTATGGTGCTTTTAAGTTCTTCATAGGAAGTCCTGCTGTCAATAACTTTAATAATGTGATAACCATAAGTGGTGCGAACCGGTTCCTTGGAAAATTCTCCTTCCTTAAGCTTAAAAGCCCCTTCTATAAACTCTTCCATAAAAAAGGGATCTTCCCTCGTAAAGTAAATGTCTATAACTCCTCCATTTTCTTTTGTCTGGGAATCTTCAGAATAAGTCCGGGCAAGGGAACTAAAATCTGCTCCATTGTGAAGTTTATTGATTATTTCCACAGCTTTGTTTCTTGCTTTTTCTTCCTCACTTTTGGAAGCATCGGGATCCACCGAAATCAAAATATGTGCAACTTTTATCTGCTCAAGATCTTTCCTGTTTTTCTCGAAGTATTCCCGCAGCTCCCCATCGCTCACCTTTACATCTTTAGTCACCTTGTTGAACAAAGCATCAGCAGAAAGCTGCAGTTTAAGCTGTTTCTTAAAATCCCTTTCCGTTAAATTCTGAGCCTTAAGGAGGCTTTCAAACTCTTCGCTGCTGAAATTTTTCTTAATCTCCCTAAGGCGCCGCTGCACCTCATCATCTCCTGCTAAAACACCCTGTTTTTCAGCTTCCTGGAGAAGCAGAGTTTCGTTTATAAGTTGATTTAAAGCTTCTTCCTCTACCTTCCCCATAGCTGACTGCCCTTCTTCACTTTCAATATCAATTCCCTGACTTTCCAGCCCAGCCTTTATTTCCTCCACTTTTTTATTCAGTTCTGAAAGGGTAATTTTTTCCCCATTAACCCTGGCAACCACTTCTCCTTCGCCGCATCCGGACAAAGTCAAAACCACAAAGGCCAAAAGCACTGTGAGCAGCAAAACCTGCTTTTTAAAATTCATTTATCTCAACCTTCCTAAATTAAAGTTTTACAGCTAGGTTATTATACCAACAATATCTAACCTCAACAAGGGCCAAATTTTTAAAATCAAAAGTTTTCAATCAAAAACAGTTCATAGTTCCCCTTGGGACCGAGCCTTTAAGCTCAATTCCCCAAGCTTTCTTAAAATCTCCTGAGCAGTTAGAAGCACCTGAGCCTCTGACAGACCCTGTTTCCTAAGCCCTATTTCCAGTCCTCCAATGCTGGAAAACTTAAGGCGGCGGGGATAATCCTTTGCCAGAAGCATGAGAACATCCCCACGAAAATGGGAAGCTTCTTTCCTAAATTTTATCTTCAATTCATCTGCCGTTTCCTTTACCGATTTTGCCCCCATGGATTGAGCCAAAACCCTAAGCCTTGTTATCTCAAGAAGGTTCTCCACTTCCTTTGGCAGCTTGCCAAAGCGATCTTCAAGCTCCTTTCTTAGATCTTCAATTTCCTCCTCACTATCGATTTCCCTAAGGCGATGATATACTTCAAACTTTAAAGATGGTTCCCTTATATACCCATCGTCTATATATGCACTTATGCTCACTTCGATCTCCACTTTTTCTTCCTTTTCTTTTTCCTTTTCCTTCACCCTACCCTTCAGCCTGGCCACTTCTTCCTCCAAAAGCTGACAGTACAGATCAAACCCCACTGCCAGCATGTGACCGTGCTGTTCCGGTCCCAAAAGGTTGCCAGCTCCCCGGATCTCCAGATCTCTCATGGCCAGCTTAAACCCCGAACCGAATTCCGTAAACTCACTAATGGCATTAAGCCTCTTTTCTGCAATTTCACTCAAAACCTTATCCCTTTTATAGGTAAAGTAGGCATAGGCAACCCTATCGCTTCTGCCCACCCTTCCCCTAAGCTGGTAAAGCTGAGCCAATCCGAAGTTGTCCGCTTCCTCCACAATTAAGGTATTAACATTGGGAATATCAAGCCCATTTTCCACAATGGTGGTGCATACCAAAATATCAATATCTCCTTGGATGAAATCAACCATAATCTTTTCCAGCTGCCTTTCCGGCATCTGACCGTGAGCTACACCCACCCTTGCTTCAGGCACAAGGGACTCAAGCTCATGAGCCCTGGTTTCTAAATCCGCAACTTTGTTGTGGACATAAAATACCTGCCCTCCCCGGCTCAATTCCCGCCTAATAACATCTTTAACAAGTTCCCTGCTGTATTCAACCACATAGGTCTGAACGGGATACCTATTTTCGGGAGGAGTATTGATAACGCTCATGTCCCTTGCACCTGCAAGGGCCATATGTAAGGTTCGGGGAATGGGGGTAGCCGTTAAAGTGAGAACATCTACCTCCCTGCGCAGATTTTTAAGCTTTTCTTTATGCGCCACCCCAAAACGCTGCTCTTCGTCTATTATAAGGAGGCCCAGATCTTTAAACTGAACATCCTTGGAAAGCAGCCGGTGAGTCCCAATAATTATATCGATTATGCCCTTTTTGAGATTTTCCACCACTTTTTTCTGCTCACTGGGTTTTTTCAACCTGCTTAAAAACTCAATATTTACAGGAAACTGAGAAAAGCGTTCCTTAAAGGTTCGATAATGCTGATGGGCCAGTACTGTGGTGGGCACCAGCACCGCAACCTGTTTGCCGTCGGTGACAGCTTTAAAAGCAGCCCGCATGGCAACCTCCGTTTTTCCATACCCCACATCACCTACTAACAGCCTATCCATAGGTTTGGGCTTTTCCATGTCTGCTTTAACCTCTAATATAGCTTTAAGCTGATCCGGCGTTTCTTTGTATGGAAAAGCAGCTTCAAATTCAGCCTGCCAGGGTCCATTGGGGCTGAAGGCATGACCTTTGATAATCTGCCTTTCCGCATACAGGTTCAAAAGCTCCTTTGCAAGCTCCTGAACAGACTTCCTGACCTTTTCTTTTGCCCGGGCCCATTCACTGCTGCCCAATTTATGAAGCTTGGGGGTGTGCCCTTCGGATCCAATGTATTTCTGAATCAGCTCCACCTGATCCGTTGGGACATAAAGCCTATCCTGCCCAGCATACTGAAGGTGAAGATAATCCCTCTTTACTCCCTGAACCTCAAGGTTAACAATCCCCAAATACTTTCCTATTCCATGGTGCACATGAACCACATAATCTCCAGGTTTTATATCGGTTATATCGCTTATTCTCACTCCATCTCCAAGCTGCTGCTTGATTCTGCGCCGCTTGGGCCTTCCGAAAATTTCCCTGTCTGTAATCACTGCTATTTTTTCCTGGGGCAGCTCAAAACCAGCACTTAAAGTTCCGTAAGTTATAACCACCTGTCCTGGATAAACAGCAGCAGCCAAAGATGGAACCAAAACTGCTTCTATCCCGTTTTCCCACAGGCTCTCCTTTATGCGAATACCCCGATCCTTTGATGACGTCATTATGACCTGAGCATAGCCCGAACTCTTCCATTCAGCAAGCTGTTTGACCAGGAGCTTGGCCCTGCTCTGAAATTCAGGGAGAGTCCTTCCATGAAAGCTCACAGATGAAGAAACTTCAAAGAGACTGCTTCTTTTGGGAAGCAGAGAAAAATATACCTTTCGATTGTTCTTTATAAATTTTTTAATTTCAGAAAAGCCCAGAATAAGTTCCCTCTGTCTCGAAAGTACGGCTCCTTCTAAAAGGAGGTTTTCAAAGCTCATTAAAAGATCCTTTTCTCTTACTTCTGCTTCTTTCTCAATCTGAAGGGGTTCATCAATAAACACCACCGGCTCATCCTTAAAATAATCCAGAAGGGTATAGGGCCTATCTGTCAAATAAGGCATATATCTCTCCAGGCTTTCCCCTAAAAAACCTTCCCCAATCTTCTCTAAAAACTCTCCCACTGTCCTGTTGAGCTTGTTTAAAGCGCTCCTCTTCCCCTTTTTGATCAATATCTCCTTTGTAGAATCCCAATCTTTTTTAATTTTCTCTATTCCTTTTTCCAAAAGATCTAAATTTTCTGAAAAGGGAAACTCCACAGCAGGGGGGATGGTTATTTCCGAAAGGTATTCCCTTGACAACTGGGACTCGGCATCAAAACTCCTAATGGTCTCTATTTCATCATCAAAAAAATCAATTCTGCACGGGCTGTTTTCCGTAACGGGGAAAATATCGAGAAGTCCTCCCCTAGCTGCAAACTGCCCTGGAATTTCTACAACATCAACCCTTTCATAGCCCACTGCCACAAGACGCTTTAATAGTTCATCGCGATCCCAAACATCTCCCTTTTTCAGACGGATAAAAGCCTCCATCAACAGAAAGGGCGAAGGAAGCCTGCGGGAAAGAGCCTCATAGGTAGTTACAATAAACTGGATTCTACCCTCCATAACTCCCTTTAGAACAGCAATCCTCTGGGATATAATTTCCCTGCTTAAAGCATACATTTCCACGGGAAGAACTTCTCTGGCGGGAAATACTGCCGCCCTTTTAGGGGAAAGCAGCAGAGAGATGTCGTTTTTAATTTCCTGAGCTCTATCCTCACTGGTGGTAATGATCACCACGGCTTTATCCAAAAAACCGCCGCAAAGACCCATAAAAAGATGCTTTTGTGCCCTTTCAAGGCCGTAAACAGCTGCGTCTTTTCCCAGTTCCAAATCCCTGCACAGCTGCTGATACTGTTCAGATTTTTCAAGCATTTTGATTAAACCCAAATGCCGCAAGCCCTTCACCTTTATTCTCCTCACAAAAAATAATTCTTGTAAAAAGTTCTCAGCGGGTGTAGACCCCCGCCACCATTCTATTCCACAGGATGTGAAGAAAAGCAGCTCCAATAATGGACAGCATTAGGCTTTTGGTTGTATTAATTAGAATCACGGTAAGGATGCCCAAAAAGCAGTGGGATAAAAAACTTACCATAGCTCCTAAACCAGCCCTTTTGCCGCTGGAAGTAAACACTTCGTAGACAGATTCCGCTATTCCGAAAGTTATATGGGACAAAAGAATAGAAGTGCCCATCAAAACAGGTATAAGGCTTTTAAACCCCTCTTCAAAAATAGGTATTACAGTTGTTAAAGCAATATTACCAAACATTCTAATCATTGCCTTATTCAGCAGGAAAGAAGCAGCCGCAGCAATAAGACCCGCAGCAACAGCGTCCATTTTACTACTTCTCCGTTTCCTGAACTGTTTTTTCGTTGAAATCAGCTTCCCAAACGTTAAACTTATTCATTGCCATTTCAGCACCCTCTTTCAGAATGCTTTTAACTGCAAGCCCTGCCCTTTCCACAGCATTTTCTACAATTTCCCATTCTTCACCAGAAAAACTGCTCAGCACATAATCCGAAGGATCAACTCCTGCGGGGGGCCTTCCAATACCTATTTTTATGCGGCAGAAATACTGGGTTCCCAGATTCTCTATTATGGACTTTATTCCTCTGTGTCCTCCATAACTTCCTTTAAGTCTTATACGTATCCTTCCCAGTTCCAAATCCATATCATCGTGAATAACTATCAAATCTTCGGGAGAAAGTTTAAAATATTCAATCAGTTCAGAAACCGCAGCACCGCTGCGGTTCATATAGCACTGGGGCTTGGCAAGGATCAACTTTTCCCCCTTAAAAAAAACTTCAGCGATGAAGCTTAATCCGAATTTTCTTTCTACCTTTACCCCAAGGGATTCTCCCAGCATGTCCACAGCCATAAAGCCCACATTATGCCTGGTTTTTTCATATCGCGGACCAGGGTTGCCAAGCCCAACCACAAGTTTCATTTCAGACCCACCTCTTTAAAGTTTTAAAACAGCTCAAAATAAAAGGTGCTCCCCATTGGAACACCTAAAATATCTTTTTCAGATTTGACCCCATTTTTTCTACTCCTCTTCAGGGGCTCTCTCTTCAGATTCTTCTGCTTTCTTTTCAACTTCCCCTTCCGCTGTTTCTTCTGCCTCTTCCTCCAATTCTTCTTCAGCAACAGTTACAGCAACTATGGTTGCAATTACAGTATCAGGATCGTTCAATATTTGAATATCTTCACTTACCTTAAGATCTCCCACAGTTATGCTGTCTCCGATACCCAAACCTGATATATCCACTTCAATGTGCTCGGGAATCTTAGTGGGAAGGCATCTGATCTCCAGTTCCCTAAGAAACTGCTGCAGTACTCCTCCCTCTTTGATTCCAGGAGATTCTCCAACAAACACAACGGGAACTTCTGTTTCCAGCTCTTCCTTCAGGGAAACCTGATAAAAATCCACATGGAGTATTTCACCCTTAACGGGACCGCGCTGTATTTCCCTAATTAAAGTCATATACTCCTTATCATTAACCTTAAGTTTAATCAGCGCCCTTTCCCCGGCTTGGTTGATGATCCTCTCCAGATCCCTGGTCTGCACCTGAAGCGGGAGCGTTTCTACCTCCGGTCCATAAAGAACGCTGGGAAGCATACCTTCCCTGCGGATTTTCTTTGCATATTCTTTTCCCGTTTTTTCGCGAACTTTAGCTTCTAAAGCTAACGCTTCCATTTCAAAAGCACTCCCCTTCCTCTTGTTCCTAAGTATATCCCTAATTTTAGCATAATAAACTTTTCTTGTGAATAATATCCTTTTAGAAGATATAGAGTCTTCCATTAGTCCCTTAGGAGGTGACCGCATTGTTGAAAAGATTAAGAAGCATACTGTCCATGCCCATTTTCAGCCTCGAAGAAGGCCAGCAGATAGGAAAAGTACGGGGTTTAGTAGTAGATCCCGAAACCTTTTCCGTTGCAGCAATTGTTACTGATAAACAGAGCTGGTTTGGAGATTATAAAATCATTCCCTATGAGAATGTGGTCAGCATTGGAGAACATGCCCTTACCATTGACAAAAAAAACCCATCTGGAAAAACCATCCAACATACCCCCAATATCCAAACTTATGAAAAAGAAGGTTCCCCTCATGGGGGGCAAAGTAATTTCAGAATCCGGCACCCTTCTGGGCATTGTTGAGGAGTTTACTTTTGATACTGAAACAGGAGAAATCAAAAGCATTGAGGTTTCAGGGAAATTCATTGAGAGCCTCTTTAAAGGGAAAATGTCTATTCCAGCCTCATCGGTAATAACCATCGGAACCGATGCCATCATAGTAAGCACAGATGCTCAAAAAAATCTCAAAAAACTAGACAGCCCCTTTAAGAAAAGTCTTAAATCCCTAAAATCCTCAAGCCAGAAACTTTTAAGAAGTACTAAGGAAAAAACCAAAAAATGGAGCGACTCCCTCAACAATTCCCTGGAAAAGTTTACTGGAAGCAGCGGAAATGAAGCAGAAAACCTAAGCCCCCAAAACGAAAGTAATGACCATCAAAATGAATCGTAAAATTATAGAAGAAAAAAATGAAAAATTCTTTTAAATAAATTTTTTTAATCAAAGAGCTCGCTTACGGAAAGATCTTTATGAACACGCATTATGGCTTCTCCCAGCAGGGGAGCTACTGAAAGAACTTTAATTTTATCGATTTTTTTCTCTTCAGAAAGGGGTATGGTGTTGGTAACCAGCACTTCTTTAATACACGAATTCTTTATGCGCTCCACCGCAGGCCCTGAAAGCACTGGATGGGTGCAGCATGCATAAACTTCCTTGGCACCATGTTCCATAACAGCCTGAGCACCCAGGGTAATGGTTCCCGCCGTGTCGATCATGTCATCAGTTATGATCACTGTTTTCCCTTTTACATCCCCTATAAGATGCATTATTTTGGCTTCATTGGGAGAGGGCCTGCGCTTTTCCAGAATAGCTATGTCAATTTCTGAACCCACTCTCTCTGCAAGTTCCCTAGCCCTAGTAACTCCCCCAAGGTCCGGGGATACCACAACCACATCCGTTAGATTTTTTTTCCTATAGTAATCTGCTAAAATCTTAGATCCTAAAAGATGGTCCACAGGGATGTCAAAGAAACCCTGGATTGCTCCTGCGTGGAGGTCCATAGCAATTACCCGCCTTGCACCCGCTGCCATAATCAAATTGGCAACCAGCTTTGCTGATATGGGATCCCTGGCTCTGGTTTTTCTTTCCTGCCTTGCATATCCATAATAGGGAATAACAGCTGTTATCCTTCTGGCAGAAGCCCTCCTCAGCGCATCTATCATAATAAGCAGTTCCATAAGATTTTCGTTAACCGGTGGGCACGTGGGCTGTATAACAAAGGCATCACAGCCCCTAACGCTTTCCCCTATGGTAAGGCTTATTTCTCCATCGCTGAACCTTCCCACTTTAGCTAATCCAAGGGGCACTCCGAGATAATCAGAAATTTCCTGTGCCAGCTGAGGGTTTGCGTTTCCCGTAAATATCTTCAGCTTGCTGTTGTTAATGTTCATTTTTGTTATTACCTCCCGTCCCCCCGTTATCCATTTGTTCCATATGCTCTATGGAACACCCTCAATTTTTTTCGCCCTTTTACGGCATAATCCTTTATAAAATGAGGATTTTTTTCTTAGTCGTCATCTTTCTTTTTCTTCTTTCTAACCCAGCCTTCGATATTTTTCTGCTTTTCCCGAGCAATGGCAAGGGCTTCCTTCGGAACATCTCTGGTTATGGTTGATCCTGCAGCCACAAAAGCCCTTTTTCCGATCTTCACCGGAGCCACGAGGCTAGTGTTGCTGCCGATAAAAGCTCCTTCGTCAATAAAAGTTTTCCACTTTCTTTCTCCATCATAATTGCACGTTATGGTGCCAGCTCCTATATTCACATTTTCCTCAATCTCCGCATCCCCCACATAGGAAAGATGGGGCACCTTGCTTCCTTCACCAATTTTTGATTTCTTTATTTCCACAAAATCTCCCACTTTTACATAATCCTTAAGCACCGTCTCCGGCCTTATATGGGCAAAGGGACCCACTTTGCAGTGGGAACCGATCCTGCTTTCCAGAACCACTGAATTCCTTATCACCGTATCTCTTCCCACCACACAGTCCACTATGGTGGTAAAGGGACCAATTCGGCAGTCCTCTCCTATTTCTGTATTTCCTTCTATAATGGTAAAGGGATAAATTACGGTATCAGGAGCTATCACAACGCCGGAATCAATTTTTGTGGTTTCGGGATCTAAAATGGTAACCCCGGAAAGCATAAGCTCCTCATTTTTCCGCAGCCTCATGATGCGGTCTGCTTCAGCCAGCTGAATGCGGTCATTTATTCCCATTATCTCTGTGGGATCTTCTGTCATTAAGGCGGAAACTTTCTTTCCTTCATCAAAAAATATCCCTATTACATCCGTTAAATAGTACTCACCCTGTGCATTTTGGGTATCGATTTTCTCAAGGGCTTCAAAAAGCTCCCTTCTGCTGAAAACATAGGTCCCCGAATTTACCTCTTTAATTTCCAGCTCCTTTGGAGAAGCATCCCGATGCTCCACAATACCCCTGACATTTCCAGCATCATCCCTGATAATCCTTCCGTACCCTTCAGGGTTGGGAATCTCTGCCGTTAGTACTGTGGCATAGCTTTTATTTTCAACGTGATAATCTATGAGCTTTTTCAGAGTTTCCGGCTTTATTAAGGGCGCATCCCCGCACAGCACCAGCACATGTTCCACAGAGGGCTTTAAAGCATCCCTGCACTGATAAAGGGCATGTCCTGTGCCCAGCTGCTGCTCCTGAACCACATAGGAAATATCTTCAAACTCATCCAGGACCATATCTCTGCCGTGTCCCAAAACCACGAGTATATCATTAACTCCAGCTTTTTCAGCAGCTTCAAGGACATGCTGGAGCATGGGCTTCCCTCCAACGGGGTGTAGAACCTTTGGGTATTTGGAACGCATGCGTTTTCCCAAACCCGCAGCTAAAATTACCCCTGCAATCTCCCCCACGGCACTTACCCCCTTTTTTCCCCTGTTTTTATCCATTTATTTAAACATGCAAAAAAGAATGAAGCAGGTAACCTCATAAGGTCGTTAGCAGAACCTGCTCCACCAATTCAAGGTCGCTGGGTTTATCAATGTCCATACCTATTTCGGGATAATTGCACTGCACTGCCATTCCCTTTATTTCAAGGAGTTGGGAAAATTTCTCTTCCGCTTCCCTTAAGGTAAGCTTCCCCATAAGATATTTTATAATAAAGCTGAAGCCTATGAGCCTGCAGAGGGCTAGAGGACTTTTTCTAAGAGCTATTAGCTTTTCCGCTATTTCCACCCTGGGCTCAATGATTTCAGGCCTCACCAGGAAGACATTTCCCCCTGTAAAGGTTCCTTCCACCAACCGCACGTAGGTTCTGTGTGCTCCAGGAAATTTGCTCTCACTTACCCTCTTCTCTATAATGGGATAGTATAAATCTGCTTCCCCTTTTTTAATACAGGTTTCAATGAAATCTGTTAGGGCATCGGGACTTATCAAAGGAATGTCGCTGCTGGCAATCACAACATACTCCGTAAATCCCACTGCCCTAACCCCGTTGAGGACAGACTTCACAGCGGTGCTTCCTGCTTCCACCAGCTCAACCCTGGAGGATTGGGCATACTTTTTTTCAAGATCCTTTACGGGTCCCACTAAAGCAATTCTATCAATGAACTTAGTTTTTTCCAGAGCTTTAACAACATATTCCACCATCAGGTGTTCTCCAATGGGTATCAGCGCTTCGCTTTCCACACCGGTATGTTTCCTAAGCTTCTTCGATGTGCTGCCGCCAGCAAGTACCACTGCATTTATTATCATAGCAGGTACCCCTTTCAAGGATTTTTAAATTCCGCTGCATCCTTCGGCGGTTCCCCGTGAAACTCTGGGTGATCCTTTAAAGCCTCCATCATGCTGTTTTCCGCATTCTCAATGTGTTCCTGAGCCAGAGCCTTGGCAAGGGAGCTATCCCCCTGGGAAATGGCTTTTACCAGCCTTTCATGCTCATCAAGGGTCTGCTTAATACGGCCTGGATAGGATAAAGTGGTGCTTCTGAAACGCTGGATCTGCTCTCTCAGCTTATTTATCAGCTGAACAAGTCTGGCATTTCTGCTGGCTTTATATATGAGATCGTGAAGCTCCGTATCGCTCTGGACCACTTTTTCAAAATCCCCTTCTCGGGAAGCCTCTGCTACTTTCTCCAAACAGCGGTACAGCTCTTCTATCTCAGACTCCGTTATTCTTTTTGCAGCCAGCTCTGCAGCCAAAGATTCCAATGCTGCCCTTATTTCGAAAACATCTGCGATATCCTTTATGGTAATTCCTGCAACATATGCCCCCTTACGGGGTATCATAACCACCAAGCCTTCCAGCTCAAGCTTTCTTATGGCTTCTCTGATGGGAGTTCTGCTCACCCCTAAATCCTCTGCCAGCTGCAGTTCCATGAGCCTTTCTCCGGGCTTCAAGGTGCCGTTTATTATGGCTTCCCTTAAGGCTTCAAAAACAATATCCCTTAAGGGCTTGTATTCATCAATTTTTATGGGCGACAGTCTTCTCTCTCCCATATTTTCCCCCCTTTACTCCTATTTATAATTATACTTCCATAATTGACAGTGCGGGCGATATAAATTTTCCATGGATAATTAAACTTTAACAATCTCTGCCGTATTCTAAACACTTCTTCCCTGCTGGAAACCACGCCGCAGACTGTGGGACCGCTGCCGCACATAAGCACCTTCCTACAGCCCTCCCCGCTCAAAACCTCCATAATATCTTTAACCTGGGGATACAGGGAAGCCGTTACCCCCTCCAGCATATTTACCATATGGGGCGCAGCACTGATCAGATCATTCCTGTATAGGGCCGTAAGAAGCTGCCCATGGCTGGGCCGGATTTTTATATCCTTTTCCATTGAATCAAACTTTTCATAAATCTCCTTTGTGGAAACTCCAAAGGAGGGCTTAACCAGCACAAACCACAATGTGGGAATGGGGGAAAGCTTTTTAAGCTTTTCTCCAATTCCCTGAGCCAAAGCCGTGCCTCCCCTTATAAAAAAGGGCACATCAGCTCCCACATCCTTCGCCAAGTCAGCGAATTCCTCCTCTGAAAGTCCCCCTTTCCACAGAAGGTTCAATGCCCGCAGCACCGCTGCAGCATCGGAACTTCCTCCACCGAGACCCGCAGCAGATGGTATGCCTTTTTCAATACTTATCCAAGCTCCTTTTTTTATCCCCAAAACCTTCTTAAGCCTATCCGCAGCCTTGTATGCTAGATTATCCCTGCCCCCAGGAACCCCAGGACAGCTGCATTCCACAAATATGCCGTCGGGCTCAGTTTTAACCCTTATCCTGTCGCAGAGGCTTATGGACTGCATAACGGAAACTATATTATGATACCCGTCTTCCCTCTTTGAAAGAATTTCAAGGGTCAAATTAATTTTAGCATAAGCCTGAACCAAAATCTCTCTTTTCATACTGCCTCCCACAGCAGATTTTTAATATATAAAAATAAATACTGATAAAAATAAATTAAATATTGAGCCTGCTTTTCCCTTTATTGAAAAAATTTCTCCTTTTTATGTTTCATTTTCCCCATTTCCTGCCAAATTATTTTGTTTTTTTTAATTTCCAGTCTATTAAAACCTACCTAAAAAATACCTCAAAATGCTGGTTAAAAAAACAAAAATTATCAATAACTTTATAAGTTATAAGAGGGAGGTTGTTTGATGAAAAAAATTTATAACCCCACTCTAAAATTTATTATTTCCGCATTTCTTTTTATTCTCTTATGCCTCATACAGACATATCCAAGCGCCTCCGCTCAGACTCATTCGGGAATAAATGGTGGGAAACCAGCTTTTCATACCCTTAAGGGGTGTCTTTGAGGAGCTGAATTTTAATGTGGTTTGGAATGGAACCGACAAAACCATTACCATTAAAAGCACCGAAGGAAAAGAAATAAAGCTCCAGGTGGGCAGCAGAAAAGTTTACGTTTCCGGAAACAGCACAAACCTTCAAAACCCCCCTCATTAAAAACGGTATTTGTATATGTGCCCTTGCGCTTCACCACAGAAACCCTTGGAGCCCAAATAAATTGGGACCCAACCACCTATAATGGCAAAAATATTCTGGTGCAGGCCCAAAGCAACGCAAAAAGGGGAAGCATATCTAACTATACCCGAACGGTAAACGGTATCACCGCCAGAGTAGTCGAAATTCCTCCGGGAACAGCAAAGGCAGATGTGGTTTTAGGGCAAAACAGTGTGGGAGGATTGGAAAACTTGGCACCCATGGCATCCCGATCCGGTGCCGTTGCTGCAATTAACGGAACCTTCTTTGAAGCCTACGGCGGAATATCGGAGCCCTAGGGTACCCTGATAAAAAACGGTAAACTCATTCACGTGTGAAACACAGGCACCATCGTGGGCATAACCCAGTCTGGACAGGTAAAGATGGCTCCCCTAAGAATCAGTATTGAAGGAGCAGTAAATGACTCCTACAGCTGGCCCAACAACTGGTATGCATACGGGTTCAACCGCACTTCCAGCAGAACGGGAGCATACATCTACACTCCCGAAAGGGGAAGCCGAATAGGTTTCAGTAGCAGAATTTCCATAGTGGTTTCTCAGGGGAAAGTAGTCCGCATTGCAGAAGGTGAAAATGTAACGATTCCAAATGACGGCTATGTCATCAACTTCACCGGAGCAGAAAAGGATCTCGCCCAAAGATTCAGCGTGGGAGACAAGGTAAGCTACAGGGTCGTGTTCAAAAACACAGGGGGAGAAAGCTGGGATAATGTGGTAACGGCAGTGGGAGCAGGGCCCCATCTGGTAACAAAGGGTGTAATCACAGTTAATCCCACGGGAGAAGGATTTACAAGTGCCAAAATACTCAGCATATCCGGAGCCCGCAGCGCCATTGGGGTAAAAAGAGACGGCACCATTCTCCTGGTGACTGTGCCAGGGACTACCATAAGACAGCTTGCCAATATCATGCAGAAACTGGGAGCATATGACGCCATGAACCTCGATGGGGGAGCTTCGTCGGGACTTTGGCTAAAAGGCAAATACATAACACGACCGGGAAGGCTTCTGAGCAATGCCCTGATTTTTATATAAATTTTTTTTATTTTTTACTTTCAAATAAAAGGATTTCAAAATATACAAATGTAATTTACCAAAATAAAAAATATTCTAAAATGGGGGAATAAAATTTGAACAATATAAAAGTCACCAACTTTATGGAAGTATGCGTAAAGGAATTCTTGGACGACGTTTTAAAAAAGTATCCAGACGTCTGCCAATGCGACCAGTGCCGTTCGGACATTGCAGCCCTTGCGTTAAACAATCTACCGCCCAAATACACCACAACGGACCTGGGACAAATCTACTCAAAAATAGAGCTGTTGGACAGTCAGCACAGAACTGATATCTATAAAGCAGTAACCCAGGCAGTAGAATGCGTTCGCAAAAATCCCCGCCATGAAATTAAAAAATAAAAATTATATTTTTAAAACCTTCCTTCGGGCATTGCAGGACCCCCATGCATAAAATATTACGGCGCTGAAATTTCAGGGGATCTCCAATGTGCTGTGAAGGGAGGTTTTTTGTTTTGGTTAAAATCACCATCCACCTTTCCCAAAGACGCCTGTATTTTTACAAAAACGAAAGCCTCATAAATTCCTACCCCGTAGCTGTGGGAAAACCCTCCACTCCCACACCCCCAGGAAAATGGAAGATAATAAACAAAGTCATCAATCCAGGAGGAACATTAGGCACCCGATGGATGGGTCTTAACATTCCCGCTGACGACGGAGCTTACGGCATACACGGAACCAACCAGCCGTGGTCCATTGGAAAAGCTGTTTCCAACGGCTGCATAAGGATGTTCAACAAAGACATTGAAGAAATCTTTCCCATAACCCCCGTGGGCACAAAGGTTTACATATACGAAAAATAATTAAAAATAAACATCCTTTTTTACCAAAAACATTCAAAATTTAAATTCTAATGCTGGGGAAAAATAAAAAAAAACAATTTAAGAAAGGAGCTGTATCTTAGTGGCCAATCAAAATATCATGTGCACCGTTAGCAGCTGTCATTACTGGACCCAGGGAAACCGCTGCAACGCAGATCAGATCCTTGTAACTTCTGATGCTATGGCGCAAAAGCAGCCGGACAGCATTGATGCCCCACGAGCCGAAGCCCTTCAAACAGTTTCTGCAAATTCCAGCATGGAAACCTGCTGCAAAACATTTGTACACAAAAATTCCGACAAAACTAATGCTGACGGCATCAAAAAACAGTAATTAATACCTTCCTTATCGGGGCAGGTGCCTGCCCCGAACCATACCACCCTTATCCCCCCCCTTCAATTCCCCAAAGCTCTTCAAAATTATACATTCTGCGCATTTATTTAATTTTTATCAAAAATTTTGGTATACATTCTGCGAAATTATTTTCTTCTTTCCCGTTAAGTTTAAAATTAGGGTACAGGCATTCCAGAAAAATCTACTGAAATCCCCAAAAAAATCACTCTCCAACTGTGACGCCAATCACAGATTTTTTCCTTCATTAACCATACAATTATCCCCAGAAAAACCTTTAAAAAAGAAAATAATTAAAGGGGAGGTTTGTTTTTATGTTCTGCTATCAGTGTGAAGAAACGGCAAAGAGGCAGGGATGTACTGTAGCTGGTGTCTGCGGTAAAGATCAGGACACAGCGGTGCTGCAGGATCTCCTTATATTTCAGCTTAAGGGGATAGGACTTCTGGCAGAAGAAGCAAGAAAGTCGGGTATTGATACTAAGGAAGTGGACACCTTTGTGGTAGATGCCCTCTTTGCCACCCTAACCAACGTAAACTTTGATTCCCAGAGAATCGCTGAATTCATCTATGAAGCCCAGAAGGTAAAAGAAAATCTGCTGCAGAAGGAAGTAAAGGCTGCTTTAGACAACCCTGCTGTCCAGTGGAAGCCCGAAGGAGATATGGAAGCTCTCATAGCCAAGGGCCAGGAAGTGGGCGTTCAGAGTGAAGTTTTCGGACCTGAAACCGAAGACACATTGGCTTTAAAGGAACTAATCACCTATGGATTAAAAGGAATATCAGCCTATGCCCACCATGCTCAGGTACTGGGATACACTGACGATGATATATACAAATTTATTGAAGAAACCTTAGCTGCTACAACCAGAAGAAAAGAAGTGCAGGAATTGGTGGAACTTGCCCTAAAAGTGGGAGAATACAACCTCAAAACCATGGAGCTTCTGGACAAAGCCCACAACGAAACCTTTGGAAGCCCTGAGCCCACGCCCCTATCCTTGGGAGTAAAGAAAGGCCCTGCAATTCTAGTCAGCGGCCACGACCTTCTGGATCTTTATAAGCTTTTGGAGCAGACTCAGGACAAGGGAATCAATATATACACCCACAGCGAAATGCTTCCCGCCCACGGCTATCCAGGACTTAAGAAATTTAAGCACCTGGTGGGGAACTTTGGCGGCGCATGGCAGGATCAGCAGAAGGACTTTGCTCAATTCCCGGGAGCAATCCTTATGACCACCAACTGCATCCAAAGACCCCTAAACAGCTATAAGGACAACATCTTCACCACCGGAGTGGTGGGTTGGCCCGGTGTCAAACACATAGGACCGGACAAAGACTTCACACCCGTTATTGAAAGAGCATTAGAACTAGGCGGTTTCCCAGAAGACAGGGAAGGAAAAACAATTCTGACAGGCTTTGGGCACAAAGCGGTTCTAAGCGTTGCGGACAAAGTAATCGAAGGAGTAAAATCCGGAAGGATACGCCACTTCTTCCTCATCGGAGGCTGCGACGGCCGCAAACCAGAAAGGAACTACTACACAGAACTGGCTAAAATTATACCCGATGACTGCGTTATTTTAACCCTTGCATGCGGTAAGTACCGCATCAACAACCTCGACCTGGGGAACATCGGAGACCTGCCCAGACTTCTGGACGTGGGACAGTGCAACGATGCATACTCCGCAATTAAAATCGCCGTAGCCCTGGCTGAAGCATTCAACTGCGGCGTAAACGATCTGCCCCTGTCCCTGGTGCTGTCATGGTATGAGCAGAAAGCCGTTGCCATCCTTCTGACCCTGCTGCACCTGGGAATAAAAGACATGCGTCTGGGTCCATCCCTTCCAGCATTCGTAACACCAAACGTACTAAAGGTTCTCGTAGACAACTTCCAGCTGAAGCCCATAACTACACCCCAGGAAGACCTAAAGGCTATCTTGGGTTAAAATAAACCACCCCAAATGGGAGCACCAACTCTTTGGTGCTCCCATTTAATTTCCACCCTGCAGAGCACATCATTTATTGCAAACTTCTCTTTCCTACGGATAAAATAATATTAACCCCCCACCAAGAGGTGCCCAAATGTTTAAAGCCAGAATAATAACTGCCGACAGCGATCCTGACCACCGGAAAAGGCTAAAAAGCATCCTTACAAAGGCTGGCTACGCCGTTCTGTACGAAGCCAAGAACGGTCTCCAGGCTCTCAAAGCGGTGCAGCAGCTTTCCCCAGATCTGGCCATCATAGACACCAACCTCGAAGTCTACAGCGGCTTATACGTGGCAAAAATGCTTGCTGAAACAGATCAGGTTCCGGTAATCCTCATAAGCGGATACACCGATCAGAAAACTTACCGAGAAGTAGCAGGATCCCTTGCCTATGCCCACCTTATAAAACCAGTGGACGAAGCAAACCTTTTTGCAGCTATCGAAATAACATTTGCCAACTACCAGAGGGTCCTGGGCTTAAAAAAGGAAATCAAAAAGCTCCAGCAGGAAATACAGGCGAGGAAGCTCATAGAAAAAGCAAAGGGGCTTCTGATGAAATATCAGGGGTTGTCAGAAAGCGAAGCCTACAACAAAATACGCACCGAAAGCATGAACAGGCACACCAGCATGGCAAGAATAGCGGACACCATAATATCCTACTACGAAATAATGGAAAAGGAATAAATTCTTTCCCAAGCTTGACAAAAAAGCCGCAAATCACGCAGCACTTAATAATGACCATACCATTAAATATCCAATTATTTATAGTTTTTTGATGTACTTATCAAACACTCTTTTAAATCTAATTAACTTTTCCACAATCCAATCCTGTATTTCTTCCAGTTTCTGCTCGTCTTCATCAATACTTCCATCCCTGTATACCCCCACTCTGCTGGATTGAGTGTTGTCCAATCTTTCCCAGCTTAATAAAAATCCAAGTTCCTTTTCAATTTCATCTTTCTGATTATAAAGCCGATCAAAATACAGCTTGTTGTTATCCCTATCACCGGTATCAATAATAACTTCCACGCCAACTCTGTTGTTTATCTTAAATGAAGCAGTATGGGAAAAACCTGTGCGGCCAGCACCTATACTGCACCAGTTCTGAGGTTGACCTTTCTTTGCATTTGTAACATTGGGAGCTTTTTCTCTAAGTTTCGCCAGCAAAGCTGTCCAAAATTCCTGATAAGCTTCACCTCTTGTACTTATGACTTTTTTTTGTCTGGCAATGCTTTTCTGCCATTCATTGGGTTTAGAAACCACTTCAAACAAAGGGGCCGGCTTTGAACTTTCTATTTTTATGAGTTTAATCTCAATACCAAAAAAAGCTTGGTCCTCCCCTGTATTTTCATTAAGCCAGTCTAGAGCTTGACGGTGTTCTTCCCGAAACTGGGGGGAAATCCAAATCACTATTTCTGCTTCACGACCAGCAGTATAAGTAATCAGCTGTCCCAAGTGAGCATGATCAGTGGGCTCAAGCTGATTTTCAATAATTACCGTGCGCCCTGACCCCAGTTCTTTCCCCACAAGATCTACAAAAAAGGAACCTACTTCACCTTCCCTTTCCACTATTTCAATATCAAGCCCAAGTACCTGATTCAACAGGCTGATATTTTCTTTCAACCATGGAGTAAAGTCTTTGGCTTCATTGTTCCAAATCTCACGAACATCCACTTCAGTAATCGTACTTAGCTCAACCATTTATTTCTTCTCACCTCTTTAAAACAGCATCCTTAAAACAGCATAAGAATAGTATTATACTTTAATAAAAATATTTACTCTTCCTGCCTCTAGGTATATTTGTTTTTGCAGATAACTCTGGTTTTTATAGCTGCGCCCCTTGGTTAAACTAAAATAATTTAACAAATGGGGGGAGGGGAAGGCATAAGTGACTTTCGAAGAAGTTCTTTTAAAATATAAACAGTGCTTTCGTAATCAGGGTACATTCGATTTAAAAAAAGAGGAAAAAATAAGCAGTCGTGTAAGAGAAGCAAAAGTACCTAACAAGCCGGGCGTTTATTTGATTTACGCTCTTAAAAAAACAAATTGCGAATTAATCTACATAGGTAGAGCAGGAACAATGCTAAGGGACGGGTCTTTTAAAAAACAGGGACTTTTTGAAAGACTAAAAGCAAAACAAAAAGGCATTTCTAGAAATAAGTATTTTCAGGAGCAGATGAAAAAGCTCGGTATCGAAACCCTTATTTTTGAGTGGTTTGTTACTTTTGACGAGTATACCAAAGTAATTCCAGCAAAAGCTGAAGCAGAGCTACTTCAGGCTTACTTTGAAAATTATAACGTACTACCTCTTTGGAATAACTGTATATAGTCATCACTTATGATTTTTATTTGTATACAATATACATTTTTTTGATTATTGCACTAAAGATTTATTTTCTATATACTTGTCAAATAGGGGAAGTATAAATTATAAAGTACAGGGCAACGGTGCCCATTAAGCGCAGCAGCAGTATTCAGGCTGTGCTTAGTGGGCATTTTTGCTTTTATAAAAATCTTTTAAAGGAGGTTTTTCAATTGACGTTCAGCAAGCCCAATCGTTCTGACGCAACATTAACCTCAAACAGAACCCCTAAGTCTGTCTGTCCATTCAGCGGTATGTGCACCACTTGTATTGAAGACTGCCCCGGCCTGTGCGAAATAGGCAAGTCTGCGTTCAGGGGCAAGGAGGTTATTTATCCCCAACCTTTCGGTCATATAACTGCGGGTGCTGAAAAGGACTATCCCATTGACTATTCCCACTTCAATATTATGGGAACTACTGTGGGAGCCCATGGCATAGAAGCAGACAGCGATAAGGCAATTTTCCCCAATGTTTCTGTGGAAAGGGAAATTGGAGCAGAAAACAAAATTAAAGTTAAACTCCCCATTGTCATTGCAGGAATGGGTTCCACAAATATTGCCCACAATCACTGGGATTCTTTAGGTGCCGGAGCAGCCATTTCAGGAGTCATTCTTACCATTGGAGAAAATATTGTGGGAATGGACCCCAATTCAGTAATTAAAAATGGACAGGTAGTTAAGTCACCCAACTTGGAATACAGGGTTCGCAGCTTCACAGATTTTTATGAAGGATACGGCGCTATAGTTCTTCAGGGAAATGTTGAGGATACTCGGCTGGGTGTTCAGGAATACGCCATCCAGGAGCTAGGCGTAGAAGCAGTGGAAATAAAATGGGGACAGGGAGCAAAGGATATAGGCGGAGAAGTTAAGCTGAACACCTTGGAAAGGGCTCTTCAGCTTAAAGAAAGGGGATATATAGTTCTCCCCGATCCCGAAGATCCCCATGTTCAGGAAGCATATAAGAATGGAGCCTTCAAAGAGTTTGAACGCCATTCCAGAGTCGGCATGGTAGATGAAGAAAGTTTCCATAAGCGGGTTGAGGAATTGAGAAAAGCTGGAGCAAAATACGTTTTCCTGAAAACCGGTGCATACAGGCCTGCTGACCTTGCCCGAGCATTGAAGTATGCTTCCGATGCAAAGATCGACCTCCTCACCGTTGACGGTGCAGGCGGAGGTACGGGAATGAGCCCATGGAGAATGATGAATGAATGGGGAGTACCCATGGTTGAGCTTCATTCCCTGCTGTATCAGTACTGCGAAAAGCTGGCAGCCAAAGGCAAATTTGTACCTGATATAGCTGTGGCTGGAGGTTTCGTTTTGGAAGATCAGATTTTCAAGGGATTAGCACTAGGAGCTCCGTACTTCAAGCTAATAGGAATGGCTAGGGCACCATTAACAGCAGCCTTCGTAGGTAGAAATATTAAAAACGCTGTTGAAAAAGGTACCCTTCCCAAACACTACAGCCAGTATGGGAACACCATTGAACAGATATTCATCACAGCAGCTGAACTGAAGAGCAAGTACGGCAGCGACTTCGATAAGATACCAGGGGGAGCGTTGGGCATCTATACCTACTTTGAGCGCATTAAACATGGACTGCAGCAGCTGATGTGCGGCGCAAGGAAGTTCACCCTGGATCACATCACCAGAGATGATATAGCTGCTTTGACCAGGGAAGCAGCAGAAGTAAGCGGCATTAAATATATTATGGATCTTGATAAAGAAGAAGCAGAAAAAATTCTCGAAGGTTAAAAAAGGGGGCTTATAACAGCCCCCTTATTTAATATAATTATTCGGTTTTTCTCATCCGCCGGCGCCGTATGATTAAAAAAACCGAAGCAGCCACAGCAGCTGCGCTCACAACCTGCGCAGCCCTAAAGGGACCCAGCATGAGGCTGTCTGTCCTAAATCCCTCTATAAAAAAGCGCCCCACAGAATAAAGAGCAAGGTAGATCAAAAACACTTCACCGTTTTTTAAAAATTTCTGCCGACCCAAAATTAAAAGAAC
Source organism: Clostridia bacterium 41_269 (assembly GCA_001508005.1). Lineage (GTDB taxonomy): Bacteria > Bacillota > DTU086 > DTU086 > DTU086 > 41-269. The sequence goes on from LGEZ01000011.1 coordinate 25,800, forward strand.
AACAAAAACAGCTAGGTTCCAAAGGGATTCATACAGAAAAGTAGGATGATAGTACTGCCCATCTATAAACATGCCCTTCTGTATAAACTGAGGAAATCTGCTGATGAATTCCCTGCTCACAGGACCCCCATGAGCTTCCTGGTTGAAAAAGTTACCCCATCTGCCTATGGCCTGACCCAAAATTATACCTGGAGACATTACATCTGCCGTTTTCCAAAAATCAAGACCTTTTTTTCGAATATAAATATATCCCGCTGCCAGTCCTCCAATGAGGCCGCCATGTATTGCCAGGCCTCCGTGCCAAACGGCAGGTATCTCATAAAGGTTTGCGCTGTAGTAATCCCAATTGAAAGCCACATAATACAGCCTAGCACCCACAAAAGCAACGGGAACGCAGATAAGCACAAGGTTTAAAATATGATCGGGATCAATATTTTTTCTTTTTGCCTCAAAAAAAGCAATAAGCGTTCCCACAGCAACTGCCGTACCCATAAGGATGCCGTACCATCTGACCGCAAAAGGTCCCAATTTAAACGCAATAGGATCCATCTACTTCCCTTTCCTCCGCTGTATTTAACCATCTTTCCATTTACGATTCTGCTTTTATCCGCATATATTCTACCACAAGCCTATCAAGCTCCCTGCTTTTATTATACACTTCCCTATCTTTTAAATTATTTTTCTTCGTCACCAGCTCAGCCAGCTCTTTCTTTTTTACTCTCAGTATTCTCTCCAATTCGTCTCTTTTCATAAATCCCCCCCCTAACATAAGCCCCTTCCCCCTTATGGTATTATCTTTCTAATTTTTTTGTTAATTTCTTACTAACACAATAATTGCTTTTGCTTCGACGCAAATTAAAGTTTTCCTTTTGGCATAAATTAATAAAAATACTGCGGATTTACACTCCGCAGTTTATCGATTTTATACAAAAACCTATTTATTCTAATTTTATAGGCAGTCTACCCCTTGGCTCCCTTTATGGTGCAGGGAATGCGTATCTTCTGACCTATCTGAAGGTTGTTGGGATCTATTCCTGGATTCAGTTTCATTATGGCTTCAACAGTGGTGTTATATCGCTTTGCTATCTTCCACAAGGTGTCGCCCCGCTGGACTATCACAATCTTAATTGGGTATTCTGATTCCTCTTCTTCCTCCTCTTCCTCCTGATCAGGTTTTTCTTCCCTTACATCCACTACCACTTCCATCTGAAGAGTCTCAGTAACTTTTGCAAATACGCTTAAAACAGCAGTTTGTGTTACGGGATAATCTTCGGGATCGTATTCGCCGTCTTTAAAGGCACCGCATATCCAATGTGGAAAATCAGGCACTTCGTGATCTACATACTCCACGTCCACATTTACATGGAAATTCTGGTCCTTTTGTGCTCCAGGGACATCCACAAAGGTAGTAAAGTCTTCTTCCACACTCTTTTCGAATACTGCTTCTGAACAGAGGTCAACGTAAAAAATCTGCTTTTTGAGAACTCCATCAACTATTACTTTATCGTCTATAACTTTGGTTTCCCTGCGGTTTATTTTAACATCAGTTATTGTTTCCACAATTTTCTTAACAGGTCTGTCGAAAATGATTTCATCCCTTAAATTAACCTGGCGTTCATTTTCCCCAACAACCCCTTGAACTTTAAGGAGATCCTTAACAACTTCTAGATTTTCACCCTCAACATCCACCACTACTTCAAGCTGCAGTTCTTCCGTAACCTTTACAAATACATCAAGAATAGCTGTCTGCTTTGCTTCTCTGAAGCCTTCTTTTCTGCTGCCCTTTTTCAAATCAATGTCCACAAATTCAACATCCACATCCACACGAACAGTCTGATCTTCCATGGCTCCAAGAATATCCACAGATACGGTGAAGGGCTCATCAACGCTGGTCTCAAACACTTTGTTGGTTTCGGCTTCAACAAACAGTATCTGCTTATGAAGTGTTCCTTCAACTATTACTTTATCGGGTATGATTTTTGCTTCCACATCCCTTACCTCAGCTATAACTTCCTTTACCTTTTTTGCCCGTCTGTTATTGGGAAATTCTATTTCACGTACAACTTCCACCTGCTTATTGGCTTCTCCGACAACACTTTCAACTTTCAGCAGTTCCTTTTCAACTTCAATATCCTGCCTTTTAGAAATTACGTCCACTACAACTTCCATTTGAACAACCTCAAAGACTTTAACAAAAATCTCAAGAACGACTATCTGACGCCAGACATCCCTTACCTTGTCATCATGCCCATCATCATGATCATGATGTCCTCTATCATGATAATGTTCCTTATGCTTGTGCTTATCTTTATCATCCTTATCTTTTTTAATGTCTTCTAAATTTACATATTCTACCCTAACCTCAACATCCGCCTCAAAATCCTCCCGTGCCCCTGGGACATCAACAAATTCAGTAAATTTTTCTTCAACAGTTTTTTCAAAAACTTCCCCTTCTTTGTAGTAAACGTCTTCTACCTTTTTATCTTCTCCTGCCACAAAAAATATCTGCTTGTGAATGGTACCGCTAACTATAACCTTATCTTGTATAACTTCTGTTTCTATATCCCTAACATCAGCATCAACTTCCCAAATTTTCTTAACTTTTACTGGAAACTTTACATCGCTTTTAATCTCAGTCTGCTTTACCTTTTCACCTACGACATTTTCAACCCTAAGAAGCTTCTTTTTTAGCTTTATTTTTTTACCAGACATATAAAACTACGAGCCTCCTTCCTCCTTTTAAACTTAAGTTAAATAGGCTTCCTTTTCTGCACGTGCTTCATCTAAGCTCATTACATTTTATGTTTCAAAAAATATTTGTGGCACAGATTTTTATAAATATGTTATAGCTGCCAATATTTTCTTATTAACCAAATAAAATACCCCTTTTGCTGTATAAAAGGGGTATTTTTAACTAATATAGGAAGGGAATATAAAAACAAAAATGCTGCCGACTTCAGCCGGCAGCCTCAAATTATTCTTCTTTACTACTTGTTTCTACCTTGCTGTCTTTTTCCTCTTCAAACAGCGTCAGCTTAACAGTTTCCGTAAGAACATCGGAATAACTAAAAGAAACGCGTCGCACTGTGCTTTTCTTTTCATCAAGTTTTACAACAAATATACTAGGGTAGGTTTTTTCCAGTATACCCACCTGTTCGACAATTTTTTTGCGTCCCTTATTAGCTCTAAGTTTTATCCTCTTTCCAACATGACTATCTAAATCCCGCTTAATTTCTGCTAAAACATTTTTTTGGGGCAAAAAATCACCTTCTTTCCCTATTCTATTTGATGTTAACTCATTTTTTGCATTTTGTCAAGCCCATAGCCCATTTAGGTTTACAGTTTCCTGGGAATATTTTTCAAAATATTTTAAATAGTCTAAAAATATGCCCCACACCTATTTCCCCGCTGCCTTTGTCTTTTTTCTAGTCTTCAACAATTATAGTTCCTGCCTGCTCCCTTAAAGCATCCGAAATATTTTCAAAGTCAGTTATAATTGCTTTTCCTCCACTTTCCTCTACAAATTCTACGGATGCTTCTATTTTCGGCAGCATACTTCCAGCTGCAAAACAGCCGTCCTCTATATATTTCCTGGCTTCGGATACTGTTATCCGATCCAAAGGTTTTTGCTGGGGTGTTCCAAAATTCAGATAAACTTTAGGAACCCCTGTGAGCAGGACTAAATAGTCTGCTTTAAGATCCGCTGCAAGTCTTTGGGAAGCCCTATCTTTGTCTATAACTGCTTCCACTCCTCTTAATTGGCCGTTTTCTTCAACTACTGGTATGCCGCCTCCTCCCAACGCTATTACAATAAAATCGTTTTTCACCAATTCTTTAATAGCCTTTACTCCTATAATTTCGATGGGTTTAGGAGACGGAACCACCCTTCGCCATCCCCGTCCGCTGTCTTCTTTCATAACAACATTGGGGTTTTCTTCCATCATTTTTTTGGCCTGTTCTTCGCTGTAAAAAGGACCAATGGGCTTGGTGGGATTGGAAAAAGCTTCATCATTTAAATCCACTTTGGTTTGAGTAATAAGGGCAGCCACTTCCCTCTTTACAAGGGCTTGGTTCAGCACATTGATCAGCTGCTGCTGAACAGCATATCCCAGTACCCCTTGGGTATTAGCACCACAGGCATCCAGAGGAAGAGGAGGAAGAACATCCTTTGCCATTTCATTTTTAATTAGCGCAAAACCCACCTGAGGACCGTTACCATGGGTAATGACCATTCTATAGCCCCTTTTAATGGGATCAACAAGGGCTCTACAGGCTTTTCTAATATTGTCCAGCTGCTCTTGGAAGTTTCCTTTTCCTTTCTCAGGGGTAATGGCATTGCCGCCAAAGGCAATTACTACAGTTTTCTTATGATCAGCCATTTCCTATCCTCCCATCCAAAAGAATTTTGCACCCCCGGACTATACCCGCAAGAAGATATTTCCCAGATGAAGCTCCGATCTTGAATAAATACTGTGCAGATCTTAAGGCATTGCCGCTGTTTGAATAAACGGCATCTATTACTTCCGTGATGTACAATGCACCTTCCCCTCGAGAGGCATACCAAAGCATTGTTTGGGAAACGGCATTGGTCTGAGAGCATTTTTCCTCAACCAAAAACTGAAGCTTTTGAAGAAAGGAGGCAAGCTCATCCTTTTCCTGATTTCCCCTAACATAAGCTGCTATAACTCCTGCAGCAAAGTCATCCCCCGAGGGTGTAAGCCCTTCTCCCTTACCTATTAATTCATCAAGAGAAGAGGTGAGCAGAAGCATATCTTTCTTTTTCAATCCTTCAATTAGTCCCTCTGCACTGGGGCTTAATATTTCTATAAGATCTGGCACGGTGGTGTTAAGCCAGCACAGCAGGTTATTAAATTCCCTGCTGCCAAAATCATAGTTTGTCCGAGGAGGGGTCCAATCTTTTATAGGGGAAATACCAAATTTAAAACTGTTGATGGTTAAAACGGGTGGAGAAAAAACCACAGGGCTTTCTGTTTTTAAACTGCTGTCAAATCCATCTATGTCAGCTAAGAGGGAATTTGGCCCCATGGCTTTTTCTTCCACAACTAAGCTGAGTAGAGGTTTTTGGGGGTCCGATTTTAGATTTACTACTTTTTTAAAGACACTGTGCACCCAAAATTTTTCTCTTTTAATGCGATGCTTAAAGTCTCTGCCCCAGGCTCTGACTGAAATAATTTTTTTTGCCGCTTCTGCTCACCCTCTCACCTTCTTTAAAACTTTAAAACAGCAAAACTAATTTTCTTCTGCCAGCTCCCAATCTTCTAGATCTGTTGTAACGTTCTCTTCGCTTCTATAGTAAGCCATTGCATAGCAGAGTACAGCAATCATTAAATAACCCACTGCCGGATAGAGAGCTACGCCGATGCCCAATTCTGAAGCATGAATCACGCCAAAGAAGCAGCATACAGCTCCAAAGAGGCTGTAGTAAGCAGCTTTTTTGAAATCACGGTCGATTATATAGGCAGTTATTGCTCCCAAAATCATACCTACCAAAATTGCGCCAGCTCCTAATACGGACATTCCCTTATAAATCACACCTGCATTGCTCAGTACATCATAGCCTATTTCAGCAGCGCTGGTCCCTGCTGCAGATAGAGCATTATCAATTTGGTTTTGTAGATAGTTGGCAATCCACGGAATTAGAGCCAGAATGATTGCCGGTGCATGGCGCTTTGGTGTAGCATTAAAGGACTGAGACCCAATAACCATGGCGATATAAACCAGAATAGGCAGAATAGCTACTAGCGGAATAATTGAAAGCATTAATGGCAAAAGACCGAGTATTCCGATGATTATTACAGCTGCACCTGTGGCAAGGGAATAACCTACTCTGGCACCTACACTCTTCCAGCCCGGATGACCTATATAGATAATGGTGGGGAATGGACTTCCCAGCAGAGCACCTAGGAGTGTGCCAAGGCCTGGAACCAGCATGCTTTCCTGAGTATTATATTTGCCCCCAGCTGCTTCGGCACTCTCGACATTGTTTAAACTTTCTAGAAAATCATAAATTGCCAGTGGTATGGCTGAAGCAATAAAGGGACCAATCAATTTCATACCATTTATAATTGGCTCAATACCTATAATGGGATAGGTAACAGAAAAACCTTTAAGAGCTTCTGTTATTTCTTCGGGTTTCATATATCCAGTAGCCCAACCAATTACAGTACCTACAATAATAGCCATAAGACCCGCTGGAATGTTAAAGGGGAAAGATTTACGGGCAAACCAACCTATAATAACGATGCCCAAACATATTAATCCAATGTGCGGAGCTTCCCAAACCTGCATTGCTGGAGACATTGCAATGAATGTTAGGGCTACACCTGCCAATGTTCCAAGCATAGCGGCTCTTGGGGTAACTTTACGAATATAGCTTCCCACAAAGGCTCCAGCAATCTCCACTATGGCATGAACGAAGTTCCAGGCTACACCTACGGACCAAGCTGTGATCCAATTTTTTGTGGAAACATAAACAGGAAGCATTACAGCAAAGGAACAGATAAAGTAATGGGGTACGCTCAATCCGTAAGGCATTGCTGTTACATCATCTCGACCTTCTTTTATGGAGAGCTTTTTGGCCTGCCAAGCTAGGTAGAGGTTGCCCAGGCCAACCGACAGTACTACTGCTGGAACAATTCTTTTGTACACAAGATCTGGAGGCATTTTTATGGAAATAACCAGGAGTCCAATGGCAGTTAATATATTAGTAAGGCTGTTGGTGAACAGTCCAAAAAATCCGTTTATATCCCCTTTAACCCACCAGGGAACAATTCTTCTTTCAGAAGACATCCCAGCATACCTCGCTTTCTGATAAATATTTGTATATTGTATCTATGAAACATAGAGGGTAAAATTATATAAAACAAATCCACTTATCTCATCAACTTCCATTTATTATTTTTTTAAATCATTCTCATGAGGGGGCCGGAGGTAGGCAGGCTGTGTTTTAAAAGGGCTGTCCCTTCCCAAGTTTATTGAACTGGCATGATTTTTTATCCTGGGCACAGCCTGCCTGAGGTCCGGCATTAGAGGTTTATCAAGCTTTTTTTGCTTCTTTTAAAGCTTTGAGCAGTTTTTCGGAATCAGAAACCCAACCAAAAATGCCGCCCTGCTGATAGGTCATTCTGACAGCAGCTTTATGATCTTCGGGGTCAAAGGCTGCTGAGCAGTCTTCCAGAAGCAGGCATTCGTATCCTCTGTCGTTTGCTTCACGAATTGTCGTATGGACACATACATGAGTAGTTACTCCAGTTACTATCAAACTCTTAATGCCTTTATTGCGCAAAATCAGGTCCAAATCTGTTTGGTAAAAGGATCCTTTACCTGGCTTATCAATAATGGGCTCATTGGGCAGAGGTTTTAATTCATCTACAATGTCATGACCGTATTCCCCACGGATTAAAATCCTTCCCATGGGCCCTTCATCACCAATGCCCGCACCTTGCCTTCTGCTGCGGTTTAATTTGGTAGCAGGGCAGTCTGAAAGATCCGGACGATGTCCTTCACGGGTATGGATTACATACATTCCTGCTTCACGAGCTGCTTCCAGTACTTTTTGAAGGGGAGCAATTACTTTGCGGGTGAGGGTGATGTCATTTCCCAGCTTTTCACCAAAGCCGCCTGGAGCACAAAAGTCGCGCTGCATATCAATAATCAGCAGTGCAGTACTCTCCAGTTCAAACTCAAAAGGATAAGGAAGGGCTTCAACTTTAATGGTCATTATTTAATCTCCTCCTTCTAAGTGAAATTAATTTTAAAATCTCAAAAACAAGGCAGGTTGATTTTTTAAGCCCTTACACCCCCCCTCTTCTTTATGCTGAAATGGCATAATCAGGAATATAACTGCCATTAAAAGGTAGCCCACTGCTGGAAGCATTGCAGCACCAAAGCCAATATTTGCAGCGTGAATTATTCCAAAGTAGGACATAACCGCACCGGCAAGAGCTGTATACATTGCTTCACGATATCTGCTGTCAATTATGAAAGCAGTTATTGCAGCCAGAAGCATTCCCACGATTATTGCGCCTGCACCAAGAATTTCCATACCCTTATAAATCACATCCGCCTGCATTAATTTTTCATAACCAATAGTTTGGGCACTGGTTCCTGCAGCACTTAAAGCATTATCTACTAGAGATTTAGCCCAGTTTGCCAGCCACGGTATTATTCCCATAATAACTGCAGGTGCATGTCTGCTGGGTGTTGCTTGAAACGCTTGGGCTCCTATTGCCAGACCAATATATAGAAGCAAAGGCACAAGAGTTACAAGGGGTATGATGGATAAAAGCAGAGGTATAATACCTGTAAAGCATATAAGCACAATGCATATTCCGCTGGCCAAAGAATAACCTATACGAGCTCCTACTTTCTTCCACCCTGCATGTCCAATGTAGATAGCAATGGGGAATGGGCTGCCTAAAAAGCTTCCCACAAGAGAACTTAAACCGTCCACCAGCATAGCTTCCCGGGTATTGTAGTTGTCCCCTGCTGCGCTGGCACTCTCAAGGTTATCCATACTTTCAAGGAAGTTGTAAATTCCTAAAGGTATTGCTGAAGCTATATAAGGTCCTATAAGGCCAAAACCTTCAATCAGTGAAGAGATGGATGGCACCGGCCAGCTTACATGAACGCTAGATGCTGCTTGCGAAACAGCTTGGGGCTGCATATAGCCTGTAACCCAACCTAGAGCAGTACCCGCTATAATAGCTAAAAGACCTGCGGGAATATTTCCCGGCATTCTCTGCCCACCCACAAATCCAATTAATATTATTGTTAGGCTCACAAAAGCTATATAAGGTACTTCCCAACTCTGCATTGCAGGGCGCATGGATATTAAGCAGATGGATACCCCTGCCAGCGTCCCCAGCATTGCAGCTCTGGGAGTAATACTGCGCAGCCATGGGCCGATAAATGCTCCTAATATTGCAACAATTGCTTCAATAAAGCACCACGCTAATCCCACCTGCCATGCCAAAACCGCATCCTTTGTCTTCATATAGACGGGCCCCATAATCATAAACACAATTATGAACATATGGGGCACACTAACACCAGAAGGCAGTGAAGTAACATCATCCCGCTTTTCATCGCGGCTGAGTCGTGCTCCCATCCAGAAGTAATAGAGAGCGTTTAGGAAAATCGTCAATCCCAAAGCCGGCATTATTCTGCCGTAAACAATTTCTTCAGGCATTTTAAGACCTTGAATTAAAATTCCGGCCAAAACCATTAAATTGGTAATATTGTTGGTAAAAAGCCCGAAGAAGCCGTTCCAATCTCCCTTTACCCACCATTTAACACCGTTGAAACTGCTCATTTCGAACCCCTTCCCTTTTATTTAATTTTTAGGATGTGGTTTTAAACCGGGTAATTTACACCCACAGAATACTTCGTTCGGTCCTGCGATCATTACTTTTTTGTTTATTCACAAGTTACCTCAGCAAAACGGCTTATGGCTGCTTTAAAGCACTCCATAGGAGCCCTCACTAAACCAGCACCTACCTGTCCAATTCCTGCTTCCCGATGAGCTATGCCTGTATTAATAATGGGACTGGTACCAGTTTCAACTACTTTTACAAGATCTATTCCCACAGGTGTGGGCTGAAAGTCCAATAGGGGTATGGTATACGCTGGATTGACAGCCATAGTAATGTCGTACATTTCCTTTGTATAGTTAACAGCATCTCCCACTGTACCCCCTACGAACTGAACAATTGCTGGAGCTGCTGCCATAGCAAAACCGCCTAGTCCACATGTTTCTGTAATTGCGCTGTCTCCTAGGTCAGGATTTGCATCGCTGTCGCTGAATCCTGGGAAATAAAGTCCGCTCACATGAGGTGCCGGTGCTGTAAACCACTCATCACCAAGCCCGCTCACCCTTATACCAAACTCTACTCCGTTTCTGCACATAGCAGTAACAAGGGTACTGCCTTCTATGCCGTGGGCAGCATCAAGCACTGCTTTGCAGGCAGCCATGGAAATATTGAGATAAAAGTGATCGTTGGAAACAAGAAATTCCACAACTTCTTTTAGTTCGCTGTCTTCACACACTTTCAAAAGTGCAGGGAGAATGGCTTTTATAAATAGGGATGTTGCAGCTGTATTTCTGTTGTGGCACTCATCACCCATCTGCAGAGCTTTTGCTGTTATAGAAACAATATCTACACCGTCAAGCTCATTAACTGCCCTGCTCAAAGCTGGTGCCAAAACATCGCGCATCCAATTAAGCCTTTGAATAACATCCGAAGAATAGGCGCCAAAACGCAGGACCTTTCCTAAACCTTCGTTAAGGTTGGAATATGCTTTGTTTTCTCCAGCTTCATTTTTCACAACAAAGATAGGCATTGATGCTGAAATTATACCCGCCATGGGGCCAACTGCACCATATTCATGGCATGGGGCAAACTTAATTTCTCCAGAAGCTGCAAGTTCTTCTGCTTTTTGGGGAGTGTCTGCCATTCCCTCATATATAAGAGCTCCTATTACAGCCCCCCGCATGGGTCCGCACATTCTATCCCAGCTGATGGGAGGACCCGCATGAAGAATTAAATTTGGTTCAAATCCTGGGATTGCTTCTTTTGCAGGTTTTATATCCACCAGTTTAGGCCGAGCTTGAAGCATTCTGCTTACAGCCTGCTCATTTACCCTTTTTATATACTCATCTTTTTCCCAAAGAATGGACAGAATCTTAATCATTTCGGGGTCACCATTGGCAGGCGGCTTCCAGTCTAAATGAACATTGGGAACCCCGAGCGAAGTAAGATTTTCAGCAAAGGAATCCAAACCTACATTGATAACCTTCACAGGCCCTTTTAAAAGATCTCTAGCCGTAGCCAATTACTACACCCCCTTACTCTCGAGCTGTTTGATTATTCTTCCTGCTACCCGTGCTGCCTCAGCATTGGACGGAAGAACCATAATACCTGCTTTTTCAAGGGTTTCAACCTGGGCGCTAAGAGGCTGAGGATCTCCTTCCGTACCGCAGACAAAGGCAATAACTGCGGCATTATTATTGGGATAGGCCTCTCTGGCTTCCATAACAGCACGAGCCAGCTCTCCTGCAGGGTCTGGATGACTGCCGTATCCCGTAACTACATCGCGGAGAATTACTGCAACCTCTGGATCTTTGTATTCCTGCAGCAGGCGTTCATTTCGGGGAAGGGGGTCAATCATTGGGTGTGGACGTCCTCGGGTAAATTCATCATCGCCAAGGTCAATGATGGTATGGGCTTTGCTCTGCTGCGAGGAGGGGAGTCTTAATTCTGGCTTTAAGGGAATATTGGAATAAATATCTCCTATGATGTTTCCCAATACCAGCATAGCTTCATCTGCCAGAGTTCCTCCGGTAAACAGGCCTCGCAAGTACTGCTGTTCAGGACGCATATTCCTTACTGTTTCTGAAACCAGTTCAGAATAATCTCCCCAGAAATTTGCCGGTATAGTTAAAGGCTCTTCGCCGTTAGCTAAAGCTACAGCTTTATACGCTGCATCCTCAATGGTAGCTGCATATACAGCCCATGAAGAAAGAGAACCACTCAAATCCTCCTTTAAGATGCAAACAACAACAGGTTTTCTGCATTTTCTAACTCTCTCAAGTATTTTAGGGGTTGTCTGGGAACCCGCGGGCTTTGATACAAGGAGTATAACTTCCGTAGAGGGATCTTCTTCCAAAAGATCTATTCCCATAAGCATCATTCGTCCTCCAACGGCACCGGATAAGTCCCTTCCTCCGGTGCCGATGGCATGGGAAATACCTGCTCCTAAGCGTTCGATCAAAACTGTGGCTTCCTGAATTCCTGTACCCGATGCTCCTACAATTCCTATTTTCCCACGCTCAACCACATTTGCGAAGGCAAGGGGTACTCCATCAATTATTGCTGTACCGCAATCTGGCCCCATCACAAGAAGTCCCTTTTGGCATCCTAATTCTTTCAGCCTAACTTCATCTTCCAAACTCACATTGTCGCTGAAAAGATGCACATTAAGGCCCATATTCAAAGCTTTAACTGCCTCAGCTGCGGCATAGGTTCCTGGTACTGAAATAAGAGCCAGATTTGCTCCAGGAAGAACTTCTACTCCTCTCTGTATTGTTTTGGGCAGCTTCTGTTTTTCTGTTTTTCCTTCTTCCACATTAAAAGTCTCCAGAAGCTTTTCAGCAGCTTTTAATGCCTTTTCTGCATGCTCTTCTTCGTCTGCCGCCACAACAATTACAAGATCATTGGCATTGGCTTCGGCAACTTCAGACACAAGAAGCCCTGCATCCTTTAAAACTGCTTTATTCATGTCTGTTGCCATTACCACTGAAGCCTGGCTGATCCCTTCCATTTCCTGTATCTCAGCAGTCAGCTTCATCAATTTCACTGAATCCTGATACATATTGGGCTTTATCAACCAGCGAACAACCATAAATTTTTCACCTCTTTCAACAAGGCAGAAGTTTAAGGATGTGCGCGCACATCATGATCCCAACTAAAACATTCAAAACACTTTTTACCCTAGTTGAAGGGTAACATTTTATGTGCATACTGCTCTATATAAGCTTGATACGAATACGTTCCTCATACTTTTATCAATTTTCTACAAATATGTTTCCCTAAATAACCAAAAAAAAAACTGCCGCTTAAGCGGCAGCCCGAACTTTTAAACTATCGTTATTCCTTCATGTGGAAAATTTTTAGAGCTAGCTGAAGGCTGAGACAATCATCAGGAGACTTCAGATTAAGCCCTGTTATCTGCTGAATCCTATTTACCCTGTATCTAATGGTGTTGTAATGAATGAATAACTGATCCGCTGTTTTCTGCAGATTCATTTCGTTGGCAAAAAGCGCTTCAAGGGTCTCCACAAGCTCTCCATTGTGCTTCTTATCATAAGAAACCAGCCGTCCCAATATATCTTCATAAAACTTGTCTATCTCCTTCATATCAGAAGTAAGGAGAATTCGATATACCCCCAGGTCATCAAAGTGGAAAACCTTTTTTGAGCCAGGAGTACAGCTTCCTACCTTAAGCGCTTTTTGAGCCTGTTTAATCCCTTCAACTATATTTAAAGGGTCCTCTATATAGCGGCTTATCCCAGCAACAGCCTGCCAATTGAGTGCCTTCTCCAGCTCTTTAACACATGATTCTGCCAAAACTTCAGAATTCATCCTAAACTGTTGTGTATCGCTGTTATTCTTAAACGCATGGAGGATCATAAGCTGACTTCCCCTTTCAACTATGGCAGATCCTGGGGAAATCAGTTTAACTACTCTGGAAACCGTATCAAGCATTTTAAGCCTTTTCTGCCTTGCCTGCACCGGATCCTGACTGTACAGCTGTTGAAGATCGCTGCTCTCAAACAAAATAACAGAAAAACCGTTGGCAAGCTCCCAACCAAACCTTTCAGCCAAAACCACAGCATCTTCTTTGGAAGAAATTTTTCCATCTATGATATCTTCAATGAAGTTCCGCTTAAATCTAGATTCTACATCAAATACAGCATGCTGTTTGCTTATTTCCAGAGCAATAGCTGTTACGGCTTGATCTATTCCTACCATTTCTCGTTCCGACAAATGCTTCACAGGTTCCCAGATGATAAGGTAGCCGTATACTTCATCCTCTACGGTAACTGGACGGCACACAGCACTAATACCACCGGTATCGAATGTGAGCTTTCTTCCTTCTCTTTTTTTGTATACCGCAGCCAGCTGTCTGCTGTCTTTAGCCAGCTCGGATAAAAGCCGGTTTTTAGTAACCCCGAAATCCTTGGGCGTTAAGCAGGAAGATATTTTTCTAAACTCGGGATCGTGAATGGAAACGGGACAGCCCAGAAGTCTGGCCAAAGCCATTGATATTCCGTTTAAGCCACCACCGTGAAGTATAATTTCTGTAAGCGCATTGTTGATTTTTTCGTTTCGTTGTAAAATCGCAGCTTGGCGGTTGAGAATCTCTGTCAATATGGGATTAATAATTTCATTAAAGGACGAATGTTTTGGTAGTTTAATAAGGGGAAAATCATACTGCTCTGCCTGTTCAATCATAATTTTTGGGATTTCGGGTATATATCGCTCAGGCTTAATGGCCAAAGCCGACAGGCCCTGCTGATTTAATTTGGGAATTAATTTTTCCAAAGCCTTTTGATTATCCTTTAAGGGATAAGCAGTAGTAAGAAGAAGCTCATTGGGTTTAATAAATTTCTCAATATCAGGCACTTCCATAATATTAACGGAATGAATTACACGGTCTATTCCTTTTTTACCACCCACAAGAACTGCCCCTTCCATTTGAGGCAGCTCCATAGCTTCCCTTACGGTAATCCCAAACATTCCCTTTCACCTCCTAAATAAAAAGAAAAGGAAAAATTATACACCTGTCCCATTAGAAAAGAAAACCTTAAGCTTCTTGTTATTTTTGCTTCAGGCCTGTCCATTTATTATACAATACTTGTCAATTTTCTGCCCCCAAGAATGGAGGCAGGCATGACTCAAGTAGCTTTAGGATATCCCCATCGAAACTGACCATGGGTCTCAATGCCCCCTATACCATCTTCCCCTGTAATAGAATTTTTTGCAACGTCTTCAACATTTAAAACCTCATCAAAATAAGTGTATGCAATTTTTTCCACAACAAAAACAGGGTCGTAAGCATGAATTAGAACTCTCTTGGGCGAACTCGCAAAATTAGCCCCTGCTTCAAGGATTGCTTCAAAATGGGATTGGCAAGCTCCAGCAAAAATAATCAGATCATCTCTGCTGGGTTTAAGCTGGCGTGCAGCCTTAACCGCCTCAACAAAATATTTTGAACTTCTATAGTTATTCAGATCCAAAATATTCTCAGCATTTTTTTTCAAGCCATCATGCCCCGTAAGAACAAGTATACCTGCATTATGCTGCAGCAGTATATCTTTCACTCTTTGGGGCTGCTCTTTCTCAGGGACATAAAACCCCACTGCATCCACATTAAGCTGCATATAGTTTCTCATGCATTTATTCAGATATTCTTTATCCCCATCAATGTGGATAACTCTGCCCGGCACTTCAAAAAACAGCATTTTTTTTTCTTCTTTATCCCCAAAATTTAAAAATCTTCTTTGATGTTCCCTATCAGCAGCAGCCATCCTTATTTTGGCCCTGTATTTTTCAAGGAACCTGTTTTTGTATTCCAAAATCTCAATGGGCTCCTTAACTTCTAAATCCCATAAAGGAGCATCAGCTTCTAACCTCATGTCCAGGCCCCTGAGAAGGGCGTATTTTTCATTTGCTATTTCGTAAATCCTTTCTACCCTAAATAAAATATCGCTCCCATAAGATTTTCTTCCAACAATATCCCCCGGCCTTATTTCTCCCATTTTTCCTCCCTCATTCCTGCAACTTCTTTATACATCATATGCTTAGGCATACCATTGTGCCCGTGCTGCAAAACCCCTATAACAACTTCCTGAATTACCATAAATTGCCTAATATTGGCTTTTAATATATCCTTTGGAAATATATTGATTTTTAGGAGTCATTCTACTAATGAACAGGCTTGGGCATTGTATTATAATTGCCATATCAGGTAAAGGGAGGGGATTTTTTTGAAGAGAGTGGTTTTCGCTGTCCTCCTAGCCTTCGCGCTAATAGCTGTACCTTTTGCCGCAGCAGGCAGCGCAGCCACTTACACAGTTCAGCCGGGGGATACGCTTTACTTAATTGGGAAAAAATTTAACATAAGCTATACAGAAATACAGAAAGCAAACAATTTAAAATCATCATACATATATCCTGGACAAGTTCTAACCATACCTGAAAAATCAGGACAGAATGCAGGATATTTTCTATACACCGTTAAACGAGGAGACACATTATTTTTAATCGGTCAAAGATTTGGTGTTAATTATAGAGACATAATGAGCTTTAACGGAATCTGGAGTTCCACTATATATCCTGGGCAGGTTCTAAAAATCCCTACCACAAGGAATGCAACAGCATCCAGAGGATTGTCCCTTTCCTGGAGAGATATTGAACTGATGGCTAGAGTTGTCAGCGCTGAAGCCAAGGGTGAGCCCTTTGTAGGACAGGTTGCAGTGGCCGCAGTAATTTTAAACAGACTTAAAAGCCCCCTATTCCCAAACACTATTCCCGGTATAATTTATCAACCATGGGCATTTACCGCAGTATACGATGGACAGATCAACGCTCCACCGACCAGCTCAGCTTATGAAGCAGTGGCAGCTGCATTAAGAGGATGGGACCCAACAGGAGGAGCTTTATACTACTGGAATCCAGCAAAGGCAACCAATACGTGGGTATGGACCAGACAAATTACAGCTGTAATAGGAAACCATATTTTTGCAAGATAGGTGATTGTTAATCTTTTCCTCCGGCTGATTTAAAACAGCTGATAAAGCTCAAAACAAACTCAAAAGACCCCCAATAAATACCTGAAAAGTAAAAGGCTTCCCTAAAATGGGGAGCCTTTTACTTATTTAACACTTCTTATTTAGACTTTTCATCTCTATTCTTTCTGCATTCCTCACGCATTTTTTCCGCAACCTGAAAAAACAGCTTGCGAAGTTCCCTTCTATCAATCTCACTTTTCTGTTTTTCAGGCATCCCCATTCCTCCATCAGGCAGTTTTTCTTACATTATTTACCTTCAGGAGGTTTTTTATACCTATTTTGTGTGTTTATCCGCTACCTTAGTAGCCCCGCAGGACTCCGGCTTAATCTTAGCATCAAAACCGCTTCCCACAACCATTCCTACGATTTCCTTAATAAGCTCTTTAGTTCTACCGTTTGCGCCAATATCCAAGTGGATCTCTACATTAAGTTCTGAATGTCCATTTTCAGACAGTTTTCTTGCAACCTTACTGGCACAGTCAAGACTTAGTGCTGCTTCAAAGAAGATTTTCTGTCTTAAGCTGCTTACCTTTCTTTGACTATTTTTTCTGTAATAATAGCGCGCTCCCTTACCTATCTGGTGAATAATTATTGCCGTAACAAAACAGGTTTCCTCTTCATCCCTTGTATGGGAGTCCGTTCCTATAATTACGTTGTAGCTTGCTTCGGGATTGCTTTCTATGAAATCAATTATATCCTTGAACATCTGTTCTTCGCTTAAGACACCTTTGCTGGGACTTACAAACTTCACTTTAAAACATCTCGCTTTCTAATTTCTTAATTTTTCCTTCAAAAACTCCACTGCACAGTTTGTTATGGCAGCAAAGTCACTAAGATCCAATGCTTCTCCCCTCATCATGGGATCAATTCCTGCAAGCTTTAATATATGAGCCGTATCCTTTTTATTCCAATTTTCTACGGATTTTTCAAGGGCATTTAGAATAGTTTTTCTTCGCTGATTAAAAGCTGCCCTAACTATTTTAAAAAACAGATCCTCATCTAAAACCATGACGGAAGGCCTGCTCAGCATTTTAAAGCGGACCACTGTGGAATCCACTTCCGGTGGGGGAAAGAAATTTCTTCTGGAAACATTAAAAATGATCTCGGGTTCTGAGTAGTAACGACATAATACAGTAAGGGAACCGTATTCCTTGGTTCCAGGCTGTGCCATGATCCTTTCTGCCACTTCTTTCTGCATCATAAGAGTCGCTGCCGATATTTGCTGATAACTGCCGAATAGCTTAATGAGTATGGGAGAGGTCACGTAATAGGGAAGATTCCCCACAACCTTAATTTTTCTGCCGGGAGAAAAGTGTTTTTCATGAAGCTCAGCCAGATCCTGATCTAAAAAATCCCCTTCAACCACCGTAAGCTGATCTGAATTTTCAAACATTTCAATAAGCACAGCAGTAAGCCTAGGATCAATTTCAACGGCTACAACTCTGCAGGACCTAGCCAGCAGAAATTCCGTTAATGAGCCGATCCCGGGACCTATTTCTAAAACTTCATCCCCTGCATCACAGGTAGCTTCAGCAATGCCCTCCGCTATCCTGGGATCGACCAAAAAATTCTGCCCCCACCTTTTATTAAGCTTAATATTGTATTTTTTCAATATTTCCCTTGTTTTGCTTGGCGAAGCAATTTTATACATGGATTTTAACCTGCTTTCTCAACTTCAATTATATAATAAAAAGCTCCTTTTTACAAAGAACCTTAAAATGAATAGAGCTGGACTGCAAATACTAAAGCGAATAAGATCCATTACTGTTTATTTATAAAAAATAAAAAGTTAAAATTAATTTTAAGCCGGCTTAGTATTGCTGCTCTACTCTTTTCGATTGGCCACTTATGATGTCTTGAACGAGCAAACGGGGAACAGGAAAAGTTCTTATGATTTTTATAATTTTTGAAAATACTCTTTAATTTTCTTAGCCATAAGCTTTCTTCTTTCTTCAAGAAATGCTGGATAATCCTCAGCAAGATCATTAAAAACGGCAGGAGGTATGCAGTTCATTTCCAAATTCTCATAAAGCTCATCCAAGTCCTTTATAGCTCCATACTTTAAACTGCCTGTTCTGCACTGCTCCAAAAGTTCACTGAAATATATTTTAGGCGGTTTATTTCCAATGGCTATATTTATCTCACTCTGAGCCTTAACATAATTGGCAAGCTGGTTATACATTCCTCTGGTGTTAAAACCTATTTTCTTTAAATAATTTTTAGGGAAAATATGATGGAAATCACCTTTAATAGTTATAAGATCAGATACTTTTATATCTTTTGACAAAAAACCTTTGTCTCCCATGTAAACTTGAGCTGCTAAGAATACATGAAATACAGGACTGCTTACTACTGATGTATTGAGTTGTTGTGGTAGTAAATTGTACCAGTATGAATCAGATAATTCAGCATCTAAAACATTCAAGATATACTGCTCAGGATCGTACTCATATATCCTTCTAATATCATAATCAAACTGACTTTCTGGGGATGCAGAATATCTGCTTTTTAAAACAGACATCACATACCACTTTCTTACAAGTTGTTCAATTTTTGGATTAGGCACTTTCTTTTCCTTCAAAGTCAGGTATAATACATAGGCAAAATTTACAGCGTTTTGAGAACTAACCATGGAATTATCAATAAAGCCCGCTGATCTTAAAATCATAATAAATTTTTTGAAGTTATTTTTATTCATAAAATCCATTATACCTTCCCTTAATTTATCAAAAGAATCCTTTACAATTTCCTCTTTATACTGCCGGGTTTTAAAATCCCTACCGGAAAGAAGGGCAACTAAATCCTCTAATTTTCCCCGTTTAAATTTTGATGTAAATGAAACTCTCAGCATATCTGTATGTGACGGGTCATACAAATCATCTTTATCGTTCTTAAGCCATTCCATTTTTTTAAAATAATCAGAATTAACAAATTCCTCATCATTTTTCGCTAGCTGTGAATAAAATTCTGGTTTCACAGAAAGATGGCAGAAATAATCTATAGCTTTACGCAGCATATTTCCGCCATATTTCTTATCCGCAGCAATTTTCGACATAGCAAAATCAGCTTGGCTAAGCACTACGCCAGAAGAATTTATTCTAATAAATATTTCGGTTACTTCATTGATATCAAGATCAGAATCTAGTTCTATCAAGCCCATAGGAATATTAACAATATTTTTTAACGTTTCTATGCTCTCAAATATATCTTCTTTCTTTACATCAGTATTTAATGAACAATAATTTTCTACTGCATTATAAATGCTGAATTCAGGAGAAAAAACCAATGATATATCTTTTATCCATCTTTTATCCTTTTGTATAGCTGAATTTAATACTTCAAATTTTTTTTCTATGGGATTAAAAGAAATTACAATTCTTTTCTTTTTAAAATTAGAATCTACTATTTCTTTACCCAAAATTGCAGCCATAAGAGCAGTAATCCTCTGCTGTCCATCGATTATTATCTTTTTCCCTTTTGAAATTGTCCCATCTTTTAATCTAACGCTTGGATTCTGCCAAATTATCAAATAGCCTACAGGATATCCTTGGTATAAAGAATCTATTAGATCTCTAACTTTAGAGGCATTCCATACAAAGGGACGCTGTATTTCAGGAATTGCAATTTCTTCAGAATTTATCAACGAAAGAATATTTTGTATCGGATACTGATTAACTACAAATTTTTGAACAATCATCAATCGGCCCCCTGAAAAATATTTTGCTTTTCAATTTCTTCTTAATATTTTTTAAAAGTCCTTTTATGTTTCCAACATAAAATATCATATAATTTTCCACTAAGATTAAAAAAGGAAATTTTTATTTTTAAAGGAAATAAATTATAAATCATTAAAGAAGGGAACATAAAAGAGGGGACTGCAAAATGTTTATTCCAAAACATATAAATTTTGCCAAAGAAATTTTAGAAGCTATTAAAAATAAAGATGCTGATAATAGTTTAGAAGCTACTAAAAAGCTTTTTGAAGAAGTTTTTGGCAAGCGTTTTTCAGAAGAAATCGATAAAAATGGTGTTTTAAGATACAAATCGTTAACAGGGCCCGAAGATAATATTCATTACTGGGGTCTATTATATGAAGGAGCTACCCCAAGTGGAGTATACGAAAACTTTTCATTGGTAGTATTTCCGGATAATACAGAAGATCCTACCCAATTGCTTTTATGCTATGGCATTGGCACTGGCGGAGTTACTGACGACGCTGAAATATTAGGAACCCCATGGGTAAAAAGATGCATTAAGCTTCTATTGAAGTTTATTAAAAAAGAGAATTGGAATACAGAAGACACTGAAGTTTTTATTAAAGATGATATTACTGATGAATATACTGAGATCCCAAATTCTATAAAAAGTAAATTAGGAAACTTTAGTGTTTACCATGATTTATGGAGAAGGTATGGAAAATATTTACCTTCCGTTTGCGTAATAAATACAAATGATAATGGGGCTAAAGCTTTTCTTGCTCATTTAATTTTATATGGAAAAATAAGAAATTGGCCTTTCAAAAAAAATTTTGAGAACATTTGGAATAACGAAGTACTACCAAATTTAATTAATCTGTGGAAAACTTATCCCCCTACAGAAGAATTATCGGAGTATTTATTAGAAAGAAAATATCTTATATTACAAGGACCTCCGGGAACAGGAAAAACTTATTTAGCTCAAAACATTGCTCAGCATCTTATGGCTAATTCAAAAATAACTGGGTATAAAATAATACAATTTCATGCTTCCATATCCTATGAAGATTTTGTTTTGGGAATTAAACCAGATACCAGTAGTAAAGATCAGTTAATTTTTAAAGAACAAAAAGGTCCTTTACTGGAAAGTATTGAAGAAGCTAAAAAATCAAAAGATCAGGGTAAAGGATACTTACTTATTATAGACGAAATAAACAGAGGTGATTTAGCAAAAATTTTAGGTGAAGCAATTTTCCTCTTTGAACCCAATGAAGAAAGAAAAATTAATTTGCGTTCAGGAGAAGAAATATCTATGCCTAACAATCTTTATATAATTGGAACAATGAATACTGCCGATCGTACCATTGCAATTTTAGATTTTGCCATCCGAAGAAGATTTTCATTCATTGATGTTTGGCCCAATTGGGAAAAACTGAAAGATATTTTAGATAATTTAGGAGTAGATATTGACACTAAAAAAACTGCTTCAGATAATTTCAATAATATCCAAAATATATTTTTTTACTATGCCACTGATGAAGAGCAGCATTTACAGCCAGGGCATACGTATTTTATAGCTAAAACAAAAAAGGAAATATATAACAAACTAAAGTATGAAATTGCACCATTGCTTCAAGAATATATAAACGAAGGTAGGCTGCCCCTGGCTAAAAATGAAATTTTAGCATTTATAGAGAGTGTAAAAAATGAAGGGTAAGGTAAAAATTACATTAACAGAATTTGGAGACGAAAAAACCATTCCCTTAGAGGAGTTTAAAGATTGGTTCCCTTCAGGAAGATTTGATAAGAGATACCCAGATGAATATTTAAGAAAATGGTTAAAAATAAATAACACATATCTTGACAAATTAAATATTACTTACAGGTGGGATGAAGAAAAGAAAAGCTTATCCCTTATACCAGGAAATAAAATTGGCCTAGTACCTTTAAAAAATCCTTATGGAAGAAATGTCTATGGGAGTATCGAAGTAAAACCTAGATTGGGATGGATAAATTTATATGAAATTTTCGATCTTATAGATTGGAAATACCAACCAACTTTTTTAAAAAATGAAGAGCCAATTTTAAGTAATGGAGTTTTTCCTAAATGGATAAAGGCTATTGATACATTAGAAGCTATTAATCAAGCTTTAAATCTATATATGAAAGGAATGAATAATAAACAAGTAATTATAAATGAACCTAAGGGTATAATTAATTGGTATGATTACTCCATAAAAAGTCTTCCTTACGGAAAATACAATGAATTTTACAGCTTTATTACGGATTATTCCATTGACTTAGAAGTTCATCGCCAATTTAAAGGAATTGTAAGCTTAATACATGGAGATATTTTCCATAGTAAAGTTCCTTTAAAAATCAAAAATAAAGCTAAAGAACTAGTTACTAAAGCTGAAAAGAAGCTCGAGAAAACATAAAAGAGGAAAAACCAGATATAAAACGCCTAAAAAGAATAAATATTCCATGTTTTTACCGGAACGTGTATGAAAGGGCTATTAAACTCTGCATAGAATATTTAGTCCAGAATAAATTCTCATTGGCTTTTGGCAATTTCTATGGCTTACCTTGGTTCTTGGAAATGGACAGATTATTTGAATACTGGGTAGAGCATTGGACTTTTATTTTTGCTAAAAAAATTGGAGCACGATTCTATTCAGATATAAGAAAAAATTCCAAATTAAGATTTTATAATTTAGGCAATTGGAAAAGTTTAAGTTTACTAAAACCAGACATAATAATCGAAAAAGAAAACAAAACACTTATAATAGATGTGAAATACAAAAAACACCTTACGTACCTACAATATGGGAGAAATCAAACCTCAGCAATTCTTGAAGAACACCGGCATGACCTTCACCAGCTTCTATCATATATGAGTAGTTCCATTAATGAAAAAAGGATAGGTTGCTTAATATACCCCAAATTTCATTACAATGTTCCAAACCAATTTGCTACTTTGATAAATTATACTAATATACGTGCCAATGTAGACGTTATCCTATGGGGTATATCATTTCAGCCTGAGGAGTTATTAACATCTCTTGAATATATTTGGTATGAAAAATATGCTTCCTTTTCCTAATGCAAAAATAATAAAAAAGCAGGGCTTTATCCCTGCTTTTTTTCCTTTTTCATTCCAAAATGTATACCTTTACCCTTTTTCGACCCCATCTTAAGGCAGCGTCTTTGCTTTCAAAGAAAACGTCTATTCTGCCGCCTTTGATGCTGCTACCCACATCCTGGGCTATGCCGTATCCATAACCCTCTATGTAAAGCCTTGTGCCCAAGGGAATAACAGAAGGATCCACTGCCACAGTTCCTTTCCTGGGCCTCTTTCCCGTTGCAGTATTCCATCCTGTATGGGTGTAAGCAGTGGCAACCATATTAAGCACTTTACTATATCTGTAAGTGCTTCCGCCTCTGGAAAGGGTATTAAGGGTACCCACTGCTATAATCTTATCCACAGGTTGTTTTAAAACTTTTACCTTTAACAATTCCCTTTTTATTACTTTTCCATTTGCAACCATTATTCTGTAAGTAAGTTCTTTAACGCCCTTTGCTCCTTCCCTTACCACACGAGTTTTACCCTTACGAAGGAGCCTATCTTCTTTTTTTATAGTTTTAAAGGGCACCGTTTCTTTAACTGCTACTTTCTTAGTTACAACATTTGTCACATAAATGTTTGTTTCCTCATCTATCAAAGTATTCAACTTAGGTTTAACTATCATATCTGAACCAGGTTCTATACCGGCATTTTTAAGTATATCCTTTACTTTTGTTTCAGCTGTTTTTATGGTTTTGAATTTTTTTCCATCTACTATTATATCCACTTTAAAGCCCCGGGTTATAACTACTTTGGTTCCATCCTTTAAAGGTTTATCAAGTCCTGGGCTTACCCTATCTCCAGGATTGAGGGTTATTCCTTCCTGCTTTAAAAGTTCCTTAACGCTTCCCGCAAATGTGGAAACCTCAAACCTCTTACCGTCATATTCAATTTCTACATTCTTATGAGCTACAGTAAACCCCACAACTATAAAACAAAAAACCAAAAGTGCCGCCACAAGGAGTTTAAAATTGGCGGACTCCTTTGAAACAAACATGGGGGTTATCCCCCCTTTTCAATTGAAAGAAAGTAAATTTAAAATAAAAAATAATTAAAATCGTCTCTTAGAAGTTCGCCATAAAAATTAAATTTCCTTTTTTTTTAGGTTAATTTTTTTAGTCTTTCTTTTAGCTTCCTTATATTTCCTTTAACCTTATATTTCCTTTAATATAATCACCTGAACTTTTTTACGTCCCCATTCCAGTGCCTGCTTTTTGCTTTCAAAGAAAACGTCAAGTCTTGCTCCTTTAATTCCCCCACCTGTATCCAAAGCTGTACCGTATCCATATCCTTCAACGTAAAGTTTAGTGCCCAGGGGTATTACCCGTGGATCCACAGCTATGGTTCCCCTTGTTGGCATATCCCCAGTGGCAGTGGGGTTTCCTGTATGGGTATAAGCAGAAACAATCATGGTCATTTTCTTTACAGCTATGTACCTTTCACCCCTGCTTACAAAAACCCCACTCCTATCTCCCACAGCAACAATTCTGGGAACTGGGTTTTTTATGATCTCTGTTTTGATTTTTTCACGGCCTATTTCTTTTCCATTTTTATAAGTAATGCGGACTTTTGTTTCCTTTAATCCTTTACTGCCTTCTTGAACAATACGCCTGCTTCCTGGTGTTAAATGATAATCCTTTATTTCCTTTGTTTTATAGGGAATTTCCTCCGTTAGAGTTATAACTTTCATATCCTGACGAATAATTTTAATGTAGGGCATACTTCCGTCTTTAGGATGTAAATTAGCTTTTATCTCATCCCCTTGAGAAAGAACTATCCCTTCTTTGACTAAAACTTCAAGAACGGAAGGTACTTCAACCCTTATAATTTTTTTCTTGTTTCCATCTATAACAGCAACGGGCACTAATTTTTTTACCACTATTTTACCACCGTCGTGAACAATGCTGTCCGAAGAAGGCTCAACAATATATTGAGGTCCCAATTTTATTCCTTCTTTTTTAAGGACTTTTTCCACTGTTCTGCAGTGCGTAGTAACATATCTTGTTTCTCCGTTAATGTTTAGGGTTATCCCCTTTGCGGTGGCAGTATAGATAATAAACAACATTGTAAAAATTAAAACAGCTAACAGAGAAACAAAAAAATTTTTTTTCTTTGTCAGCGTCTCACCGTCAGAGGTATAAGTATCCAATTTCCTCACCCTTAGAATCATATTCAGGGTTATCCAAATTATTGCCCGGAAATTAAATTTTTTATACCCTTTTCAGGCAAGACTGCTATAATTAACCATAAAAGGGCAAAAAAAGAGGGGCTGCTTTTCGCTTTTCAGCAGCCCCTCTCTTTTATGATGCTAAATTCTAAAAAGCTTTTTTGCATTAAGGGTAGTACGATAAGAAAACTCTTCTAAATCATCTCCCCGCAGTTCCGCTGCAAACTTAGCCGTGTATTTTACATTTGCCGGCTCATTGCGCCTGCCCCGAAGGGGCTCTGGACTAAGATAAGGGCAGTCCGTTTCAAGAACTATCATATCAGTGGGAGCCCTTTTAACCACTTCCTGAAGTGCAGCAGATTTTTTAAAGGTAACGGTGCCCCCTATACCGATCAAAAAGTTCAGGTCAAAGCACTCCTTTGCCATTTTCCAGTCACCTGGAAAACAGTGCATTATGCCGCCCACATCCTGTGCTCCTTCTTCCTTTATTATTTTCAGCACATCTCTGTGGGCATCCCGATCATGAATTATTATGGGGAGTCCCAGTTCCTTAGCCAACACAATCTGCATGCGGAATGCTTCTTTTTGCTGATTTTCTGGAGAAAAATTTCGGTAATAATCCAGTCCTATTTCTCCCACAGCAACAACTTTTTCCTTCTCCGCAAGCTTTTTCATCAGGTCATAGATTTCTTCATCAAATTTTTGGGCATCATGGGGGTGGACCCCCACACTGGCATAAATCCAGCTGTGTTTTTGGGACAGATCTACAGACCGTAGAGAAGATTCCACATCCACTCCAACATTTACAATATACTTAATACCGGCTTTCCTGCTTCTTTCCAGAACTTCACTCAAATCTTTTTTAAATTCAGGAAAATCCAAATGGGCATGGGTATCAAAAAGTTCCAATTTTATTTCACCTTCGCTCCTACAGGAATATCCTTATCTAAAGTTATTACTCCCAGTTTATCACCCTTTGAAGCTGCAAGAATCATTCCCTGAGAAGTAATCCCTCTGATTTTCGCAGGCTTCAAATTGGCCACTATAACAACCTTCTTACCCACCACTTCATCAGGCTTATAATACTCAGCAATTCCAGCCACCACTGTCTTTTTTTCCGTTCCCAGATCCACTTCAAGTTTAAGGAGTTTATCAGCATTTTCCACTTTTTCAGCTTTAAGAACCTCAGCCACCCTAAGATCAACTCTTGAAAATTCATCTATGGTTATCTCATTTTCAATCTTTTTGTCAACATCATCTTTTTCCTTTTCCCCTTGGGCCCCTTCAGAAGCCTGCTGTTCCTGTATTTCCAATTTCTTTAAATCAATCCTGGGGAAAATGGGTTCCCCTCGGTTAATGCGCACCCCTGATGGCAGTGCTCCCCATTTTTCAATGCTTTCCCAGGTATGGACATGGGTTTCATTTTCAATCCCCAGCTGCATATAAACCTTAGGTGGAAGTCCCGGCATAAAAGGTGTGCACATAACGGTACAGAATCTAAGGGCTTCCACCATGTAATACAGCACCGTTTCAAGCCTTGATCTTTTTGAGGAATCCCGGGCAAGGGCCCAGGGTGCAGTTTCTTCAATATATTTATTAGTACGGTTTACAAGCTTCCATATTTCCCCAACAGCATTGCTCAGTTCAAATTCCTCCATGAGATTTTCCACATTACTTACTGTTTTTTGAGCAAATTCCCTTAATTCCCTGTCAATGGGTTCTTCTGCTGAAGGCGCAGGAATAAGCCCTCCGTTAAACTTATCGATCATAGCAGTGGTGCGGGAAACAAGGTTGCCAAAATCATTGGCAAGATCAGTATTTATTCTTTCTACAAGGGCTTCCTCTGAATAATATCCATCAGCACCTGTGGGAATTTCCCTAATCAAATAATACCGAATGGCATCAACGCCATATTTGTCAATTAGCTCCATGGGGTCCACTACATTGCCCTTGGACTTGGACATTTTTCCTTCAGCCAACAGCAGCCATCCATGACCAAATACTTTTTTGGGAAGCTCCAGCCCCACAGACATTAATATGGCAGGCCAGATGATTGTATGGAACCTTACTATATCCTTCCCAACCAGATGCAGGTCTGCGGGCCAGTATTTTTCAAATTTTTCATCCCCGCTTCCATATCCAAGGGCAGAAATATAGTTAGTTAGCGCATCGATCCACACATATATAACATGTTTTTCATCAAAGGGTACGGGGATACCCCAGCTGAAGGTGGTTCGGGAAACACAGAGATCCTCCAGTCCGCTCTCAATAAAACTTATCATCTCATTCCTTCTGGAAGGAGGCTGTATAAAATCAGGATTGTTTTTGATATGTTCCAGCAGTCGATCCTGGTATTTACTCATCCTGAAAAAGTAGCTTTCTTCTTTTAACAGCTCTACAGGCCGTCCGCAGTCAGGACAGCATTTATCTTCAAGCTGCTTTTCCGTCCAGAAAGTTTCGCAAGGTGTGCAGTACCAGCCTTCATACTCTGCTTTGTATATGTCTCCTTTATCATACATTTTCTGGAAGATATCTTGAACAACTTTTTTGTGCCTTTCCTCGGTGGTGCGTATAAAGTCATCGTTGGATATTTGAAGCTTTTCCCAAAGGAGCTTAAATCCTGCTACTATTTCATCCACATACTCCTTTGGAGTTTTTCCCACGGATTTGGCCTTTCTTTCAATTTTCTGTCCGTGCTCATCCGCACCAGTTAAAAACCAAACATCATATCCCCGCATCCTTTTATATCTAGCCATGCTGTCAGCTGCCACTGTGGTGTATGCATGTCCTATGTGCAGTTTATCGCTGGGATAGTAGATGGGAGTTGTAATATAATACGTCTTCTTATTTTCAGCCATCCCAATTCCTCCTCAGCTTTTTATTGTATTTTGGCTTCAACGGCTCGGCCTTATGCCGCAGGCAGTAGTTGTTTTATACTCCCAATAACAAAAAACTCACCCCAGCAAGGGGCGAGAGAATAGACCACGCGGTACCACCCTTTTTTACCCCATCCTCACGGAAAAGGGCCTTATCGGGTGCTCTAAAAAAGCACCATCGTTTTTAACGCAAACAACGGGTGCCGCTTACTCGTTCAAGAATGAACTTTAAGCAGCCCAGCTCCGGGACCATGTTCGCCCCCTCAGCTGTACGGGCTCCCACCAACCCCGCTCGCTATACAACAGCCGGTGGAGGTTACTCCCTTCCCTTCACAGCTTTTAGCCTTATTTACTTTTATCTTAAAATTTTCCTTAAATTTTTTGCTTCGGCTTCGATTATATACAAGTTTTTCTTTTAATGTCAAGCATATGAAGCTTTTGAAAGTTTTAAATATATAATAGTTTATATAATTTAGGGGGAGGTGACGCACACAGGGGAACCGACTTTGATGTTTTAAATATATAATAGTTTATATAATTTAAATATAAAACATTTATATAATTTAAATATAAAACAAAATTTTTAAAAAAAGTTGACTTTTAATGGCAAACTTGGTACCATTTAGTTGACACGATACTTGTCGAAATTTGGCGAAAGGAGAGGAAAAAGAGATGATCAAATCAACGGGTATTGTCCGCAAAGTGGACGAGCTCGGGAGGGTTGTCATTCCTATCGAACTAAGGCGTACCTTAGGTATTGAAGAAAAGGACGCCCTGGAAATATATGTAGACAGGGAATCGATAATCCTCAAAAAATACGAGCCCGCCTGCATATTCTGCGGCAACGCAGAAAACATCCAGCACTTTAAAGGCAAAAACGTCTGCCGCGAATGTGCTCTAGCAATGGCAAGCCAGGCTGAAAGCCAGGCAAGCTAAATTTTAAAAATTAGAGAGAAAAAGAAATATAAATAAATATAAAAAGCAGAAGGGCCTCCTAAAAAAGGAGGTCTTTCTGCTTTAAATTTTCAATTGCTGTTTTCTTCATTTAGTTCGTCCTCGGTCACGTATTTATAAACATCTCCCTTGGGCAGCCCCCTAAGCCTTGCCGCTTCTTTTACGGCTTCAGCTTTTGTATATCCCTTCTTTACCAAGAGTTTCACGTGTTCCTTTACCCCTAAAAACTGCCACTCTTCAATTTCACCAGTCTGATCCTGTTCTTTAGCCCCCTCCACTACAAGCACGTATTCCCCCCTAGCTCCTTTTTCCCTTACAGCAGCCAGAAGCTCTCCCAGGTTTCCCCTTAAAATTTCCTCATAAATTTTGGTCAGTTCTCTGGCCAAAACTGCTCTGCGGTCATTAAAAATTTCCTTCATATCCTCTAGGGTTTCTTCAAGACGGTGAGGGGATTCATAAAAAATTAAAGTTCGGGGCTCATTCTTTAAATTTTCAAGAATCTGTCTGCGCTGGCTTCTCTTTCGGGGTAGAAAACCTTCAAAGGCAAACCTGTCCATGGGCAGGCCCGAGACCACTAGGCCGCTTATAAGGGCAGAAGGACCAGGGATAACTGTGATTTTAATACCGTGGTTTACCGCTTCCCGTATGAGCTCATAGCCGGGGTCGGAAATACCGGGAGTTCCTGCCTCTGAGATCAGCGCTATGTTTCTGCCTTCTAACAGAAGTTCTATTATTTTTGGAGCTTTATTTTTTTCATTGTGTTCATGATAGCTGGTAACAGGGGTATTTATTTCATAGTGATTTAAAAGCTTTTTTGCTGTCCTGGTATCTTCTGCGGCAATAAGATCTACTTCCTTAAAGACCCTTAACGCCCTTAAGGTTATATCCTCCATATTCCCTATGGGGGTGGAACATATGTAAAGAGTCCCGCTCATTGCCCCTTCTCTCCATAATACATTTCTTCCACTTCTTGGGTATATTTTCCGTTTTCCTTAAGCACTACCAGGGGAGGAAAAACTTTCATTCCGGGAAGGCTGTTTTTTACAAATTCGATTAATACCATATGGGCTTCCCGACCAGCTTTGGGATGAACAAAGCGCATCCCCTTGGGCTCCAAATCATATTTTCTACCCAAACAGCATAAATCTCCCAAACGTTGGGGACGGTGAATCATAAACATGCTTCCCCTGCCCTTTAGTATTCTGTTTGCTGCGTAGAAAATGTCTTCAAGGCTGCAGAGGATCTCCTGTTTTGCTAAAGCAATGCTCCTGTTGGGGCTTACAAGTCCCCCATCTTTGGGAATATAAGGAGGATTTGTTACCACTGTATCCGCACAATTGGGTTTTAAGTAATCTGTAATTCTTCTCAAATCACCGTGAATAATTTGCACTGAATTTTCCAGACCGTTCAGTTCTACACTTCTCTTAGCCATATCCGCAAGTTCTTCCTGAATCTCAATGCCCACAAAGGCTGCTCGGGGATAAAGAGCACTCAAAAGAATGGGCAGAATTCCGCTTCCCGTACCTAAATCCACAACCATGGCATCTTCTTTGGAAAGCTTAACAAAATGAGCCAGAAGCACCGCATCCGTAGAAAATCTATAGGCATCTTTTTTTTGGATAATTTTAAGATTATTTCTCTGAAGATCTTCCAGCTTTTCTCCTTCCCTAAGAATGCTCATGAGCGGATTTTCCCCTTTTTAGAAAGCTCAGGCAGAATAAGCAGTCTCCCCCGTCCCGCCGATGTCCAAAATTAATGGGGCAGACATGAAAACCCTCTTCATATAAGTTAACCAAATTGTCATGTCCTCCCATCCCCTGCTGCTCTCTAAAAAGCTTTGCCCTAAGCTGCTGATTTTCCTCTTCCAGGGCATAGACATACATTTTAAGCCTGCGTATTTCCTCCAGCAGACTGCGCACATTATCTTCCAGTTTAATCAGAAGCTCCGTGTTTTTCATCCTGATTCCCCTTCTTCTTAACTTCATCTAAAGAAAAAGTTTTTGGCTGTCCCTCGCTGAATGTGACCTGAACCTTTTCCCTTAACACATCCATGGCTGTAACGGTCCCTTCCCCCAAGGGTGTTATAACTACAGACCCCAAAGGGGGAAACTTTTCTTTAGCCTCTTCGTAAACTTCATTTTCAAATTTCAAACAGCACATAAGCCTCCCGCACAGCCCTGATATTTTGCTGGGGTTCAGGGAAAGATTCTGCTCTTTTGCCATTCTGATGGACACGGGCTCAAAATCGCCCAAAAAGGTTGCGCAGCAGACAACACGACCGCAGCAGCCTATACCCCCCAGCATTTTTGCTTCATCCCTTACCCCAATCTGCCTCAATTCAATGCGGGTTTTAAAAATTGCAGCTAAATCCTTCACCAGCTGGCGGAAATCAACCCTACCCTCAGCAGTAAAATAAAAAATAATTTTGCTGACATCGAAGGTGTATTCTACATCCACCAGCTTCATGGGTAGGTTGTGCTCCTGAATCTTCTGCAGGCAGATTTCAAAAGCTTTCTTCTCTTCCTCTTTATTTTTTTTAACCTTTTCCATATCCTCTTTTGTTGCCTTCCTTACCACACTTTTTAAAGTATCGCCCAATTTTTCCTCTGGAACATCTTTAGGACCCACAACTACTTCTCCAAACTCAAGCCCCCTAACAGTTTCCACAATTACTTTATCCCCGGGCTTGAGATCCAAATCTCCAAAACTGAAATAATATATTTTACCTGCTTCTTTAAACCTAACTCCAACTACCCGTGGCATAATTTCCCTCCTTGAGGATCCTGACCTGTTCATTAATATCCATAAGCAGTGTATCCAAAACTAGCTGCTTGTTGGCATTGTCGTCAAGATCCTTTTTTGCCTTAATAACCCGATCTATGATAATACAGAGGGTTTCTACATCCAAAAATAAAGACTCGTCCTCCTTTTGCTTTCCATTTTCTGTTATCTTTTTTAAGAGCAGGCTCCTATAACTGGAAAGAATTATTTCAAGGGTCAAGGCAACGTCGAAATTCGAACCCAAATCCAGTGCAAACTCCAGAACCCTCCCTGGAGAAACAGGCAGGGATTCCATAAAATCCACAATCATTTTTCTCTGAGCTTCCAGTTTCTCATCCTCAACAAGTTCCAATGCTCGTCCCACACTGCCGTGGGCAATGGATGCCGCAGCAGCTATTTTTTCTTCAGAATACCCCTTTTCCCTTAAAATTTCTTCCACAACTCCCTGGGGTATTCTGGTAAAAGGGATAATCTGGCTTCTGGATACAATGGTGGGCAGCACCATATCTATATTATCAGCCACCAGAATAAAGCATGTCCTCTGGGGAGGTTCTTCCAGCACTTTAAGGAGACTGTTGGACGCTTCCTGAGTCATATTATGAGCTTTATCTATAATAATAAATCTAAAGTGATTTCCTTCTATTTTAAATGTTAAAAAGGACTTAAGCTGGCGAACCTGTCCTATGCCCAGGGTGCTTCCCTGGGGCTCAACTATCCTCAAATAGGGGTAATTACCCCTTTCTATTTTCCTGCAGGTGGCACAGCTGCCGCAGGCCCAAAGGCCGCGGGGGGTCTGACATAAAACAGAAGCAGCAAAGAGCACAGCCGTGCTCATTTTTCCCACACCCTGGGGACCGCAGAATAAATAGCAGTGGCCCAATTCCCTGCTCTTTAATATTTTCTCTAAAAAAAACACTGCTCGGTTCTGGGATCTAATCTGCTTCAGCATCCCCATCCCAGCCCTTCAAAAATTCATCCACAGCACTAATGGCAGCTTCAGCTACGCTTTCCAATGGACGTGAAGCGTCGATCAGCTTCACTCTGTGGGGGTTATTCCTTGCCACTGCAAGATATCCTTCCCTTACTGCTTTATGAAACTCAAGGCTTTCCCTTTCAATTCTATCAAAATCTCCCCTTTTTTTCCTTTTAAAACCTTCTTCAATGGGCAGATCAAAGAGAAGGGTAAGATCTGGAATTAGGCCTCCCGAAGCAAGAATATTAATCTGCTCCACAAAATTAATATCCAAACCCCGGGCATATGCCTGGTAAGCTAAACTGGAATCTATAAATCGGTCGCATAAAACAATTTTCCCATTTTTCAGAGCAGGATAAATTACTTCTTCCACATGCTGGGCACGGTCCGCCCCGTACAAAAGCATCTCTGCCTTTGGCGCAATAAAAAGCCCCCTATTCAATAGGATATCCCGCACCAGTTTTCCCAGCTCTGTTCCCCCGGGTTCCCATGTTAGAATAGTTTCATATCCCTTTTTTAAAAGCCATTTGTATACTATTTCTGCTTGGGTGCTTTTTCCGGAACCTTCCGGACCTTCAAAGGATATCAGCAATCCCCTGTGGTTTTTCCCCACTTAAATCAACACTCCAGTATTTCTATTTCGGGAACTTTTACCATATCCAGCCCCTGTATATGGCAGCCCTCATTTATGCTTACCGAAAGATATTCCACAATGGATTCTGAAATCCTCTCCCCAGGTAGCAGAATGGGAATACCTGGAGGATAAGGAACTATCATTTCACCGCAAACTTCTCCGCAGCTCTGGGATAGAGGAATTTTCCTTCTTCTGCGGTAAAAATACGCCTCTCGAGGGGTAAGGATCATCTGGGGAAGCTCATCAAAATAGTAAACTGACCCCTTTTTTATTTTATACGAATTGATACTCTCTTTTATTTCCTGCCTTAAACGAGTTGAAAGGTCCCTTAGTGCTTCAGCAGTTTTCTTTACTGTTTTTAAAGAATCTCCCACAGAAACCATCAAAAGCACAAAGCTTTCTCCTTCCAGTTCTGGATATATTCCATACTCTTCCCTTAAAATATGTCCAAGAAACCGGCCCCCCACATCCTGGTGTCCAAGAATTATCTTTGTGGGATCATATAATTCCTTGGGTTCATAGCAGTAAAATCCTGGGGTTTTTCCAATTTCCTCACGCAAAAACAGAGCTGCGTCTACCGCTTTTTTGACCAAATCCCCATCAGCTAAATCCAAACACATGGCATTAATAGAAGCCATAAGAATGTATGATGGGCTGGTTGTTTGGAGAAGAGAAAGAAACCTCTTGACATCCTCAGGCTTCACCCTCCCGCTTCCCAGGTGCAGAAGCCCCGTTTGGGTAAGGGAGCCCAGGGTTTTATGGGTCCCGTGAACCACAATATCTCCACCTGCTTCCAGGGAAGATGGAGGAAGTCTTGGATCAAACTTAAAATGCGATCCATGGGCTTCATCTACTATAACAGCGGCACCGCTGCGGTGGGCCTCTTCTATTATCCCCATATCTGCAGCTGTCCCATAATATGTGGGATGAACCATCAAAAAAACTTTTGGGGAATTATCTTTAAAAAGCTTCTGCACTTTTTCCAAACGAGGCCCTAAGGGTATCCCCATCTCCTTATCATAGGAAATAGGATAGTACAAGGGTTTTGCCCCTGACAGCACCAACCCTTCAAATATGGAGCGGTGGAGATTTCTCGATACTGCTGCTTCATCTCCTTCCCCACATAGGGCCATTATGGCACTCTGAATTCCCACAGTGCAGCCGTTTACTAAGAAGAAGGATGCCTTTGCCCCAAAACACTGGGCTGCAAATTTCTGTGCTTTATCTATTATTCCCGAAGGGGAATGAAGGTCATCCAAACCTGGAATTTCAGTAAAATCCAGCTCTCCAATTCTGCACTGAAGAACTTGAGAAAGTCTTTGGCCCACATTAAAACTGCGCTTATGGCCGGGTATATGCATGGGAAGATGATCCTTTTTTTTAATTTCCATTAATTTATCCAGGAGGGAGCTTTCTCTATACATTTACTCTCCTCACAACAATACAGAAGTGGTTTTTTGTAGATCATATTCTATCACATATAGCTACCCCTTACCATGATGCTTCCCATAAACAAAAAGCACCTAACAAAGGTGCTTTTAGAATGTCGACAAGCCCTCTATTTTACCAGGCCTCTGCTGCGGTTTGCAAAACGATTTATGATTAGCTTCACTATTTAAACCAAACCTTCTTCATTTTATTGAAATAATAACAGTAATCCTTATCAGATGTTTTAAGCCCAATTATTACTTTCTCACATTTAAAGCACAAAAATTTTTTCCCAATGAAAATTCCTTCTTTAAAGCCCTTACGGGGTGTGGTTTCACAAACTATACATTTTGGAAGTACATTGTCTCCTGTTTCCATCAAAACATCACTCCGATACACTCTTACTAAAACTTATAATATGCAGCTGATGGTGAAGGCGACCTTACAAACATCTTCAAAAACTTGTCCCTATAAACATTATCCACTGATTTATCCTTAATTATATCTATTTTTACCCATTTTAAACTTTATTTATAATTAAATTACAATTAATTTGCAATTGCCCGTTTTAGTGTCTCAATATCATTTCTTCCTTTGTACCCCATTTATATCCACATACCAGTCATCTTTTATCAGAAGATCGGAAACGGGAACTATGGAATATCCCTGCTGCTGAAGCTGAGGGATAATCATTTCCAGCGCTTCCGGTGTATGTTTGCCGTCGTTGTGCATAAGAATTATGGCTCCCTTATCCACCTGATCTATAACCCTTTGGGCTATTTGTTCCGCCGAATACTCCTCCTTCCAGTCAAGGGAATCCACACTCCACTGTACAGGAATCAATTCTATTTCCATAACCGTTTCTATTACAGTATTGTTGTAATCCCCAAAGGGAGGTCTAAAGAGTTTGGCATTATACCCTGTTACCTTTTTAACCAAGTCACGATTGCTTTGTAGTTCCTTTTTCATTTCGTCCACAGAAAGCTGAGTAAAATGGGGATGAGTAGCAGAATGAAGCCCTATTTCATGTCCCCTTTTGACAATTTCTTTAGCCATCTGGGGATAATCTTCCAACCATATATTCACCAAAAAAATGTCGTTTTAACCTTATACTTATCCAAAATGTCCAGAATTTTTTCGGTTTTTTCAGCTCCCCAGCACGCATCCAATGAAAGAGCAACTTTCTTTTCATCAGTATCAACGCTGTAAATAGGTTTTAAATCATTTTCTCCCATCACGGAAGCGATAAAATTTTTTCCAATTTGAAAAGGAAAAAAATTTACCAATAAAACTGCAAATAATGCAAGAGCAACAACAGCTAAAACAATTTTAGCCTTTCCCCTTAAAGAAATTACGATCAAAATAATCTCCCCTTTACCGGAAACAAAAATTTTTATAATTTTTATTCCCGGCAGGGGAAGACTATTACAAAAATAAAAAGGCTCCTCTTTTTCGGAGGAGCCTTCAGAATGTCGACAAACCCTCTTAAGTAAATCTTAATAGGTCTCTGCTGCAGTTTGCGAAACGACTTAACAAGCGCTGGCTAACAGCTCTTGGCAAAGCGTAAGGCAAAACCGGGAGGCGCGAATAGGATGTGAGCGCCAGCCCCAACCTGAGACAGGACGTCGAATTTGGGGCGGTCCGCTTTTGCCCATAACCCTTTGCTTAGAAATGTCCAGTGCGAGTTCAGGAGTAAGAAAACTGCAGCAGAG
The DNA here is from genome assembly GCA_001508005.1 of Clostridia bacterium 41_269. GTDB lineage: Bacteria > Bacillota > DTU086 > DTU086 > DTU086 > 41-269. The sequence goes on from LGEZ01000011.1 coordinate 62,519, forward strand.
ACTTTTTGTCAACAAGCTAAAGGCTCCTCTAAAATAGAGGAGCCTTTTTAAAAGGGTTCTGGCAGCGACCTACTCTCCCAGGGGCTCTCGCCCCAAGTACCATCGGCGCTGGAGGGCTTA
>LGEZ01000012.1 GCA_001508005.1 Clostridia bacterium 41_269
ACGGCGCACAAATATTAAGCCACGAAACGATACGGCAGATACTGCTGAAAGCAGCAGCATCCATAGAACAAGAGGAGCAAAAAAACATAGACGTCCAAGATTTTGACAAGCGCGCTGTAGAAGCCATACTAACAAGGGCTAAAAGGTATACTTACATCCTTAGCTAAACTTTACCAGGGTGTTTTACCAGAATTTGTTCTTACCCCAAAAATTTTAATAATCTTGTTACCCTTGTTTTGGAGCAAGGGAAAATATACCCGATACAACTTGACACATTCCGAGCTGAGCTGTTCCTTCCCTTTAAGGAAATAACTTGTTAAAATAGCTCTTCTCCACCCGGAGCTTTTTTTGAATATTTTAGAAGCATCTTTTTACAAATTAAATTTTTTCCGAAGGAAGGGATTGAAGTAAAAAATATCTAAGTATAATTATCCCAAATATTTTTAAATTTTTAAATTGTATTTTAGAAGGGAGCGATAAGATGGGGAAGGTTGAAAGGAAACTTTTGCTTGCCTATGTGAACAATGTGAGGCAGATAACGCGCTATGATAAACAGCTTCACAAGGATTTTTTCTATTTTAAAATGATTATGGAGGAAGAGTTCAACATTCGACCCGACCTTTATTTTGAATTGGTAAACGAAAAAAAAGGTAAAACGGAATTTAAGGATGAACCATACTGCCATGCACTGGAGATGTTGGTTTTTAAATTGATCCAGGAAGGAAAGTTTGAGTACGTTGAAGCAGGTTTAATTGATATAACCAAGGAAGGATATAAGGAACTTGTGGAGCTGAGAAAGGTAGTTGACCCCATAGCCCCTTCGGTTCGCTACATGGTAACAAGGCTTGATGATGAAAAATATCACCAGAAATACCGTCAGATCATAAAACAGATGAAAGAAAAAAATGAGCCCTATTAGATGCCGGTTGCGGTACATGGAAAGGCTTATTGCTAAATTTGTTTTGTGTCCCATAGGGGCTTTTCGCTTTTCATAAATGCAGTCAGGAAGCGTTCTTTTAATTTAAAATTTTAGGTACCGATTTTGAAGGAAGTGAATGATTTCCCTCATATCTTCCCGCCTAGGCATAGCTATGCCAGTTTGGAGCATAAGGAGTTTTTGGAGGAGGGGATGTTTCAAAAGAACCGCTTATGGCGTATAAAGAATCTTTCCCTGTAGAGGATAAAAAAATGTTTAATAAAACTTAGTTTACATAATATTTATTATAGGAAATTTTTTAGAAATACATAAAAGCAGCTGTCCTCAAACAATGCCAGCTGCTTTTATGTATTTTAAATTTAATTAAAAATTTAATTAAATTTAATTTTTTCTATTATCAATTATTCTCTTTGTTTTCTTTTCACTTCTTGGAAGTTCCTTATATCTTAAAACCTTTACTTCAACAGTAATTCCAATCCTATTTTTTATTTCTTCTTCGCATTTTTTTGCAACTGCTTCAGCTGTTGCTTGAGAGTGCTCATTTCTTTCTACCTGGAGAAGAACGCTATCCTTTCCATTTTTGCGGTCAATTACAATACGATATTCAGAACTTATTTCTGGAATGGATTTCAGCACGTTTTCAAAGTCAGCAGGAAACACCTGTACGCCTTTTATTTTAATCATATCATCAGTTCTTCCCGTTATTCTATCTATCATTGGGTAGGAGCTCCCACATGAGCATCTTGCGGGAATTATCCTGGTAATATCCCTTGTTCTAAATCGAAGAAGAGGCATTCCTTCTTTTGTTAATGTTGTAATCACCAGTTCACCTTTTTTTCCCGGCTCCAGCTGCTTTCCAGTTTCTGGATCTATTATTTCAAATATAAAATGATCATTCCAGTAATGGAGCCCTGTATGATGGGGGCAGTCAATTGCAATTCCTGGCCCATAAATTTCAGTAAGTCCATATATATCAAAGCTGTCAATGCCGAAGAGTTGTTCTATTCTGCTTCTCATTTTTTCTCCCCAGCGTTCTGATCCAAAAATACCTATGCGGAGCTTAATTTTATCAAGGAGACCCTTTTTTTCTGCTTCTTCTGCCAGGTATAACCCGTATGAAGAGGTTCCTATCAATACAGTTGTCTTAAGGTCCACCATCATTTGCAGCTGCCTTTCTGTATTTCCAGGCCCCGTAGGTATGGCCATAGCTCCTATCCGTTCAACTCCGGCTTGAAAACCAATTCCAGCAGTCCAAAGGCCGTAACCTGGGGTAATTTGAACTCTATCTTTTTTTGTAACTCCAACCATTTCCATGCATCGGGCCATCATCTCTGCCCAGTTGTTAACGTCTCGCTGAGTATAAGGTATTAATACAGCTTTGCCTGTTGTTCCAGAAGAAGAATGTATCCTCACGATTTCTTCATCGGGTGCTATCTGCATTGATAAAGGATAATTATTTCTCAAATCCTCTTTTTCTGTAAAAGGCAGCTTGTGTAAATCTTCTAATCCTTTAATGTCGCTGGGATGCAGATCTAATTCGTTAAATTTTTTTCTATAAAAATTGCTTTTTTCATAAAGCGTATTAATAAGTCTGCAGAAAAGCTGTTCTTCTCTTGAAGAAGCATAATCGGCTTTTGCATGACTACCCTTTGACATTTGTTTTCCCCCTTACAGGCGATAAAAATTAAACGGCTGTGACCCTGAAAAGGGCCCAGCCGTACTGTTTTCCATGACTGGTCCTTTCTCGGCTCAACTTTACTAAGCTCAGCTCAGCTCAACAATTTTTACTTTTGTTTTTAAATAAAGTTAACATAATTTATTAAAAGTGTCAATTAATTTTTTTTTTTGTATCATTTAATTTTTCTTTATATCATTAATATTAATTAATTTAATACTGCTCTAAAGTTTTTTTCAGTATTTCTGTTTCTTTTTCGGTCAAATTGACCAAAGGCAGCCTTACTCCTCCAACATCGAATCCTTTTAGTTTTAAAGCTGTTTTAACAGGTACAGGGTTGCTTGCTATAAAAAGAACTTTAAATAGTGGAAACAATTTGATATGTATTTCTAATGATTTTTCTAAATTTCCATTAAAGAAGTGATTAATCATTTCTTTAATTTCATTACCTGCTATATGGGAAGCCACGCTTACTACTCCATAACCGCCAAGGGATAAAAGGGGAAGAGTAAAAGAATCATTTCCGCTGTAAATCTTAAAATCTGGAGAACAGATTCTTTTTATTTCTGTTGCCTGTTCCACATCGTTAGCTGCTTCTTTTAAAGCAACTATATTATCAATTTGAGACAGTCTAAATACTGTTTCAGGCTTCATATTTAGTGATGTTCTAGGAGGAACATTATAAAGCATAACAGGAAGTTTTGTTGATGCTGCTACTGCTTTAAAGTGTTGATATAGACCTTCTTGAGAAGGCTTATTATAGTATGGAACCACTGCCATAATGCCATCAACGCCCACAGCTTCTGCTTCTTTTGTTAATTTTATGCTGGTTTCAGTGCTGTTTGTTCCTGTTCCGGCAATAACAGCTGTTTTAGGGGACACTACTTCCCTGACTGTTTCGTATAATTTAACCTTTTCTTCAAAAGTTAGTGTTGGGCTTTCTCCTGTGGTGCCGGACACTATTATTCCATCACTTCCACTGCTTTCTAACATTTTGGCAAGCTGACCTGCTTTTTTATAATCAACATTTAATTTTTCATCAAATGGGGTTACCATAGCTGTTAAAACCCTACCAAAATCCTCCATAAATTTCACCATCCTAAAATTTTCTTAACTTTTAAATTTATTTTAAATTTTATTCCTCAGCCAAATCAAATTCTTTAAGCAGTGCCTTTACTGCTTTTTTCATGTCCTTATTATTCACCAGACACCAAATAGTAGTATATGAATCTGCTGACTGAAGTATTTCAATTCCTTCATCAGTTAGGGCCTTAACTATTCTTGCCATAACTCCAGGAACACCTGTCATACCTGCTCCCACAGCTGCAACTTTAGCACAATTTTTTAAAACACTTACCTGATAACCTTTGGAAGCTATAATCTTTTCAACTTTTTCAGCCAAGGTATCTGGTACTGTAAATACTATCTGTTCAGGAAAAATGTTGATAAAATCTATACTGATATTGTTGTTTGCAATGGTTTCTAAAATTTCTTTTTTGATTTCCATTTTTGATATTTCAGGTGAATTTATTTTAATCTGGGAAATATTAGTTATCTGTGCTATACCTGTTATTAACCTATCTCCTTTTATTTGTTTGCCTTCATAAGGGTATACTTTATTTACTACTAACGTTCCAGGATCATCGGTAAAAGTACTTCTTATTCTTAGGGGGATACTTCCCTGCATTGCAATTTCAACAGCTCTTGGATGTATTACCCTTGCACCTTCATAAGCGAGCTGGCAAACTTCATTATAAGTAACTTTATCCAACGTTTTGGCTTCTTCTACAATTCTCGGATCTGCTGTTTTAAGTCCATTAACATCTGTATAGATTTCAACTATTTCGGCATTGAGTGCAACTCCAAGGGCAGCGGCTGTAGTGTCGCTACCACCGCGGCCTAAAGTGGTAATTTCCCCGTCTTCGGTTATACCTTGATAGCCTGCGACAACCACTATATAATCTTGATTAAGATAATAATGAATTAGTTCAGGGTTAACTTTAATTATTCTGGCACAGCCATGGAAATTGTCCGTTATTATTCCAGCCTGGGCGCCTGTTAAACATATTGCTTTGTATCCTCTGCTTTGGAGTAATCCTGTTAAAAGCACTCCTGAAATAATTTCTCCACAAGAAAGTAAAAGATCCATTTCCCTTGATGATATATTTTCTTTTATGTCTTCTACCAGTTCGATTAAATTATCTGTCGAATATGGTTCTCCTTTTCTTCCCATTGCAGAAACAACAACTACTACTTGTTTTCCTTCTTTTTTTGCTGAGATTATTTTTTCTAAAACTTTTTGCCTGTTTTCAGGAGTAGATACTGAAGTTCCCCCGAACTTCTGTACTATTATTCCCATAAGCTTCCTCCGTTAAATGAGTTTTTTCTCTATGAGCAGTTCAGCAATTTGTATAGCGTTTGTAGCTGCTCCTTTACGTAGATTATCAGCTACAACCCATATATTTAAACCATTTTCAATGGAGATATCTTCTCTAATACGACCTACAAAAACCTCATCTCTATCTGCAGATTTAATAGGAAGGGGATATAAATTAGAGTTTAGATCGTCTTCCACAATAACTCCTGGAGCTTGAGACAGAATAGCCCTCGCTTCTTCAGCAGTTATCTTTTTTTCAGTTTCTATATTTATAGCTTCAGCATGTCCTATAAAAACAGGTACTCTTACAGCTGTGGCAGTTACTTTTATATTATCATCCTCCAATATTTTCCTAGTTTCATTAACCATTTTCATTTCTTCTTTTGAGTAGCCGTTTTCTAAAAAAATATCTATATGGGGTAATACATTAAAGGCTATTTGATGCGGAAAAACGTTTTTGGTAAATTCTTTTCCTTCTAATATGGCTTTGGTTTGATTGGTTAATTCATCTATTGCTTCACTGCCTGCACCTGATACTGCCTGATATGTTGATACGACAACACGCTTAATAACAGCTACATCATGTATTGGTTTTAAAGCTACAAGCATTTGAATTGTTGAACAGTTTGGATTGGCAATTATCCCCTTATGTTTATCAACTGCATCGGGGTTTACTTCTGGTACTACAAGGGGAACATCGGGATCAAGCCTAAATGTACTGCTGTTGTCTATTACTACTGCTCCTCGTTTTACCGCTTCATGGGCAAATTCTTGACTTGCTTTACCACCGGCAAATAAAGCGATATCTATACCATCAAATGAGGAAGGCTGTGTTTCTTCGATTATAATTTTTTCTCCGCGAAATACTTTTTCTTTTCCTGCAGAACGTTTTGTAGCCAGAAGTTTTAATTGTTTTACAGGAAAATTTCTTTCTTCCAACACTTTAAGTATTGTGTTACCAACAGCCCCCGTACCCACTATAGCTACGTTATAAGTTTTCATTTTCTTACTATTTCCTCCCATCTGCATTGCAAAAAATATACTATAAAAATAAATCTGTAATTTATATTACTTTATATTACTTTATACTCACGTAAAATAGGCTGCAACTGTCTGCCTTTTAATGCTTCTTTAATTGTATCAGGAATCAAATTCATATGGGATACTAATGAATTTATTTTTTCTTTGGGGTTATCCTGCCCAAAGGGAACAATATAAATATTTTTCATATTTAAAACTAAACCCAAGTTTTTTGCGTTTACACTAAGTCCATCATTTGTTGAAATTCCTAATACTAAAGGCTTATTATTTCTTAAATGCGCTTTTGCAGCCATAAGTACTGGTGTATCCGTTATGCCATTTGCTAATTTTGCAAGAGTATTGCCGCTGCATGGTGCTATGATCATAATGTCAAACAATTTTTTTGGACCAATGGGTTCTGCTTCGATTATGCTCATAATGGGCTTCTTGCTGGTTTTGTTGATAATTTTATTAATTAGATTACAGGCTTTACCAAACCTGCTGTCTGTTTTTTGTATAGAGTTGGAAAAAATTGGTGTTATTTCTGCTCCTTCGTTAATTAAATTATCAATTTCTTTGATTACTTTTTTTACAGTACAATGAGAGCCAGTTATTGCAAAACCTATTTTTATACCTTTGAGTTCCATTCAAGCACCTCCAATGAACATTAAACTTAAACAACATATTGATAGATTAGTTTTGGAAGAATTTGAGCTAAAATTTCTCCTGCTGTTTTAGGAGCTACTTTGCCTGGAAGCCCTGGGGCTAAAATTGCTTTAATTCCGAGTTTTTCTGCCAACTCAAAATTTGTTCCAGCAGGGGTAGATACGAGATCAATAATTAAAGAATCTCTATTAACTGCTTCTAGAACGGCACTATCTAAAACCCTTGCAGGGATTGTATTGAAGATTATATGGGCTTGGTTTATTTTCTGAGGAAGATCTTCTAGTTTCACAACACTGCTGCCCTGCTCAAAAGCTCTTGCTAATTCTGCATCATCTTTAGAAACTACAAATGTTTTAGCCCCTATACTATGCAGCATTCGAGTAAGGGTTGTGCCCACTCGACCGTATCCCAATATAAAACAGCAGCTGTTGTGTATTGTATGCGGAGTTTCCTGCATTGCTATTTGAATAGCACCTTCTGCCGTTGGAATACTATTTAAAATGGCAAACTCGTCAAGTTTAGCAACCTCGATAAGACTTATATTATAAAAAGCGCATAGTTTTTTGATATATGATTTTGCTACCCCAATAAATAGATGCTTGCCGGCTAATTTTTCTGCTGCCTCTTTGGTAAATGTGAGACTTTCTGTCGAATAAATGGCTCTAATTCTTCCTTCTTCGTCTGTTCCCGGCATTGGCATTACAGCAGCATCTACTTCTTCTACTGCCTCTTCTACTGAGTTATAATGTATGGCTTCTTTCAATAGTACTTTTTTATCAAAACCGACTACATTTACTTTGGCGCCCAATTTTACCAGCTCAGGTATAAAAATAAGCTCCCTTTCATCTCCGCCTAGTACAGCTAAAGTAATGCCGGTAAGGTCATAGGCCATGTAAAGTGATGCCTCCTTACAGAACCCTTGAGACACTTTTAATATATGAGACAATTTTTTTGGAGGTGCTTGTATTCTTTTATTTAGCTAAATATCCATTAAATTTTCTAACCCAATAATCACCCCTTTTCTCTTTGGAGCTTCTTTAATTGCTAAAAGCACACCGGGAATAAAGGATTCTCTGCTGATAGAATCGTGACGAATACTTAGAGTTTGTCCTAATCCACCAAAGATTACTTCTTGATGAGCAACAAGTCCTGGTAAGCGTACGCTATGTATTTTTATTCCCTCGTAGTCTCCTCCACGGCAGCCTTCTAACTTTTCTATTAGTTTTTGCTCTTTTTTTGTAGGATTTGAATTTCTTTCTAATGCAATAAGCTCAGCTGTTCTTAAGGCAGTACCTGATGGTGAGTCTAGCTTTTTATCATGGTGGAGCTCGATTATTTCGACATTGGGCAGGAATCGTGCTGCAATTTTTGCACATTGCATCATTAAAACAGCACCGATTGCAAAATTAGGTGCAAAAAAAGCACCTATATTTGTATTTTCACAAAAATTTTGAATTTCCTCTAATTCCTTTTCTGATAGGCCTGTGGTTCCTACTATAGGATATACATTTGATTTTAAAGCTGTCATTATATTTTCAAAAGCTGCTTCTGCATTTGTAAAATCAACCATTACATCTGGTTGAGTTTCATCTATAACCTGCTTTAGATCTCTTTCTATTTTTATCCCAATATTTTCTGAGCTTATAAGCTTCCCTACATCTGTTCCTATCATTGTTACATCTACTGCTCCTACAAGGGAGCAATCTGGATCTTCGTATACTCCTTTCATTACTGCTTGTCCCATTCTACCTGCAGCACCAGTTACAACAACCCTTATTTTTTTGCTATTGTTCAATTTAAGCCCCCCTTACAAAAAATTAACGGCTGGGTTATACCCCACAACCGTTAAAAGATAAAGGTTACAAGTATAAATATACAATTACCTCACCAAAATGTAAATTACTGCAATCATGCTATCATATATCAAAGTGAATGTCAAATCCTTAAGTTTCAACTATTTATTTTTATTAATAGTAGGATTTTCATCTAATTCAACTAAAATTACTTCATTACCTATTTTAACTACTGCTTCCCATGGGATAATAAGATGCTCCTTATTTCCCCATAGAGTAAAGATATTTCCCCTATTGGGTATAATGATAGAACTGATATGTCCGGTTTCATTATCTATTAATAGATCGGTATCTCCGACTGTACCTAAACGTGTCCCGCTATGTATATTAATTATATCTTTACCCACTAGTTCACCCAACTTCATATCCTGCACCTTCTGAAATTTAATCTTCTAAGTTAGATATTATTTTTACAGAAATAAAATATGATCAATTTTATTCTGCTTTATAACCAGCTTTTTCTGATAATCCCCACTGCCTTTTAAAATTTTCTCTATTTTTCTTTACATAAGCTTCATAAAGCTCGTCAGCTGATATCCCGGCTTTGATGCACATACTTACAAAAAAATGAAGTATATCTACCAGCTCTTCTTTTACTCCCTCTCTATTTATTTCCTGTTTTTTCCACCATTTAAAGGACACTTCATTCAGCAGTTCTCCTAATTCAGAAACCATTGCAAGGACTTCCTTTTGAATCCATTCATTCCACGGTATATGGTTGATGTTTCTCAAACGCATGAGCTCCTCATCAAATTTTTTCTGCAGAGCAAAAATTTCATCAAGCTTGTCCCCCATATAACTAGCACTCCCTTTTTAGATCCCAATTTTTTTAATTTTTGTTTTTAAATCAACATCTTCTTTAAAGGGCCCGATTAAAGCCAGACCAAAATTTTCAGGATCAAATAACTTTTTTGCAAGTTTATGAACCTGTTCTAAACTCACTGACATTATTTCATTTACCATTTCATCAATGGTTATAACTCTGTTATGGGTTAATTCTGATTTTCCCAATCTGCTCATATGATTTATTGTGTTTTCCATTGATAAGAGAAGTTCTCCTCTAAGCTGCTGTTTTGCTCTTTCTAATTCTGCTTCTGTTATTCCATTTTCTTTTATGGAAGCAATAATGTTTAAACATGTATCTATTACAGAATGCACATTGCTGCTGCTTGTTCCAGTGTGAATACACCATAAACCGCAGTCAAAAAAAAGATACGTTATATGAATATATTGAGTAAGCTAAACTGCGCTTTTCACGGATCTCTTGAAATAAACGAGAACTTAAACTGCCGCCCACAACGTTATTTAAGATGGTTAAAGCATATATATCCTCGTCAGTATGAGATAAAGCTGGTGTGCCTAAACATATCTGTACTTGTTCGCAGTTTTTATATTTTATGATTGTTTGGGGTTTAATTTCTGGAGGAATATATTTACTGTTGTCTCCTTGGGGTATGTTGATTTCAAAAGCATAACCCAGACTGTCTACAATTTCTCTATGGTTAATATTTCCGGAAACAGAAATAATTATATTGCTGCCTATATATTCTCTCTTTAAAAAATCGAATATTTTATTCTTTGTAAAAGATGAAACAGATTCGATAGTTCCTAAAATAGGTTTTCCTAAGGGATGACCATCAAAAAAAGCTTTTGCAAAATATTCATGAACTATTTCTTCTGGCATGTCTTCATAAGATTTAATCTCCTCAATTACCACTTTTTTTTCATTTTCAATGTCCACACTGGAATAAATAGAATTGAAAAACATATCACATAGAATATCTGCAGCATCAAAAAAGTATTCTCCCAAGACCTTTAACAAAAAACATGTATATTCTTTTGTTGTATATGCATTTACTTGGGCTCCCATTTTTTCGAAAGCTTCTGAAATTTCAAAAGCATTTCGAGATTTTGTTCCCTTAAACTGCATATGTTCTATAAAATGGGAAATGCCGTGCTCATTTTCCTTTTCATTTCTTGATCCAGTCTTTACCCAAATTCCCAGGGAAGCTGATTTTACATAGGGAATTTTTTCAGTAACTATCCGCACTCCATTGCTTAAGGTTGTTTTATGCAGCAATAAACATCTTGACCTCCTCTTTCAAATTACTTATAGTCAGCTGGCAGTTTTCCAAAAAATAATAAAAAACCCATTAAATTTTTTATTTTGTATTTTATCTTTTCCGGCAGAGTAATGGGTTCCACATTTTCTTGAACTGCAACGGGAATTTTAATGCTTTCCATATTATCTGCAGCAATTTTTAAAAACCCAACTATTTCACCTTTTTTTAAGGGTATTTTTAAATCATTTATTATCAACTGCTTATTTAAAGTAGATACCTCATTTCTAGAAATAGTATAACTGCAATCTTCTACAGCAACAAGGTTAACTTGATGAGGTTTAGCATTGGAAAAGTATAATTTCCCTATTTCCATTCCTTTGGGTAAGTAAAAATTTTTAAATTGATTAAATCCATATTCCAGCAGCTTTTTTGTATCCTCATAGCGATCTCCACTTTTAAGAACCACACTAATTAGCGAACGATTTTCCCTTGTTGCCGAAGCAATGAGACAATGGCCAGCTGTATTAGTTGTTCCGGTTTTTACGCCGTCAATCCCAGGATATTTTCCCAGCAAACGATTTGTATTTTTAATGTAGCGTTTCCAAGTTGTTTTATTTTCAGGAATTTCTGCTTCTTTTGTTTTGACTACTGTGGCAAAAAAAGGGTTGTCCAAAGCATAATCCGTAATTATTGCCAAATCATAAGCTGAGGAATAATGTTCTGAAGCTGGAAGTCCGTGAGGGTTATTGAAATGAGTGTTGCGTGCTCCTAATATTATTGCTTTTTTATTCATTAGTTCCACAAAAAATTTTTCACTTCCACCCACTGCTTCTGCTAAAGCAGCTGCAGCATCGTTCCCAGATCTTATCATGGTACCCAAAATTAAATCTTTTATGGTAAATTTTTCTCCTTGAGCTAAATATATAGAAGCCCCTCCTGTGGATGCTGCTTTTCTGCTGATAATAACCTCTTCATCTGGTGCAGATAATTCTATAGTTAAGATACCTGTCATAACCTTTGTTGTGCTAGCTGGTGGGCGCTTAACATGGGCATTTTTTTCAAAAAGAACTTTATCGGCTGTTCTATCGTAGAGAATTGCTGACTGTGCTGTGATATGCGGGTCAAAAGCATAGCTGCAATCAGAAAAAAAATTAAGCAGGAAGACAGCTGTTAAAAAAAGTGTTGTGATTTTTTTTACATTTATTATCATCATATTACTTATTATATTACAGTTCAACTTGTAGCACTCCTTTTATGATTTTTGGCGCATTATCTATTTTGGCTTTTTGTGTCCTGTATTATTTGTGAAATAGTTTTAAATTTAAATCTCTGCTCCTTTAGCTCCTTAATGATAGTCGGCAGTGCTTTTAATGTTGAACTTTTAGGGTGCATCAGAACGATTGCACCATTGTGGGCTCCATTAACCACTTTTTGTACAATTTCATCAGCTGTCTTATCTTTCCAGTCAACAGTATCAATTGTCCACATAATAGTTTTGTATCCTAGGTCATTGGCCCATTTAACAATATTAGGGCTGCATTCTCCATAAGGAGGAGCATATATTTTTGCGTACTTTATTCCTAACTTTTTAAGTATTTTTTCCGTTTTTAATATTTCTTCTTTATTTTTTTCTACGCTTGAGCTATTAGGATGTATATGAGAATAGCCATGATTTCCTATTTCAAAACCAGAAGTATATATTTTTTTAACTAAATCAGGATATTTTTCTGCAAATCTGCCTGTTACAAAAAATGTAGCCTTTACTTTTTTATCTGAAAGTTCTTTTATAATGTCAGGTAATATCTCTTCACCCCAATCAACATTAAAAGTGAGGGCAATATCCTTCCTGTCAGGAGAACCGTGATATATGGGTTCAAGGGTAAATACAGTTTTTTGTTGATTATAAAAAGTATTCATTCCTTCCCAGGTTAAAAAAATGGATGTTGTCAAGAGGAAAATTATAAGGAAAATCTTAATCCTGCTGAGATAGAAAATTTTCAATAAAAAACCTCCCTTAGTTCATGATAAAGCAACATTAAAAATGCTGTATGATATCTATGAATTATGGGAGGTCCATTATGCTTGGAATTTAAAAAAATAATAAAAAACCATAAACCTTATTTCGGTCTATGGTTTTTAAGATTATTTATTTTTTCTATGTTCTCTAAATTTTTTTGTTTTGTTTTTAATATTTTTTTCTGCTTCTTTATTTGCTTCTTTTAGAGCTTCTTTACGCGAAAGTTTCAGCCTGCCCAGCTGATCAAAACCAATAGCTTTAACTATTATTTTGTCACCTGCTTTTACCACATCTTCTACTTTGTTAACCCTTTCTTCTGCCAGCTGGGAAATATGAACCATTCCTTCTTTACCAGGTAGTCCCATTACTCCTGGAATAACTTCTACAAAAGCCCCAAAGTCTGTTGTGCGTGTTACTTTTCCCAAATATATTTTTCCTATTTCCACATCTTCTGTTAAACTCTTAATCATTTCAAGGGCTTTCTCAGCTCCGCTTTGATCTACAGCGGCTATATATACTTTACCGTCATCTTCAATATCTATTTTTACTCCTGTTTCATCAATAATTTTCTTGATTATCTTTCCGCCTGGCCCAATTATATCTCGGATTTTTTCAGGATCTATTTCTGTTTTTATTATCCGTGGAGCATATGGTGACAGTGTTGGTCTTGGTTCTGGGATTGTTTCAATTATTTTGTCCAAAATAATTAACCTTGCTTTTCTGGCTTGTTCTAACGCCCTTTTTAGGATTTCAGTATTGATTCCCGCTATTTTTATATCCATTTGTAGTGCTGTTATTCCCTTTTTTGTTCCTGCAACTTTAAAGTCCATGTCTCCTAGAGCATCTTCAATGCCTTGAATATCTGTTAAAATTTCAACTTTGTCTCCTTCTTTTATAAGACCCATGGCAATTCCAGCTACAGGTGCTTTTATGGGAACTCCAGCATCCATAAGAGCCAGGGTACTTCCACAAACACTTGCCATGGATGTGGAACCGTTGGACTCTAAAACTTCTGAAACAAGCCTAATTGTATAAGGGAATTCATCTTCAGAAGGTAATACTCTTTCTAAGGCACGCTCTGCAAGTGCACCATGACCTATTTCCCTTCTTCCTGGTCCGCGTATGGGTCTTGCTTCACCTACTGAATAAGGGGGGAAATTGTAGTGATGCATGTACCTTTTTGTTTCTTCTACATCAATTCCGTCAAGAATTTGCTCTTCTCCTAAAGCTCCCAACGTACTTACAGTTAATACTTGAGTTTCTCCCCTTACAAACAAACCAGATCCGTGTGTTCTGGGTAAAATTCCTACTTTACATTCTATGGGTCTAATTTCATCAAGTTTTCTATTATCTATTCTTTCTTTCTTTTCCAGAATCATACTTCTAACTATTTCTTTTTCAATCTCAACAATCAGGCCTTCAATTCTTTTTTGTAAGTTTGGATCTTCTTCAAATAGCTCAGGTTTTAATTCCATCACTTTATTAACTATTTCTTCCTTTGTTTCTTTAAGTATTTTTTCTCTTTCTAATTTTTTACATCCCTTTGTTTTGACTTCATCGATCGCCTGGGCAATTAATTCCTTCCCTATCCTGTAAACTTCAGATTCTAAATCTTTATCTATTGGTTCTACTGAAACTTCTTTCTTTTCTTTTGCAATACCTTCTTTTAGGCATTCCTGTCTTAAATCTTTAATAAACCTAACTATATTCTTGATTTCCTTGTGAGCAAGTTCAATGGCTTCGATAATTATGTCTTCTGGGACTTCGCTGGCTTCTGCTTCAACCATAACAACTGCTTCTTCAGTTCCTGCTATGACAAGATCCAGCTCACTTTTTTCCCATTGTTCCAATGTAGGGTTTATTATTAGATCATTGCCTATTTTTCCAACCCAAACTGCGCCAATGGGATTTTCAAAGGGAATATCAGAAATCATTAATGCAGCAGAAGCACCGTTTATAGCTGTAACATCAGGACGATTATCTTGATCAACCGATAATACAGTTGCTACTATATGAATATCATTATGAAAGCCTTTAGGGAAAAGGGGTCTCAAAGGCCTATCTATTAAACGACTTGAGAGTGTTGCTTTTTCACTTGGCTTACCTTCCCGCTTTATAAACCCCCCTGGAATTTTCCCCACGGCATAAAGCCTTTCCTCATAATCTACCGTTAATGGAAGAAAATCTATTCCCTCACGGGGTTCTTCTGAAGCAGTGGCTGTAACCAACACGCAGGTATCTCCATACCTAACAAAGACTGAACCGTTTGCTTGAGTAGCCAAGCTACCAACATTAAAACTTAAATTTCTCCCTGCTACTTCTATAGATTTAGTTATATTTATTCTGTTATTAAGCATTGCAAGAATATTACCTCCTTATCTTGAACTCAAAAAAAATTTGAGAATATATACTCGGATTTTTTTGTTTTAATTTATAAATACATCCAAATAATTCAATTTTTATTTTAGTATATCCTTCAAAAAATTTTTAAAAACAGAACAATTATATAATGTTCAAAAATAAAGAGCGGTCTTACCGCTCTCTTAACGTCTTAGATTAAGTTTAGAAATTATAGCCCGGTATCTTTCAATGTCTTTATTCTTCAAATAATTCAACAATCTTCTACGCTGACCTACCATTTTAAGCAGACCCCGTCTTGAATGATGATCCTTTTTGTGAACCTTTAGATGTTCACTTAACTGTTCAATACGTTCCGTTAAAATTGCTATCTGCACTTCGGGCGAACCTGTATCATTTTCGTGAAGTCTAAACTTTTCTATAATTTCACTTTTCTTTTCTTTCATTAAAGCCACTTCAAATTACACCTCCATAATTTTAAATCGCCGCCTGCCAAGTAAAACGTCGGAGCACTCGATTTACCTAGCAGGTGGTTCACTGGGTTATATTATATTCTGTTTTTATGTTATAGGCAAATAATATCATAAATTTAGTTATAAAAAATTGTTTCTAGCTTACTTAATTTGGTTGTAGCAACTTCTATATCTTTTTTTATCTGTTCTTTTAATTCTTCTAGGTTTTTAAATTTCTTTTCATCTCTAATTTTATTTCTAAAGGAAAAACAAATGCTCTTTCCATATAAATTACCATCAAAATTGACAACATGAATCTCAACTCTTACATTATTTTCATCTGTTACAGTTGGTCTAACACCAATATTGGCAACTCCTATATATTTTTTATTGTCAATTGATACCATACCTGCATAAACACCGTTGGGGGGAAGCAGTATATCATCTTGTATATGCAGATTGGCTGTAGGAAAACCAATCTTTCTGCCCAATCTATCCCCAACAACTACTTTTCCATGAATAAAAGGCCAATAACCTAAGCATTCTTTAGCTTTGTATATTTCCCCAACTGCAATAAATTTTCTTATTAATGTACTGCTGATGGGCTGACTGTTTAGACACACAGGAGAGAAGATTTTTACATCAAAATTATATTTCTGCCCGTAATTTTTAAGAAGTTCTGCTGTACCAATTCCTCCTGAGCCGAAAGTATAATTATACCCAACATATACACATGATGGATTGAAAATTTTTACTAGTATATTTTTTATGAATTCATCAGATTGAATTTCTGCTATTTTTTTGTTAAAAGGAAAAAATACTAATACATCAATATTTAATGCAGAAATAAGTTTAGCTTTAGCATGATTCGTAGTAATTAATTTAGTATATTTATTACTTAAGATTTTCCCAGGATGAGGATTGAAAGTTACAACAATGCTTTTGGCACGGCTGTTTTTTGCATCCTTTACCATGGTATTGATAATTTTTTTATGCCCTCTATGCACTCCATCAAAATTTCCAAGAGCTATATAGTTAACTGTATGTAAAAAGGAACCTGCAGAGGGAATTCCTGTTATTATTTTCATTTGATGCTCCTCTATATGAAAACTTTTTTTGGTTTAATTAATTTTTTTCCATTACTAATAATTACCTGTCCCACTGCTATTAACTTATCGTTATGAATAATTTGAGCCATAGAATTATTTTTTAAAATTTTATCATTTAATTGCTTCATACTTATTGTGCTGCCGTTTTTAATTCTTTTTACATCAGATAGATCAACTTCAATTACAGGTAAATGTTTTACTAGATAATTCATGGGAAGAATAAAATCGTAATTGCCCTTTGATATATTTTCTTTAATTTCCTCAATGGTTAAAGAATCTTCTAATTTAAAAGGTCCTGATGATGTTCTTATTAAAAAGCTTAGGACTGCTCCTGTTCCAAGTTTTTCCCCAATATCTGAACATAATGTGCGGATATAAGTTCCTTTTGAACATGTTATATCTATAATGATCCTAGGATGTGGTCCTTGAGGATAATATTTAAAAATTTCTAATTTCTTAATATATACTGTTCTGGTTTTTTTAGGTACTTCTATTCCTTTTCTTGCAAGTTCATATAGTCTTTTTCCTTTATAATGTACAGCTGAGAAATCAGGCGGAATCTGCTCAATGCTACCTTTAAAGTCTTTTAATACCTGTTCTATAACTTCTAGTGGTAGATTTGAGACGCTTTTTTGGGATAATATCTCACCTACTGTATCATAAGTGTTTGTCGTTATCCCCAAAGTTAGTTCTGCCCTGTAAGATTTAAGATGCTCAAGAGTATATTCAGCCAGTCTAGTCGCTTTACCTACGCATATTGGAAGAACACCACAGGCAACAGGATCTAATGTTCCAGTATGTCCAACTTTTCTTTTCTGCAGTAATTTACGAATATAATCAACTGCATCATGGGAGGTTATTCCCGGGGGTTTTAGAAAATTTATAACGCCGCAAATATCACTAATTTTTCTATTCCCCCTTTTTTATGATTGTTTTTTGAGCTTCTCTTACCACCTGTCTAATCACTTCCTCCAATGGAGCTTCCAGTATACATCCAGCAGCTCTTTTATGTCCCCCTCCGCCAAATTTTTGTGCTAATTTATTAACATCAACCTTTGACTTTGACCTAAAACCAACTTTGACTTTATTGGGTTCGATTTCTTTGAAAAATAAACCTATTTCCACTCCTTCAATGGATTTGGGGAAATTAACGAACCCTTCAATATGTTCAAAACTGGAACCGTATTTTTTATATATTTCATAAGGTAGAACAACCCAGGCTATTTTTTTAGTCTCATCAACTTCTAATGTATCCAGCAGCTTCCTTTGGAGCTTAACACTTTTTAGAGGAATACTTTCCCATAAAAATCTTCTAATGGTAGCAAGATTTATCCCTTTAGAAATCAAGTCTGCTGCTATAGTATGGGTTTGCTCTGTTGTATTCTCAAACTGGAAAGAACCTGTATCGGTAACAATAGCTGTATAAAGACATGTGGCAATTTCAATATTTATGGGGCAATCCAGTAATTTTATTAAATTGTATACTATTTCTCCTGTTGCACCTGCTTTTGTATCAACATAATTTAATGTACCAAAAAATGTATTACTAATATGATGATCAATGTTGATAATATTTTTATTTAAACCAGAAATTACCCCGCTGATGGCTCCAGCTCTGGTAATATCACTGCAGTCTAAAAAAATTATTGTATCTGGTATATATAAAAAACTGGTTCTTATTAAATCGCTGCCGGGAAGAAAAGAATAAATTCTTGGAATATTATCCTGATTAATAAGCTGAATATTATAACCTAGGTTTTCCAAGGCTAAGCCTAATGCCAAAGTGGAACCAATGGCATCACCATCAGGATTGGTGTGAGAAACCACAGCCAGCTCTTTATCAGCTTTTTTAATAAAATTAGCAATATCCGCTAAATCCAATTAATCTTCCTCTCCTTGATTTACCTGAGTTATAAGTCTATTAATATACGCTCCTCGTTCCAATGACTTATCAAGTTTAAAAATTATTTCTGGAGTAAAACGCAGTCTAATGCGCTTCCCTATTTCACTCCTAATAAAACCTTTGGCGTTATTTAATGCTTCCATGGTTTTTGTTTCTTCTTCTCCAGAAGAAAGTATGCTTATATATATTTTGGCATGACGAAGGTCATTTGAAATATCGACTCCAGTAACAGTTACAAATCCTATACGAGGGTCTTTCAATTCT
Organism: Clostridia bacterium 41_269; assembly: GCA_001508005.1. GTDB lineage: Bacteria > Bacillota > DTU086 > DTU086 > DTU086 > 41-269. The sequence goes on from LGEZ01000012.1 coordinate 18,695, forward strand.
TCCTGAATAATTTGAGATACTTCTTTTTTCATCTGTTCAGCAACGCGGGAAGCTCTATATGAATTCATTTGACCACCTCATTTTACAAATTTATTATTGACGGGAAACTTCTTCAATAATATAAGCTTCTAAAATATCTCCCACTTTTATATCATTAAAGTTTTCAATACCTATTCCACATTCATAACCCTGTTCCACTTCTCGTACATCATCTTTAAATCTTTTGAGGGAAGCTATATTTCCTTCATAGATAACAACACCGTCTCTAATTATTCGGACTTTCGATTTATTCCTAATTTTACCATCTATTACATAACTTCCCGCTATAGTACCGACCTTAGGTACTTTGAAGGTTGCTCTTACCTCAGCTCGACCAAGATATTTTTCCCTATATTCAGGTTCAAGCATTCCGTTTATCAGTGAAGTTAAATCCTCTATTGCCTCATAAATTATTCTATATAATCTTATTTCAACTCCTTCATTTTCGGCTGTCTTTTTAGCATTTGTATCCAGTGTAACATTAAACCCTACTACTAAAGCATTAGAAGCTGTAGCAAGCATAATATCTGTTTCATTAACAGCTCCCACGCCGCTGTGAATTATTTTAATTTCAACTTCTTCATTCTTAATTTTTTCAATGGCATTTTTTAATGCTTCTAGAGATCCCTGCACGTCAGCTTTTAAAACAATCTCTAATTTTTTCTTTTCGCCCTTGTCAAGCTTTTTAAACAAATCATCTATACTGATTCTTGCCTGTTGAAGCTTTTTCTCTCTTTGTTCCTCTTTCTTTTGTTCAGAAAGTAGTTTAGCTGTTTTTTCATCAACAACATAAAATTTTTCTCCAGCCTGAGGCACTTCAGAAAATCCTTGAATCTGAACAGGAGTGGAAGGTCCTGCTTCTCTTAACCTTTGACCTTTATCATTCATCATTGAACGAACTCTACCATAAGTTGTACCAACAAATACGCTGTCACCTACTCGAAGGGTACCATTCTGGACAATTACAGTGGCTACGGGACCACGTCCTTTATCCAACTGGGACTCTATCACTATCCCTGTAGCAGGTGCGGTGGGGTCCGCTTTTAATTCTTCTAATTCTGCTACTAAAAGTATCATTTCCAGCAGTTGGTCTATCCCCTGCCCTTTGAGAGCTGAAATTTCAACAAAAACTGTTTGTCCTCCCCATTCTTCAGGAATTAAGCCGTATTCAGTAAGTTGTTGTTTTACCCTATCCGGTGCAGCATTGGGCTTATCAATTTTATTTATTGCAACAATAATAGGTATATCTGCTGCTTTTGCATGATTGATTGCTTCTACAGTTTGAGGCATAACACCATCATCAGCTGCAACAACAAGAACTGCAATATCAGTAGCTTGAGCACCACGGGCTCTCATAGTTGTAAAAGCTTCATGACCAGGGGTATCAATAAATGTTATCAGTTTTCCTCCTACATCTACTTGATAAGCACCAATATGCTGCGTTATTCCACCAGCTTCCTGTTCTGTAACTTTTGTATTCCTTATGGCATCCAGTAACGTTGTTTTTCCATGGTCTACATGTCCCATTACAGTAACAACTGGAGGCCGCTCTTTTAAATTTTCGCTTTTTATATCAGTTGTATCCAATGAAATTTTACTTTTTTGAGAAGTGTCTTCTTTTTCAATTTTAACTTCGACTCCAAATTCTTCTCCAATAATTGCTGCTGTATCAGCATCAATTTCTTGATTTATGGTGGCAATAATTCCAAAATCCATTAGTTTTTTGATTACTTCAGTTGCCTTAACCCCTATTTTTTTGGCCAGCATATCAACACTAATAGTATCGCTTATATATATGGTGTCTTTATCTGCTTTTGTCTTTTTTATGTCATCAGAAGAAGCTGAAGCTTTTTTCATGCTCTTTTTCTTTTCCTTAACTCTACTTTCATGTTCTTTTTTATCTTCTTTTTTACGAGGGCTGTGAGAATGAATTTTTTCTTTTTTCTCCTCAGCTGGCTTAGTTTTCATTTTTCCCTTTTTACCCTCATCGGTTTTAATAGGTAATTTTTCTCGGCTTATTTTATCTTCCTTTTCTTCCTTACCCAGTATTTTTTTCTTTACCCATTCAACCTGATGAGCATCCAGGCAGCTCATGTGTGACTTTACAGAAATATCATAATCCTGTAAAATTTTTATAAGTTCCTTACTGGATTTATTTAATTCCTTCGCTAGTTCGTATACCCGCTGCTTAGTCATTTAATCACCTCCGTATTCTACTCATTCGTTTCCATCTTGTTTCTCTCCTTAGCTGCTTTTTCTAAGGCTTCATTAAGCTCTTCCCATATTTCCGGCTGAATAATAATTTGTAAGCCCTTTTCCAGAGCTTTATTTTTTTGGGCTTTTTCGAGGCAAGAAATATTGTAGCAGATATAGGCTCCTCTCCCTGATTTTTTACCGGTAAAATCCAGTTCTACAATTCCTTCAGGGGAACGTACGATACGAACCATATCACGCTTGGGTTTTTTTTCTCTGCATCCCACACACATTCTTTCAGGTATCTTCCTCTTTTTCATTGATGTTATCCCCCTCTTTTTCCAAATCAAAAGGAATTAAAACATTCTGCTGTGTTATTTTTTCCTGCTGATCGCTTTTAATATCTATTTTTAGTCCGGTTAACTTCGCTGCAAGTCTGGCATTCTGTCCTTCTTTCCCTATTGCCAATGAAAGCTGATAATCAGGTACTACTACTTTTGCGACCTTATCATCAACTAATTCTACTGAAAGGACTTTTGCAGGACTTAAGGCGTTTGCAACATATTGTGCAGGATCTTCACTCCATTCAATTATGTCAATTTTTTCTCCACGAAGTTCATTTACAATAGCCTGAACTCTAGCTCCTTTTGCACCTACGCAGGCACCTACGGGATCAACGTTTTCATCTCTGGAAGATACCGCAATTTTTGATCTTGAACCGGCTTCCCTAGCCACTGCTTCAATTACGACAATACCTTCATATATTTCAGGTACTTCTAATTCAAATAAACGTTTTAAAAGCCCAGGATGGGTTCTGGAAACCATAATCAAGGGACCCTTCGTTGTTTTTTTAACTTCTAAAATATAAACTTTTATTCTATCTCCCTGCTTGTATATTTCGCCTGGTACTTGTTCCGACGGTGCTAGGATAGCTTCAACTCTACCTAGATCAATGAAAACATTGTTATTTTCATAACGCTGTATTATGCCTGTAACAATATCGTCTTCTTTTTTTGCAAACTCTTCATACATTATATTTCTTTCTGCCTCACGAATTCTTTGTATTACAACCTGTTTAGCCGTTTGGGCAGCTATTCTGCCGAAGTTTTTAGGTTTAATTTCTACCTCTACAATGTCGGAAATATCATAGTTAGGATTAATTTCCCTGGCTTCTTTTAAAGAAATTTCAGTACGGGGATCATTTATTTCTTCTACCACTTCTTTTCTGGCAAAAACCTGTATCTTACCAGTTTCTTTATCTATATTAATTCTGACATTTTGAGCAGTTCCAAAATTCTTTTTATATGCAGATACCAGGGCTGCTTCTATGGCTTCCAGCAGAATTTCTTTGTTTATTCCCTTTTCTCTTTCTATATCATCAAGGGCTTCTATGAAATCTAAGTTAAGATCCATATTCATAAGAATCATTGTCCTCCTTTAAAAATCATTATCAAACTGGGGTACTAAACGAGCCGATAAAATATTGTCTAAGGATATGAATATTTTTTCTGATTCTGTTAAAACTTCTATTTGCCCACTGTTTATCCCCATAAGTTTCCCTTTAATTTTTTTCCTGCTTCCTACAGCCTCTTTTGTTTTAACTAAAATAATATTTCCCTGGAAACGCACAAAGTCTTTTTCTTTTTTTAACGGTCTATCTAACCCAGGAGATGATACTTCCAAAATATAGCTGTAAGGAATGGGATCCTCTGCATCTAAAAAATTGGATAAAGATTTACTTACTTTTTCACAATCTGTAATACCAATTCCCTTGGGGTGATCAATATAGATCCTTAGTATCCATTGAGCCCCTTCTTTTCCATAGGTGAGATCCACCAGCTCATACCCAAGATCCTCAATGAAAGGAGCACATAACTCTTCTAACTTTTGCTTCATGCTTTTTGACAATTTATTAGCACCTCATTTCTTAATATTTCCTTAGATTAAATCCTTTTCATAATTAAAGAGTGGGCTTTACCCACTCTTTTACAACACGTCTTCTCAACCTTTAACATGGAATAGTATATCATAATAGCTAACGATTAGCAAGAAGCCATAATTAAAGGGTATTTTAGCTTTTATGCAAAATAACATGCTTTTTTGTATTTATATTTTTAGGTGTTTGCGCATGTATTGAGCAATTTCCCAATACATTCTCAATCTTGCAGAAATGCCCTTCACCAAACCAAATTTTTCTTCTTTCATGCGGTGAGACATGTCTTCCAGCACTACTTCTTTAACTTTTAACCTATTTTCCACGGCATACCTGGTTAGCGCCACTTCTACTCCAAATCTAGATGCATCGAGATCGGACATTCCTTTTAAAAGGTGTTTCCGAACAGCCCTTTGTCCAGATAAAAATGGAGCGATTGTTTGTGCAAAATCGGTTAGGACTCTTCCCTTTTCAAAAATCCCCACTGTCATGTCTGCTTCACCATCTACAACAGGCTTTATAAGTTTTTTTACATGTCCAGGAGTCAGACCTATAAGATCAGCATCCAAAAATAAAATTATATCGTTTTTGGAATGCCTGACTCCCTCCATCATTGCCCCACCCTTACCCAAATTTTTTGGGAGCTCAATTACAATATCGGCGCCTTCTTCACGTGCTATTTTTGCTGTATTATCAGTGCATCCATCGCAAACTACAATAATTTCATCAATTTCTTTGCCATTATTTTCTTTCAACGATTTAAGAACTCTTACAATATCACCGATGGTTTCTTGCTCATTAAAAGCAGGTATAACGACAGAAATCAATAATGCAACCCCTCCTTAAGAGAGCTAGCTGAATTGAACTAGGTATTACTCACTAATTAGAGACTTTATATAACTTCCCACTTCATTTAATTTTACAGTTACTTCTTCACCACTTAACCTGCTTTTAACATCTACAGTATTATCGGAAATGGTTTTTTTACCCACTGTAATCCTGTATGGATAACCTATTAAGTCCGCATCTTTAAACTTAACCCCTGCTCGTTCATCTCTGTCATCCAACATTACTTCTATTCCCAGGCTGTTCAAATCTTTATATATTTTTTCTGCAGCATTCATCATTTTCTCATCTTTTTCACTTACCGGTATTATGACAACATGAAACGGGGCAATTGATATAGGCCATATGATTCCATCCTTATCATGATTTTGTTCAATAGCTGCTGCCATGGTTCTGGATACCCCAATTCCATAGCAGCCCATAAGTATTTTTTGAGCTTTTCCATTTTCATCAGTAAATACAGCATTGAGAGCATCGCTGTATTTATCTCCTAATTGAAAAATTTGTCCTACTTCAATTCCCCTAGTTTTATGCAGCGTACCGCTGCAGTTAGGACATGGTTCTCCTTCTTCGACAAACCTAATATCTAATATTTCATCAATATCTATATCTCTTTGGGGATTTACACCAACATAATGATAGTCTTTTCTATTAGCCCCTACCACAGCATAATCCATCAAAGGAATTTCCAAATCTGCAATAATTTTAATGTTATTTTTGTCTTTCAGCCCTAATGGTCCTACATATCCTTTAACTATATTATATTTTGAAAAGTCATTTTCTTCAGCTAGGTACAGATTGGAACATCCAAGTTTATTTTTCAGTTTAATTTCATTTATCTGTCTATCTCCACGAATAAGAACACATATAATTTCTCCGTCTGCTTCATAAATTAGAGATTTTATCATGTATTCAGGATCAATTTTTAGGTATTGGGATACTTCTTCTATGGACTGCAGGCCTGGAGTGTGCACAAGCTCTTTATTATTAAAACTTACGTTTTTAACGGCTTTGGGAGGACTGGGTTTGCAGGGAGCTATTTCCACATTTGCTGCATAATCGCACTTATCACAATATACAATTTCTGCTTCTCCTGTGTCAGCTAAAGCGATAAACTCATGGCTTTTATTACCACCTATGGCTCCGGTATCTGCTTCTACAATTTTGTATTTTAAACCACATCGGTTAAAGACATTAATATAAGCCTGATACATTTTTTCATAACTTCTCTTCATACCTGCTTCATCACGATCAAAGGAATATAAATCTTTCATAATAAATTCTCGACCGCGAATGGGGCCGAATCTGGGACGTTTTTCATCTCTATATTTATTTTGTATTTGATACAGAAGAAGGGGAAGCTGTTTATATGAAGAAACTTCTGTTCTCACAAGAATTGTAATAATTTCCTCATGGGTAGGACCTAAACAAAAATCTCTACCATGTCTATCTTTTAGGCGAAACATTTCTTCACCATATACATCCCACCTGCCGCTTTCTTTCCAAATTCCAGCCGGCTGCAGAATAGGAAGAAGAAGTTCCTGCCCTCCAGCTTTATTCATTTCTTCTCTAATTATTTTCATTATTTTTTCGATTACCCTATAACCCATTGGAAGATATGTATAAATTCCTGCTGCTGCTTTCCTTACCATCCCTGCTTTTAACAGCAATTGGTGGCTGGGAATTTCTGCTTCCGATGGGATCTCCCTTAATGTTGGCGTAAAATATTCAGAAGCACGCAATTTTATACCCTCCCTTTTATTAAAAATCATTCTTTAATATTTCTATTATAAGAGCTTCGACAATTTCATTTTTCGATATCTTTCTAACAACTTGTCCCTTTTTAAATAAAAGGGCTTGTTTTTTTCCTCCAGCAATTCCGATATCAGCCTGCTTAGCTTCTCCAGGACCATTTACGGAACAGCCCATTACTGCAATTTTAATGGGTTTTTTGAGTCTTATATTTTTAATTTCTTCCTCTAATTGCTTTACTATCTCAAACAAATCCCATTCACATCTACCGCAGGTAGGGCACGAAATTATATCAACAATATTTTTTTTGCGAAGCCCTAAAGAATTTAATATCAAATATGCTGCTTCAACTTCTTTTACGGGAGATCCAGTAAGGGAAACCCTAATGGTGTCTCCTATACCCTTGTATAAAAGAATCCCCATAGCAACTGATGATTTAATAGATCCAGAAAAAACAGTACCTGCTTCAGTTACTCCTAAATGAAGGGGATAAGATGTTTTTTCACTTAATAATTCATAGCTGGAAATAACAGTTGGTACATCAGAAGATTTTATGGAAACTTTTAAATTGTCATAACCAAACTTTTCTATTATTTCTATATTTCGCAAAGCACTTTCCACCAAAGCTTCAGGTGTTGGCCCGCCAAATTTGATTTCAATGTCCTTTTCCAAAGAACCAGCATTTACACCAACTCTAATGGGAATGTTATATTCTTTAGCATATTTAACAATTTCCTTTATTTTCTCTTCATTTCCAATATTTCCGGGATTAATACGTATTCCTTGTACCCCAGATAAAATGGCTTCTATTGCAAGCTTATAATTAAAGTGAATATCAGCAATAATTGGCAGTGGAGACATTTTAACAATTTCTTTAAGAGCCTGAGCACTCTCATCATCTTTTACTGCTACTCTAACGATCTCACAACCTGCAATGAAGAGTTCTTTTATCTGTTCAACAGTAGCTTTAATATTTTTTGTATCAGTTTTGGTCATTGATTGAACTCTAATGGGTTCTGATCCGCCAATTTTTACATTGCCCACGCTTATTACCTTAGTTTTTTTTCTTTTTATTTTCATTCATTTTCAACCTCATCCAAAAATTCTAACAATATCCTGATATGTTATTATTAGCATTATGAGTATTAATATTGCAAAACCAATAAAATGAATAAAGTTTTCCTTTTGTGGGTCAATGGGTTTGCCCCTAAGCCATTCAATCAAAATAAACATAAGCCGGCTTCCATCAAGAGCAGGAATGGAAAATAGGTTTATTAAACCTAAATTTAAGCTTAAAACAGCTGTGAAGTTTAAAATATTTGCCAAACCAAAACGTGCAACATCTCCTATAATAGTAACAATTCCCACGGGACCAGCTACTTCTGCTGGTATCTCCCCAATGATCATTTTTGCAAAGCCTAAAATAATCATGAATATAACATTCAAAGCATTATTAATACCCAGATAAATTGAATTTAAAAGATCCTGCCTTTCCACACTCTGTTTTATACCAATCAATCCAATATTTCTTTCCTTATCTAAGTATGGAACAATACTTACAGTAAACTTTAAATTTTCCCGCTGCACAACCATATGAAGTCTTTTTTCAGGATTCTTGTGGATAATTTCAACCAAATCATTCCAGTTATTAATTTTTTTATCTTCAATTGCCAAAATTTTATCTCCCGGTTTTATGCCAGCTTCTTCAGCGGGGCTGCTTGGCATTACCTCACCTACTACATTTGAATCTGAGGGAATTCCTATTACGGTAAATACAAAAACAAATAGAACTACTGCCAATAGAAAGTTCATCAGAGAACCTGCACTGACAACAGCTGCTCTCTGAAATATACTCTTTTTGTTAAACCCCTTGGGATTGTTTTCATCACCCGGCTCCATTCCTGCCATTTTAACATAACCGCCTATGGGAAGAAGTCGTATGGAATATTTTGTTTCTCCCCGAACTCTGCTTATAATAGCAGGCCCCATGCCAATAGAAAATTCATAAACTTGTATCCCAGCTTTCTTAGCAGCCAAAAAATGACCCCATTCATGAACTAAAATAAGAAGGCTTAATATTAAAAGGGACAGTAATACAGTCAAAAACTTACCCCCTTTATAAAAACTCGTAAATTATTAATCTAAAACAGCTTTTCTGCAATTTGTAAAGTTTTCTTACGAATAAGCCTATCTGTTTCTAATATTTCTTCTAATTCAGGATTAGGAGAGTTATTATCAAAACTGTCTAATACTTTTTCCACTAAGTAGGGAATATCTAAAAAGCCAATTTTTTCTTCTAAAAAGAGAGCTACAGCTACTTCATTGGCAGCGTTTAAAACTACAGGCATTAGTCCCCCTTCTTCTCCTGCTCTCCTTGCAAGCTTGAGACAGGGAAACAATTTATGATTGGGACTTTCAAAAGTTAGAGTTTTCAATTTTGTAAAATCAATTTCTTCAGAATTTGAAATGGGCATCCTCTCAGGCCATGTTAGTGCATATTGAATGGGAATTTTCATGTCTGGAATACTCATAAGAGAAAAAACTGAATTATCAATTAATTCTACCATCGAATGAATGATACTTTGAGGATGAATAACAACTTCTAATTGGTTATATGGAATATCAAACAACCATCTTGCTTCAATAAGTTCCAGCCCTTTATTCATTAACGTTGCTGAGTCAACAGTGATTTTTTTTCCCATGGACCAGTTGGGATGATCAAGTGCCATTTCTGGAGTAACTCTTTTCAATTCTTCAATACTGTAATTTCTAAAAGGTCCACCAGAAGCAGTTAATATTATCTTTTTAATATGTAACTTGTTTTTTCCTTGAAGACACTGAAAAACTGCTGAATGCTCACTATCAACAGGAATAATTGGTACTTTAAATTTTTTTGCCTGTTCCATTACAATGTGTCCAGCAACCACAAGGGTTTCCTTATTTGCCAATGCTATGATCTTTCCGGTCTTAATAGCAGCTAAGGTCGGCAGCAGTCCTGCAGTTCCGCTAACTGCAATAAATGCTATATCTACTTTAGGATTGGCTACTATTTCATTTAAACTATTTTCTCCTGATAAAATTTTTGTATGTTTAAAGCCATGAAGATCTAAAGAAAGTTTTTTGGCAGCCTTTTCATCAGAAACTACTGCTACTTCAGGCTTGAATTTTATTATTTGTTCTTTAAGTATTTTAATTTCGTTATGTGCTGCTAGTGCAAAAACTTCAAAACTATTTTTATTTGCTTCAATAACTTCCAGCGTTTGTCTGCCTATGGAACCTGTGGAACCCAAAAGTGCTACAGTTTTTTTCATTTTATTTCCCCCAGAAATCTAAAACCATTTGGATAATATACTTCCTCGAGAAGCAGCTTTTGCAATAACAAGAAATATTGGTCCCAAAATAACACCAATAAATCCAAATAATTTCAGCCCTACGTAAATGGATATCAACGTTGCCAGTGGGTGCAGTCCTATATTTTCGGCTACAATTTTCGGTTCCAACAGTTGTCGTACTATTATTATAAAAGCATATATAATGGTTAATCCAACAGCCATAAAGAATTTACCTTTAATTATTTCAAAAATAATCCAGGGTATCAAAACGGCACCTGGTCCCAAAATGGGAAGGATATCAACTAAACCTACCACCAATCCCATAGTTAAGGCATATTTCACACCTAATATATATAAACCAATTACTGTTTGAATTGCTGTTATAAGCATAAGAATTAGCTGCGCTCTTATATATCCAAATAAAGCTTTGCCTACATCTTCACTGATTGCTATATACATTTCATATACAGAATCGGGCAAAATTTTTGCTGCTAAAAAATCTATAACATGCTTATCTCTGCTTATAAAAAAGGATGCTAAAATTGAAATAACTAAAATCAAAAGTAAATTGGGTACAAAGTTGGTTAGAAACATTAAAATTGTATTGGCAGTATTTGATATTATATCGGTAAAACTGCCAAGCAAAGAGCTTAAATTTCCTGAAAAACCTTTTATTAATTGGGGAGATACATTGATAATTCTATAAATGTCCTTAATATTATAAAGTGCCCCTGTAAAATATTTGGTTAAATCATCAGTATACTTTGGAAAAATTTTAGAAAATCCAATCAATTCTGCAGCGAGTTTTGAAAGCCCCACAGCTAAAACAGCAATTAAAAGAGTAAAAATTGCTGCCAGACAGATAAAAACAGCCCAGCCCCTTTTGATTTTAAAGTTCTTTTCAATATAGTTTACTATGGGTTCAATTAATGAAGAAATTACCCAACCAATAATGAATGGAGCCAAAATGGGCATAAGAAATTTTACTATTTGGCGCACAGCAGGAAATATAAAATAGTATGTAAGATAAAATATGCCGCAAAGGCCTCCCGCAATTGCTGTCTGGTATAAAATGGGGAGATATTTAAGGTGAACATCTTTAATATCCCTATCCATTTCTTCACCTCAAATTAGCATATATATGCAATATAATAGTATACTAAAGGAACTATAACTAAAAAGCTGTCAAATCGATCAAGAAATCCTCCATGGCCAGGCAATATACTGCCAAAGTCTTTTAAATTTGCATGCCTTTTAAAAGCTGAAGCTGTTAAATCACCTAATTGGCCTAAAATCCCTACTAAAATACCTAATACCACAAATTTGAAAATGTTTAAATCCTGGGGAATAAAAAATGAAAATATGATTGAAGCCATTACAGGAAAAAGAATACCTCCTACTGACCCTTCAATTGTTTTTTTGGGACTTAAGGTGCTGTGTAATTTATGTCTCCCAAGGAGCAGACCAATTATATAAGCTCCACTATCCGTTGCCCAAGTCAGTATAAAGGCAAACATAAGAAATAAGAATCCTTCTTCCATGTTCCTTAACAATATTGCAAAGCTCAGCAGGAAACCAATATAGATTGAACTAAAAAGAGTTAGTCCAACTCCTGATGGTTTTATTCTGGGAAATGAAATTACATAGTAAAATAAATTTAGTAAAACCACTAATAAAAGTGTTTCCGCGACTTTGCCAGCTCCAAAATAATGGCTGTTTAATATAAATAATACAGCTCCTAAAAATCCTAAAAATTTACTGAATTGAACTTCAGTATTTTTTAAGGCCCTGTACAGCTCATCTAAAGATAATAATGAAATTATAATAACAGAAAATAATAATACATAACCTCCAAAATAGCTAATTAAAATAATTAAGGGAATACCCAATAACGCTGTTAAAATACGCTGACGCAGCACAATTAATCACCGTCTTTTTTTATAATAAAGTTTATTTTAATCCTCCAAATCGTCTCTCTCTATTTTGATATGATAGAAGTGCTTCTAATAAATCCTTTTTATCAAAATCAGGCCACAATGTATCTGTAAAAAAAAGTTCTGTATAAGCTAACTGCCACAAAAGAAAATTACTTAATCTTTTTTCCCCAGAAGTTCTTATCAACAAATCAGGCTCAGGAAGCCCTTTAGTATATAAATGAGCTTCCATCAATGAATAATTAATATCTTCTATGTCATAAACACCATCCTTAACCAAAGCTGCAATTTCTTTAACGGCTTTTAAAATTTCATCCCTAGAACCGTAATTTAAAGCAACATTTAATATTAAGCCCGTGTTGTTTTTAGAAACACTTTTTGCCTTTAAAATTTCCGCATATGCATCCCTGGGAAGTTCTTCTATTTTTCCGCTAGTTATTATTTTAACATTGTTTTTACACAAAGCATCCATTTCTTTTTGAAGATACTCAACTAAGAGATTCATCAACAAATTTATTTCGGTTTTGGGTCTTTTCCAATTTTCTGTAGAAAAGGCATATACAGTTAAAACTTTTATACCCAATTGAGCACAAAATTCAACAGTTCTTTTAAGGGCATTTGCTCCTTCTCTATGTCCTGCACTTCGCGGAAGCATACGTTTTTGTGCCCAGCGGCCATTCCCGTCCATTATTATTGCTATGTGCCGGGGAAGCTTTTCCACCCAAAGTTTGCTGAGATAATTTATTTCAGTCTGGTTCAAATTTGTTATTATATTAGGTTTTAAAACTTCTAGTAATAATTTTGCCATCACCTTTCCTCCCCAAACATAAAAAGAATATAATATAATTATTAATAGCAAACCCCCTCTAATAGAGGGGGTTTCCCAATTACTCCTCGATAATGGCTCCATTAGGACAGGCATCCACGCAGTTACCGCATTCAGTACACTCATCCTGATTAATTACATAAATGCCGTCTCCTTCTTCAATAGCCCCTACTGGACATTCCATTTCGCATACTCCACAAGCTGTGCAGTCTTCTGTAATTCTATAAGCCACCGTTCCCACCCCCTTTCCCATAATTAAAAGTTATTTCAGAAACCAAAACTAATTCAATAGTTTCTTTTGACAATTTTTTTTGTCTAACTACTCTCATTTTTTCATAGGGGTGTTCGCTGCCACTATTTGGTGTAAATAATAACTTATAATTAAGACCGGTGGCTTTTAAATAATTTAAAGCCTCATCAGCATAAAGACCTACTAAATCTATATTCTTGATCAAAAGCGGATTAAACCTCCATAATTTCTTTTTCTTTCAGCTCGAGAACTTCGTTAACTTTTTCAATATACTTATCAGTTAGCTCCTGAACTTCTCCCTGAAGCCTCCTGGAATCATCCTGGGATATTTCACCTGATTTTTCCATTGATTTGATTTCCTCGTTTGCTTCTCTTCTTATATTTCTAATAGCGACACGACTATCTTCTGCCATTTTTTTAACAATTTTTAATAGTTCCTTTCTTCTTTCTTCAGTTAGAGGGGGTATAGCTATCCTAATGATATTACCATCATTATTGGGTGTCAACCCTAAATCAGATTTCAAAATTGCTTTTTCTATATTTCCCAAAGCTGATTTATCCCAAGGCTGAATCACAAGAAGACGGGGTTCAGGAGCAGAAATATTGGCCATTTGATTTAATGGTGTTGGGACGCCATAATAATCAACCTGAATTTTATCTAAAATCGCAGGATTGGCTCTACCAGCACGAATGGAAGCTAATTCATGTCCCAAGTTTTGAACGGCCTTTTCCATTTTCTTTTCACACTGCTTAAGAATCTCATTTATCATTGTTTGAACCCCTCCCGACAAAGGTGCCAATTTCTTCACCTAACACAACTTTTAGTATATTACCTTTAACCCTTATATTGAAAACTATAATTGGTATTTTATTATCCATACATAGTGAAGCTGCCGTAGCATCCATAACTTTTAATCCTTTATTAAGAACTTCTATATAACCCAAATCTTTATACCTTTTGGCTTCAGGATTAATTCGAGGATCGGAATCGTAAACTCCATCAACTTTTTTAGCCATTAAAATTACTTCTGCTTCTATCTCTGCTGCACGAAGAGCAGCAGTGGTATCAGTAGTAAAATAGGGATTACCTGTACCTGCTGCAAAAATTACAACTCTGCCCTTTTCTAAATGTCTTATTGCTCTTCTTCTTATATATGGTTCGGCAACCTGACGCATTTCAATGGCTGTTTGTACTCTTGTATCAACCCCAACCCTTTCTAGAGCATCCTGTAAGGCTAAAGAATTCATAACAGTTGCAAGCATCCCAATATAATCTGCTGTTGCTCTATCCATTCCCTGGGCACTGCCTGCAACCCCTCTCCACAAGTTGCCCCCTCCTACTACAATAGCAATTTCAACGCCATAATTTTTTACTTCTTTTATTTGTTCTGCTATGGAATTCAATGTTTCTGGGTCTATACCCCAATCGTTGTCGCCAGCTAAAGCTTCTCCGCTGATTTTTAAAACTATTCTTTTATATTTTGGTTTTTTCTGCATGGTTAGAGATTACCTCCAGCTGGAGAACTTCTACATAATAATTAAAATATCCTTTAGTAAATCTTTTTATTTTTGGGTCAATTTTTAATTTCATCAGCAAAACATTCTTCTTTTTTCTCCAGTCCTTCTCCTAAAACATAACGAGTAAATCTTCTAACCACTATATTTTCCCCTAACTTTGCTATATACTCATTTATAATGTCCTGCACACTTTTATCAGAATCTTTAATAAAAGGCTGCTCTAAAAGGCAGTTTTCTTCAAAAAATTTTTCCAGCCTTCCTTCTACTATTTTATCAACAATTTTTTCCGGCTTCCCTTCGTTTAAAGCTTGGGCTCTAAGAATTGATTTTTCCTTTTCAATCACTTCTTCAGGAACTTCCTGTCTGGAAACATATTGAGGATTAGAAGCGGCTATCTGCATAGCAATGTCATGGCACAACTTCTTAAAAGCATCGTTTCGAGCAACGAAATCTGTCTCACAGTTAACTTCAACCAATACTCCTATTCTTCCATTACCGTGAATGTATGAGGTGACTAATCCTTCAGTGGCTATTCGATCGGCTTTTTTAGCTGCTTTTGCTAAACCCTTTTCCCTTAGTATATCAACTGCCTTTTCAATATCCCCTCCTGCTTCTTCAAGGGCTCTTTTACAATCCATCATTCCAGCGCCAGTTTTATTCCTCAGTTTTTTAACATCTTCAGCTTTTACCATCTGCTATGTCCCCCTTATTTTTTCTTTAAAAAGTCTTAAAAAAAGGCAGGAAAACGTTCCTTCCTGCCTTTGCTTTCCTGTCATTAAGCTTCTTCAACGGCCAATTCTTGTGCTGTATCTACTCCCTGCTTTCCTTCAATAACGGCATCAGCAATTTTACTTGTTAATAGTTTTACAGCTCTTATGGCATCATCATTGCCTGGAATCACATAATCAATCTCATCGGGATCGCAGTTGGTATCCACAATAGCTACAATGGGAATACCTAACTTTCTTGCTTCCCGAACAGCAATTCTTTCCTTGCGAGGATCAACAATGTATAAAGCTCCTGGAAGCTTATCCATATTTCTTATACCGCCGAGGAACCTTTCAAGTTTCTGCTTTTCTGTCATTAATTTAGCAACTTCTTTTTTGGGCAGAAGATTAAAAGTGCCGGCTTCTTCCATCTTTTCCAACTCAAATAGACGATTAACCCTACTTCTTATTGTTTGAAAGTTTGTAAGCATTCCTCCAAGCCATCTCTGATTTACATAAAACATGCCGCATCTTTCAGCTTCTTCTTTTATTGAATCCTGAGCCTGTTTTTTGGTTCCTACAAAAAGAATAGTTCCTCCTTCACTTACCAGGTTTTTTACGAAATTATAAGCTTCTTCAATCATTTTTACAGTTTTTTGAAGATCAATAATGTATATACCGTTTCTCTCAGTAAAAATATAAGGCTTCATTTTGGGGTTCCATCTTCTCGTTTGATGGCCAAAATGGACCCCTGCTTCCAGAAGCTGCTTCATTGTTACTACTGCCAATTACTGCACCTCCTTATTGGTTTTTCCTCCGCACCTATCAATTGAAGTGGGAACTGCCCCCACAGCACCACCCACTCCATCAAGGTGCGTGCGTATTTGCCAAAGGGTAGTATAACATATATTGTTTATCATAGCAAGAATTTGCTTATATTAAAGATTATTTAGGTTGTTGTTTCAATTTTGCCAGCTCTTCAATTAATATATCATTTAATACTTTTATATATGTTCCTTTCATACCAACAGATTTAGTTTCTATAACTCCAGCACTTTCAAATTTTCTCAGTGCATTGACAATCACAGATCTTGTAATTCCAGCTCTATCTGCAATCTTGCTTGCCACCAATACTCCTTCAGATCCTTTTAATTCGTCAAAGATATGTTCCACTGCCTCAAGCTCAGAATAGGAAAGGGTGTTTAAGGCTATATGAACAGCAGCTTTTTTTCTGGCTTGTTCTTCTGCTTTCTCAGCTTTTGAACGCAAAATTTCCATACCTATGACTGTCGCACCATATTCGGCCAACACCAAGTCAGCTTCAGTAAATTTTTCATCAAATTTTGCCAGTACCAAAGTTCCAAGCCTCTGTCCAGCTCCAGCAATGGGCACAGATGTTACCAATTTATTTGAAAATATGCACTTTCTTTCATCAAAAAGGCATTTGTTGTTTTCCTGAGTAATATTAGCCCTAGTTTCATTGTTGCTCAAAAGTTCTTTATTATACTCATCAGGGAAGCGGGATAATTGATAAACAATTTCTTCCATTATATCACATGTAAAACCCTCCATTAAAGCATAACCCAAAACTGCACCTTCTTTGCTGAGAATATAGCAGTTTGCACCTATCATATCTCTAAGCACGGCCGCAATATCATAGAAATTTACCGGCTTGCCAGCATATTGCTGCAGCCTTCTGTTTATGCTTCTAGTTTTTTCCAATAAAGATTTCATTTTTTCCTCCTTAATAATTAAAGAATATATCTCGTTAAATCTTTATCTTCAATAATTCCTTTAAGTTTATTTCGCACAAATTCCCTATCTATAATAAATTTTTGAGGTTCTAAATCTGGAGCCTCAAAAAATAAATCTTCAAATAATCTTTCAAATATTGTATGAAGCCTTCGGGCTCCAATATCTTCTGTTTGGGTGTTTATTTGATAAGCAATTCTTGCGATTTCATCTACGGCACTTTCCTTGAATTCCACTGTATGCCCTTCTGTTTCAAGCAAAGAAGAATAAAGTCTTATTAATGAGTTTTTAGGTTCGGTTAAAATTTTTTTAAAATGTTCCTCATTCAAGCTGTGCAGTTCAACCCTAATGGGAAACCTCCCTTGTAATTCAGGTATTAAATCTGATGGCTTGCTTGTATGAAAAGCTCCTGCAGCTATAAACAGTATATGGTCACTTTTTACTGGTCCATATTTTGTCATTATAGTACTTCCTTCAACAATAGGAAGTATATCTCTCTGAACACCTTCCCTTGATACATCAGGTCCATAATGCCCCCCTGAACTGCAGATTTTATCTATTTCATCGATAAAAATTATGCCCGTTTCTTCGGCTTTCTTGATACCTAAAGATTTTACCTCTTCCATATCAATGAGCTTTTCAGCTTCCTGCTGTGCTAAAATGTTCCTTGCTTCTTTTACTGTAACTTTTCGCTTTTTTTTCCTTTTTGGAAATACATTTCCGAAAAGCTCATGAAAATTAACCCCCATCTGCTCCATACCGGCATCTGAAAATATCTCTAAAACTGGAACGTTAGTATCTTCAATTTCTATTTCTATAATTTCATCTTCCAATTCCTTTCTTCTAAGCTTTTCCCTAATTATTGCCCTTTGCTCTTTTACTTTTTTATATTTCTCACTTTCCTCTTCTGTATGGTCTTCAGGTTTACCCATTGAAAACAGAATTTCAAATGGATTTTTTGATGATTGAGATCTTTGGGGAAATGGAACTAATAATTCTACCAGTTTATTTTCAGCTTCTTTTAATGCCTTATCTTCTACTTCTTTTAATTTTTCCATTTTTACCATTCTAATTGATGTTTCCACTAAATCTCTAACCATTGATTCAACGTCTCGTCCCACGTACCCTACTTCAGTAAATTTGGTGGCTTCTACCTTAACGAAAGGAGCTTTCACTAATTTTGCCAGACGTCTTGCTATTTCTGTTTTACCAACACCAGTAGGTCCGATCATAATAATATTTTTGGGAGCCATTTCATCACGTATGTCTTCAGGCAAAAATTTCCTTCGAAGTCTATTTCTTAAAGCCACAGCTACGCATTTTTTTGCTTCATATTGGCCTACAATATATTTATCCAGTTCCTGAACAATTTGTTTTGGAGTAATCTCTTCCACCCAATTCCCCCCTTATTACAGCTTTTCCACATATATATTGTTATTAGTATAAATACAAATGGAAGCTGCAATTGACAGGGCCTCTTTAACAATTTCTTCAGCTTCCATATCAGTAAATTTAAGCAGTGCCAGTGCTGCCGCTTGAGCGTAAGCTCCACCTGAACCAATAGCTGCAACGTCGTTATCCGGCTGGATCACCTCTCCATTTCCTGAAATAATAAGCAGATCATTTTTGTCAGCAACAACTAAAAGAGCTTCTAAGCGTCTAAGCATCCTATCTGTTCTCCACTCTTTGGCCAATTCCACAGCTGCTCTCTGCAGATTTCCATGATATTCTTCAAGTTTTCCCTCAAACTTTTCAAAAAGAGTAAAAGCATCTGCAACGGAACCTGCAAAACCTGCAAGCACTTTTCCATTATATAATCGCCTAACCTTGCATGCTTTTTGCTTCAAAATAGTATTATTTCCACTAAAAGTTACTTGCCCATCTCCTCCAACAGCTACAACGCCATTTTTTTTAACTCCAATAATTGTTGTTCCAATTAACATTGTAAAAAAAAAGCCTCCTTAAAGGATTTAAGCACGGGGATGAAACTTCATATATATATCTTTTAATCTTTTTCGGTCTACATGGGTATAAATTTGTGTAGTTGAAAGATTTACATGCCCTAATAATTCTTGAACAGCACGCAGATCGGCTCCCTGCTCCAAAAGATGTGTTGCAAAAGAATGCCTTATAGTATGGGGACTAATTTTCAATCTTAAACTTTCCTTAGCAGCATATTTTTCTAGAATATACCTTACTGCCCGAGAAGTTAAGCGTGTTCCTTTTTGACTTAAAAAAACTGCATCCTGAGCATCCTTATCTTTAGCTCTCTTTAAAAAAATTGGACGAACATTTTTAAAATAATTTTTCAAAGCCTCAATTGAATAATTGCCTAGGGGTAAAATTCTTTCAATGCCACCTTTCCCTAGGACAATTACCTGCTTATTTTCCATATCAATATCGTTTTTATTCAAACTAACCAGTTCGCCAACCCTCATTCCAGTGGCATAAAGCATTTCCAATATGGCTCTATCTCTTATTCCTAACAGATTGTTTTCAGGCCTTTTTAATATATTTTCCATAGTTTCGGCATACAAAAAGGTGGGCAATTTTCTTCCCACTTTTGGAGACTTAACCTTCTGCATTGGATTATTTGATATTATATCCAAGCGTTTAAGAAATTTAAAAAAGCTTTTTAGACAGGAAATTTTTCTTGCAATTGTTCTTTTTTCACAGCCTTTTTCCTGTAAAAAAGAAAGAAATTCTCTAATTGCTAAATGATCAATTTTATTTATTTCGTAAATGCTTTTTTTATCTTTTAAAAAATTTTCAAATTGAAGGAGGTCAGCTTTATAGTTTTTTACTGTATTATTTGACAAATTGCGTTCTGCAGAAAGATAGTTGCAAAAAGGTTCAATCAAATCTGAAAATTTTAATTCTTTCACTTTACTTTCCTCTCTCTTTTTTAAATCAACCAAGATTAATGTTAGCATAATTAAATCCTGCCAGCAACTTTCAACTTTAAAGAACCCTTCATAAACCGTTTTCATTTATAAATTTTTTCATGGCATCAAGGGCTCTTTTTGATAAAGCTAAGTTGCGCTTTTTCTTATTTTTAATTCTCTTTTCTAGAGGCGGAATTATCCCAAAGTTAATGTTCATTGGTTGAAAATTATCTTTGGGAGAAGTTATATAGTTGCATAAAGCTCCTATCGCTGTTTCCTTTGGAAAGCACAGCAGCTTTTTATTGCGAAAAAGCCTTTCCGCATTTATGCCAGCAACTATACCTGTAGCAGCGGATTCTATATATCCTTCTACTCCCGTAATTTGGCCAGCAAAAAATAATCTTTTATCTTTTTTAAATTGTAAAGTGGGCTTTAGAAGCTTTGGAGAATTAATAAATGTATTTCTGTGCATAACACCATATCGAATAAATTCTGCATTTTTTAAAGCTGGAATTTTTGAAAATACACGTTTCTGTTCGGGCCACTTTAAATTTGTTTGAAATCCCACAAGATTATATAAAGTTGCTTCACGATTTTCCTGACGCAGCTGTACAACTGCAAAAGGCTGCTTCCCTGTACGAGGATCTATAATTCCCACTGGTTTCAAAGGACCGAATAATAAAGTCTTTTCTCCCCTTTGAGCCAAAACTTCTATGGGCATACAGCCTTCAAAAAAAATTTCCTTTTCAAAATCATGGAGAGGATGCCTTTCAGCTTCTATTAAACTCTTATAAAAATCATAATATTCTTCCTCAGTCAATGGACAATTTACATAATCAGGATCTCCCTTTCCATAACGCGAAGCTTTAAAAGTTTTGCTGAAATCTATACTTTCTGCGATAACAATGGGAGAAGCTGCGTCATAAAAATATAGATGCTCTTCTCCCGTAAGTTCCCTGATAGCATCACTTAAAGCTGGGGAACTCAATGGCCCTGAGGCAATTATAACTATCCCACTGGGAATGGATTTGACCTCTTTGCGGACAACTTCAATATTGGGATGATTTTCTATTTTAGCAGTTATACACTTTGCAAATGCTTCCCTATCAACTCCCAGAGCACCACCCGCAGGTACCGCATTTTCTAAAGCACACTGCATTATTAAAGAACCCAGTAATTTCATTTCTTCCTTTAAAAGACCCGCAGCATTTTCCAAAGATAAAGATCTTAAAGAATTACTGCATACTAATTCCCCTAGGTAACCCGTATGGTGTGCTGGGGTTTTAACAAAAGGCCTCATTTCAAACAAAATAACCTTTACTCCCCGCTCAGCTAAAACCCAGGATGCTTCAGTTCCTGCCAAACCGCCGCCTATAACGGTAACTACGTCCGTCAAATAATTTCCCCCTCTTTCTTTTCTGCATTAGTATTGTTGCTATCCTTGTTGTTTAATGTTTCTTCATACTGGCAGCTTTGATTTGAACAAACAACACGTTTAATTTTTTTTGTCTCCTTTTCAATCAGCATGCTGTTGCATTGGGGACAATTTTTTTCAGTAAGCTTGTGCCACGAAATAAATTCACATTTGGGAAAATTTTCACATCCATAAAATTTTCTACCCTTTTTGCTTCTACGTACGACAATTTCACCACCGCATTCCGGACATTTAACCCCTACTTTTTCTAAAAAAGGTTTTGTATTCGTGCACTCAGGGTATCCAGGACAGGCAAGGAACTTGCCATAACGTCCGTATTTAACAACTAAGTTTCTACCGCATTTTTCACAAACTTTATCTGTCACTTCTTCTCCAACGTCTATTTTTTCAACTTCTTCTTCAGCTTTTTTTAATATTTCTTTAAAAGGTCTGTAAAAATCTTCAACTACTTTTCTCCACTCCTGCTTTCCTTCTTCTATTTTATCTAAATTTTCTTCCATAGCAGCTGTAAATTCCACATCAATTATGTCGCTGAAATATTTTTCAAGGAGATCCGTTACGACAGCACCCAGTTCAGTGGGTACAAAATACTTGTCTTCTTTAACAACATATCCTCTGGTTAAAATGGTGTCTATAATAGGAGCATATGTACTTGGTCTTCCAATCCCCAGATCCTCAAGGGTTTTAACCAAACTAGCTTCTGTATATCTTGGGGGAGGCTGTGTAAAATGTTTTTTAGGTTCAAGTTTCTTAACTTCTAATACTTCTCCTTCTGATAGTTCTGGTAATAATGCTTCCTTTTCCATAAAATCATCATTGGAAAAAACCTTTAAAAATCCAGAAAAACGTAGAATAGACCCTGTAGCTTTAAACAAGTAATCACAAGCAGCAATTTCCACTTCCGTAACATCAAAAACAGCAGGTTTCATTTGACTGCTTATAAACCTTTCCCATATTAGTGAGTAAATTTTAAATTGGTCTCTTGTAAGAGCTGTTTTTATACTTTCAGGATCCCGTGAAACTGATGTTGGTCTTATAGCTTCATGAGCCTCCTGGGCTCCTTTTTTGCTGGGAAATATATTGGGTTTATCAGGCACATACTCCTTACCAAATTTATCGGCAATATAAGTTCTACAGCTGCTCAATGCTTCATCAGAAATTCTAGTAGAATCTGTTCTAATATAAGTTATTAATCCTACAATTCCATCCTTCCCCCCCAAATCAATGCCTTCATATAACTGTTGGGCAATCAGCATAGTTTTTTTAGCGCTGAAATTATATCTTTTTGATGCTTCCTGCTGAAGGGTACTGGTAATTAAAGGAGCTAAAGGTTTACGTTTTCTCTCTTTTTTCTTAATTGTTTTAACAACGAAGGGCTTTTCTTTCAAATCTTTTAAAATTTCATTTATTTGTCCTTCGCTGCTTATATGAATTTTTTTATTGCCTTTTGATACTAATTTTGCTTCTAGTATATCTTCACCGTTTGTAAGCTGAGCTGTTAGGCTCCAATATTCCTCCGGTTTAAAATCCTCAATTTCTCTTTCTCTCTCCAATATTAACTTTACAGCTACAGATTGAACCCTCCCAGCGCTTAAACCTTTTTTTACCTTTTTCCACAAAAAGGGACTTAAATTATATCCCACCAATCTGTCCAAAATTCGCCGTGCCTGCTGGGCATCTACTCTTCTTTGATCAATTTCCTTTGGTTCTTTAACAGCTTTCAAAATTGCATTTTTTGTTATTTCATTGAATTCAATTCTACACTTGCTGTCGTTTAACTTTAAAATCTCTTTCAGATGCCATGCTATTGCTTCCCCTTCTCTATCGGGGTCGGGACCAAGGAGGACCTTTGAGCTTTTTTGAGCTTCTGCTCGCAAATTTTTTAATATTTCACCTTTACCCCTTATTGTTACATATTTAGGCTCAAAATTATTTTCCACATCAACTCCAAGCTGGCTTTTAGGTAAATCCCTTACATGTCCCATACTGGACTTTACAGTGTATCCTTTTCCCAAAAACCTTTTTATTGTTTTTGCCTTTGTAGGAGATTCTACAATTACCAATATGTTCGCCACTACCTTCACCTCAAAAAAGATTTTTTACATCATATCATAAGATATACTTTTCCTTCTCCTCTAACAACCAGCCCCATTAGTTCCAGCTGTGTAACTAATACATTTAGCTGAGCTGCTGACTTGCCTGTGTAATGGCATAACTCCTCTATCAGCATAGGTCCCCCTAAAAGAAGGTCTATAATCTGCTTCATAGCTGGACTTATGCTGCCTAAATCCCTATCAAATTTATTAAAAGAAGAACTATACCTATCATCCTCAAAATTTCTGTATTCTTCAAGAATATCTTCTGCACTTTCCACAAGCTTTGCCCCTTCTTTTATTAAATTATTACTGCCTTCGCCGGTTTTGCTCAAAATTGATCCAGGTACTGCAAATACATCTCTTCCCTGCTCTAAAGCAAAATCAGCAGTAATTAGGGCTCCTCCTTTCCTAGGCGATTCCACCACAAGTACACCTGAAGATAAACCGCTTATAATTCTATTTCGTGCTGGAAAATTTTGTTTTGCAGGAGGAGTCCCCAGGGGAAATTCTGTTATTACCGCCCCTTCCTCGCAGATTTTATCAAAAAGCCTTTTATTTTCTCGAGGATAAACAATATCAATGCCGCAGCCTAAAACGGCAATAGTTTTTCCCCCTGCTTCCAAAGCTCCACTATGAGCACTTGAATCTATCCCACGAGCAAGGCCGCTGACTATTACTGTACTTTGTGAAGCTAAATCAAAAGAAATTTTTCTTGCTACCTGCTTGCCGTAGATGGTTGCTTTTCTTGTTCCCACCACGGCAATATGTAAAAAAGATGTATCTGGTAATTTTCCTTTTACATAAATTACAGGAGGTGCTCTGTGAATATTTTTTAAGTTCAGAGGATAACGTCTATCATTAATAGATATTATTTCTGCCCTATTTTTTATTACCTGTTCATAATAGTGCTCGATATTAAATGTTTCTCTAAAACTAAAAAATTGCTCTAAAGAGATATTTACGGGTACAATATTTGTAATTTCTTTTTTGGGAGCTTCCCAAGCTTTCTTAGGACAGCCGAAAAAATCAATAATCTTAAGTATATTTTCATATCCCATTTTAGAGCAGTTAAAAGCAGCCCAATAGGCTTCAATAGGCATTTGCATTAGCATCACACTTCCATTTTTTGTACCCTACATTCGTGCAAATAAAAAAATTTCCTCCTTAAAGTTAAATAAAATTTAATATTATATTTACGGTAACCAGTATATCATGTCTAATTTATATATTTATCTGCCACTTTTCTAAAACAATTATTCAAATCTTTAAAAAGGAGAAATGCCTAAATTGTAGAAGCATAATTAGAAAAGTCCAAATAAATATCAGAAGGAGGCTAAGAATGCTTGCAGTAGTCGAAAGCTGTTCAACAAAAGGTGTAGAAGGATATGCAGTGCAAGTAGAAGTTGATGTTTCCCCCGGCCTGCCGGGTTTTTATATTTGTGGACTTCCTGACACCGCAGTAAAAGAGTCCAAAGATAGAGTGCGAGCTGCAATAAAAAATTCAGGCTTTGATTTCCCTATGCAGAGAATAACTGTTAATCTTGCTCCAGCCGACATAAAAAAAGAAGGTTCTCAATTTGATCTCCCCATTGCAGCTGGAATTCTTGCAGCAACAGAACAAATATCAATTGAAAATCTAAAGAACAAATTTTTTGTTGGTGAGCTCTCACTAAAAGGTGAACTAAGAAAAGCCCATGGCATTCTTCCTATGGCACTGTACATAGCTGAAGCATACCAAAACTCTGTTTTTTTAGTACCCCCTGATAATAGTTTTGAAGCCTCATTAGCAAGTAATATAGAAGTAATAGCCCCTAAAACTCTTAATGATGCAGTGCTTTTTTTAAACAATGAAAAAATTATTCCTCCCGTAAAAGCAGATATAGAAAGTCTCTTTTCAAAAAATATTATGGATTATCCCGATTTTTCTGAGGTTAAGGGACAAGAAAATGCTAAAAGAGCTTTAGAAATTGCTGCTGCTGGAGGGCATAATGTTCTAATGATAGGTCCTCCTGGTTCAGGTAAAACCATGCTAGCTAAGCGTCTTCCCGGCATCTTTCCTCCATTGAGTGCAGAAGAAGCTTTTGAGATAACAAAAGTATACAGTGTATCCGGCTTGATTGACCCTGAAACCCCTTTAGTAACAAAAAGGCCTTTCAGGACACCCCATCATACTGCCTCAGCTTCAAGTATTATTGGTGGAGGACAAGTTCCAAGGCCAGGTGAAATAAGCTTAGCAACCTACGGTATTTTATTTATGGACGAACTACCCGAATTTAGAAGGGATGTTATAGAAGCTCTGCGCCAACCTTTGGAAGATAAAAAAATAACAATTTCTAGAGCATCAGCTACAATTACCTTTCCTTCAAACTTCAGCCTTGTAGCAGCCATGAATCCATGCCCATGTGGGTTTTATTTAGATGAGGAAAACCAATGCAGCTGCACTCCTTTTCAAATACAAAGGTATGTAAGTAAAGTTTCCGGTCCTATAATGGATAGAATAGATATACACATTGAAGTTCCAAAATTAAAATATAAAGATTTAAAAAATGATAAAAAAAGTGAATCATCAGAAAAAATTAGAGAAAGAGTTACAGCTGCAAGAAACATCCAAAGAAAAAGATACCAAGGGCTAAATATCAGCAGCAATGCAGAGCTTGAAGGAAAAATGGTTTATCAATTCTGCAAAACAACAATGGAAGCTAATAAATTACTTGAAAAAGTTTTTGATAAACTGAAAATAAGTATGAGAGCACACAACAAAATTTTAAAAATAGCCAGGACCATAGCAGATCTTGAAAATAAATCTAAGATTAATGCTGAACATATTGCGGAGGCAGTTCAGCTGCGTTTTTTAGATAGGGCAAACTATTACTGCTATTAAGTTTTAAGAAGGAAACCATACTTTTATGTTGAACTTTTGAATGGTAGCTAAAAAATAACAACAAAAAAGAAATTAAAGGGGGAAATTTTTTACATGAAAATTCATACAGAAATAAAAAAGGACGGCAAAAACGAAAGGGTATATGAAATTGAGGTGGTTATACCCAAAACTGATAAACCGACTATTCCCGGAGAGGCAAGCAGTAAAAGAGTAGCCGACATTCTAAATTATTTTGAAAAAGTAATTTTAGATCATGATTGGATTGAGGATATGGGATATGATGAAAAAATAGAAGTACTGCGCCAATATTCCCTTTATTGGTTTCTAAGCAACATCCTTCAGCTTGACTTATATCCCCTTCCCAAAAATGAAGGAAGCTCTAAACCCTGTTAAATTGTTTAATAATAATTAGCAATGGAAAAATAAAGTATAAAAAGATAAAATAAAAATGGGACCAAGTTTGCTGCTTAGTCCCATTTTTTAATCATATAAATAATTTTTTAATCATTTAACTTAAATATATAAAAGGTGATATAATGTAACTAATATGGAGCCGACGACCGGATTTGAACCGGTAACCTGCTGATTACAAGTCAGCTGCTCTGCCTGTTGAGCTACGTCGGCATCCTCAAGTTTTTTAAATGTGGTCGGGGCGGAGGGATTTGAACCCACGACCCCTTGGTCCCAAACCAAGTGCGCTTCCAAGCTGCGCTACGCCCCGTACTACGCAAGCTCTATTATAATGAAGAAAAAAATCGTAGTCAAGACTGAGTTCCATAAGGAATCTAAAAAGTTGTATGAAACATTTCTATTTTTGCCGCTAAAAAAAAGAAAATTGAAAAATTTTAAAATTACCGTTATAAAAATTAGAAAATACATTATTTATTTAATCATTCAATCAAAAAATTTAAGGAGTGATAACTTATGATTTCAGGAATAAAAAAAGCTTTTCTTTTAGGTTTAGGTGCAATTTCTATCACTAAAGAAAAAGCAGAAAAACTTTTTGATGAAATGGTAAAAAGAGGTGAAATTACAAAAGAAGAAGCCAACGAGTTATTAAATATTTTAGTGGAAAAAGGTAAGGAAGAAGGAGAAAGAATAAAAGAAATTGTAAAAACTGAGATAGATAAGGTAAAAATGACCAATAAATTTGTAACTAAACAAGAATTTGAAGTGCTTTCAGAAAGAGTTACTAGGTTAGAAGAAATTCTGCTTAGTAAAAATAAAGTTGATGAAAATAAATAAAAAAATGGCTGGGACGGTTGGATTCGAACCAACGATGACGGGGCCAAAGCCCGCTGCCTTACCCTTTGGCTACGTCCCATTACATCAAATAATATTTACTTTAAATAAAGTATTAAAACACGAAATTTTAACCAAGAAATGGGCTAAACTTTTCGCCCATTTTTTTCTTTTCTTTTCTTTTCTTTTCTTTAAAATCACTGTTTGTTATTTATCCCGCCCTATCTAAACTAAACTATTTTTAAAACAAAATACACAAAAAATAAAGGTAAACGGAAGAATTTTAGTCCCAAAATACCTAAAAATCAATTAAGAAGTATTTTGGGAGTTTTTAATCTTCCTAATTTACAAAAACCCGAGCTGTTATTCTTCCCATCCGCGGTTTTTTACTCCCTACCGAATAATTATTTACCCTTTTTTCTTGAATTTATAAAATAAAATCACAAAATATCTTTCCTGCGTAATTTGCAGGGAATAATTTTTAAAAGGGGGTAATATTGTGACTGCAATGGAAAAACAAAAATCGGAAAGCCCAATTGAAGGACTATTAGAAGAGAAAAGGTTATTTAAGCCCAGTGACGAGTTTAGAGCCCAGGCAAACGTAAATGATCCAAAAATATATGAAGAAGCCGCAAAGGATAGAGAAGCTTATTGGGCAAAACAAGCAGAACGCCTTCATTGGTTTAAGAAATGGGATAAAGTTCTGGAATGGGACCCTCCCTTTGCAAAATGGTTTATTGGTGGCAAATTAAATGCCTCTTACAATTGCGTTGACCGTCATTTTAAAAGCCATCGAAGACAAAAACCTGCAATTATTTGGGAGGGAGAGCCGGGTGAGCAGAGAGTTTTAACATATGAAGACCTATATTACGAAGTTAACAAATTTTCAAATGTACTTAAAAACCTTGGAGTAAAAAAAGGTGACAGAGTAACAATTTATATGCCCATGGTACCTGAACTAGCAATTGCAGTGCTTGCATGTGCCCGTATTGGAGCTCCACACAGCGTAGTTTTTGGTGGTTTCAGCGCTGATTCATTACGGGAACGCATTAACGACTGTCAGAGCAAAATTGTAGTTACTGCAGATGGTGGATACCGCAGAGGAAACTTTATTCCCCTTAAGGACAATGTGGATGAAGCTCTAAAAAATGCCCCCAGTGTTGAAAAAGTAGTTGTTTTTCAACGGGGAGAAGATAAGAAGAAGGTAAACATGCATAAGGATCGCGACTATTGGTGGGACGAATTAATGGAAAAAGCAGAAACATACTGCGAACCTGAACCCATGGATTCTGAAGATATGCTCTTCCTATTATACACAAGTGGGACCACTGGAAAACCAAAAGGTATTGTTCATACAACTGGTGGCTATATGACCGGAGTTACCACAACAACTTATATGATATTTGACATAAAAGAGGATGATATTTATTGGTGTACAGCAGATATAGGCTGGATTACGGGACATTCATATGTGGTTTACGGTCCTTTATCAAACGGTGCTACAGTAGTAATGTATGAAGGAGGCCCCGATTATCCAGATAAAGACCGTTTTTGGAGAATAGTCGAAAAATACAGAGTAACTATCTTTTATACAGCACCAACGGCAATAAGATCTTTTATGCGCTGGGGAATCGAATATCCTCGTAGATGCGATCTATCAAGTCTGCGTCTTTTAGGAACTGTTGGTGAGCCCATAAATCCTGAAGCATGGATATGGTTCCATAAATATATCGGTAATGAAAAATGTCCCATTGTGGATACCTGGTGGCAAACAGAAACAGGCTCTATTCTAATTAGTCCTCTGCCGGGCATTGTAGCAACAAAACCAGGTTCAGCAACGATACCAATACCAGGCATTGAAGCTGATGTAGTTGATAATTATGGGAATCCTGTGGAGCCGGGACAAGGTGGATACTTGGTTATAAAATCACCTTGGCCTTCTATGCTGAGAACTATCTATGGTGATGAAAAAAGATATATTGATACTTACTGGAGTAAATATAAGAATATGTACTTCCCAGGAGATGGGGCTAAAAAAGATGAAGATGGATATTTTTGGCTGCTGGGCAGGGTTGATGATGTAATAAATGTTTCTGGTCATAGGATAGGCACAATGGAAGTTGAGAGTGCCCTTGTTGATCACCCCAGTGTTGCTGAATCGGCTGTTATAGGGAAAAGTCATGATATTAAGGGGCAGTGTATTGTGGCATTTGTAACCCTAAAAGAAGGTGTAAAAGGAACACCAGAACTGGAAAATGAGTTAAAGCTGCATGTCGGTAAAAAAATTGGTGCCATTGCGAAACCAGAAAAAATATATTTCACTGCTGAACTTCCCAAAACTCGAAGTGGAAAAATTATGCGCAGGCTGTTGAGGGATATTGCTGAAGGTAGAATTCTTGGAGATACCACTACGCTGGCAGATCCTACTGTAATTGAGCGCATTAAAAGCCAGTACACAGATAAGGAGTGATTTCAATGGATAAAACTACAGAGGTTACTGCAAAAAAACTTCCCAATCGATGGTTGATAGTCGTTGCGGGTATTATTATTCAGCTTTGCCTTGGCACACTGTACGCATACAGTGTATTCAGAAACCCTTTGATGGAAAAATTCGGCTGGACCATAACAGAAGCATCCATGGCATTTACTATTTGCCTCGTGTTTTTCACCATCGCAATGGTTTTTGCAGGGCTGTGGCAGGATAAGGTAGGTCCAAGACTTGTAGGTACGGTAGGAGGAATACTTTTGGGCGCTGGCTGCTTACTGGCCAGCCGAACAAATTCTCTGACCATGCTCTACATTTCTTATGGAGTTATTGCCGGAACTGGTGTAGGATTTGCCTATGTAACCCCAATCGCAACCATTGTTAAGTGGTTCCCCGATAAAAGGGGCATGATGACAGGATTTGCAGTATTTGGATTTGGTGCGGGTTCTCTGGTTTTTGCACCTCTTGCAGCAAAACTTATTATAAAATATGGAGTTTTAAACGCATTTGCCATTCTTGGTATTATATTTTTAATTGCAGTTGCAGGATCTGCTCAATTACTACAGAATCCACCTCAGGGCTGGAAGCCTAAAGGTTGGAACCCGCCACAAACCGAAGCAAGTGCCAAAGGAATTACGTTGAGAGAAGACTATTCTCCAGGAGAAATGCTCCGCACATTACGTTTTTGGATTGCATGGACAATGTATTTTTTAGGAGCTTCAGCAGGATTAATGATTATTTCACAGGCTGCACCTATGGCAGAAGAAATGGTTGGCTTAAGTAAGGAAACAGCGGCAGCAGCAGTTGGCGTCCTAGCAATTTTCAACGGTCTGGGTAGGCTTTTCTGGGGTGCTGTATCTGACAGAATTGGGAGAAACCTTTCCATATTCCTTATGTTCTCTGTATACGCTGTAGACCTTTTCTTTGTACTGCCGCATGCAACAACCTATGCCAGTTATGTTGTTGGAATTTGCGCAGCAGCATTTTCCTTTGGAGGATACCTGGCATTAATGCCAGCTATAACCGCAGATTACTTTGGAACAAAAAATTTGGGAATAAACTATGGTTGGATGTTTACAGCATACGGAGCAGCAGCTATCTTCGGACCATTGCTAATTGCACGTATCAAAGAAGCCTCCGGGGGGGTATTCCCAGGCACTATATATCCTAGCAGCGCTGTCACTCATAGGAGTGGGTTTGACTGTAATTAACAAAATTATCCAAAATCGTATTTTTCAGCATGAGATTAAAACAGATTCTTAGTAAGAGGATAAAGAAATTTTAAAATATAATTTTAATGGCCGGTCAAAAACAGACCGGCACTTTTTGTATATATTCGGTTAATCATGCGGTTTCCCTATGTCTTATTGTATACAAATCATTACTGTATATGAATAATAGCCCCTAAAAACTCTCATAGGATGCTCTACGCCTATAAAAATTTAAAAAGATATATTCTTTGAAGATAATTCTCTGCTTTTGCAAAAAGTGAAAAGCCCTGCGATAACACAGGGCTAAATAGACAAAAATTCTTTCTAATTCATAATCCCTTTCAACAGCACAACAACACGACCCCTGATAATTTTTTTCCAGCTACAATTGCATTAAAATTGCATTATTTTAGGTGTTTTAGAAAGGCTTCCAGGATTTGCAAAACCCCGGAAGCCTTGATTTTCTTGGTGCGGCAGAAGGGATTTGAACCCCCACGGGCGCCAGCCCACTAGACCCTGAACCTAGCGCGTCTGCCAGTTCCGCCACTGCCGCACTTTAAAACTGCATTTTTTATACTATCATAGTATAAATTCAATGTCAAGTAAGCAGGTAAATTCCGCAAAGCAGTCTTTTTTTATTGAATTCACTTTAATCTACTCTAAGGTCTATATCTCATGTTTAAAAAGATTATGACTAATTACAAAACATCATCCGCATCTATATGATACTTCTCCACAAAACAGTATAATATATCACCATCGGTGACAATTCCAACTAATTTATCATTTTCTATAACAGGCAGACATCCAATTTTATGCTTATAAAGTAAACGAGCAGCTTCCTCCACAGATTCATTAGGTGATATAGTTATAACATCTTTTATCATTATATCCTTTACTAAAGTTTTTTCAAGAATATCTATATCCATAGAAGCAAGTATCGAAGGGCTCACACTTCTTAAATCCCTATCAGAAACTATTCCCACCAAAGTTTCCCCATCCACTATTGGAAGATGCCTTATTTTATGAATTTTTACAATTTTTAAAGCATCAAGGACTGTATTATTTGGACTAGCAGTAATAACATTTTTGGTCATTATATCTCTAACTAACATATTTTCAAGCCCTCCCCTAAATCCCAAACAATTCCTTCCACAAATTATATTATATATTACCTTCATTAATTTACTTTCTTCTGTTTAATAATTTTACTACTAATCTTTCTTTTCATATGTTCCACTTTCACCACAATTGGGGCACTTTCTTGGTTTACACTTTGCTTCACGTTCATTTCCGCACTTAGTACAATACCAAACAGCCAAAGCTAATTGCACCTCCTATTTTCTTTAAACAATAATAAAATTAATTTCTATATTTCAAAACTTCAACATCCTTCTTGCAGTTCCTTTTAAAAAAAATAAAAATAGGAATTTTAATCTAAAACATAGAATAAAAATAATTTAATTGTCATTAATTGGGTATAATGCGAGGTGTTTTAACAATGAGCAGATCTTTAAAAAATATTTGGTTTTTAATTTTACTACTTTTTCTAGGAAGTTTATTGGGATTGTTAATCGGGCAAGCTTTAGGCAGCACCTTCCCTATTTTAAACTACAGTAAAGCAATGGGATTCAGCCCAGTGACTTTTAACTTAATAGTAATCAAACTTACCTTTGGTTTTATATTGAACATAAATATTGCTAGTATATTGGGCTTTTTAGTAGGATTGCTTATTTATTCTAGGTTGTAACTTTTATTTATTGTCAAGAAATCTTGAGGATCATCGAGTATGGGGACAGCTAACCTCTGCCCAGGATGGATAAATTCCCCATTAAGATGATTTATTTTTTTGATCTCTGAAACAATTTGTCTTATATCAGCATTTCCATATTGGTATTTCTCAGCTATGCCCCAAAGGGTATCTCCTTCATCTACAGTAACAATTATAACATGCCTGTAATTATTATTTTCTGCTTTATCCCAAAGATATATTAGGAACAGAGATAAAAATAAGCATAATAATATAACTACCATTATACTATTTCTCAATTTTTCCCTCTCCAAACATATGTTTGCTGTTTTGGCTTTATTATATAAAACATTTGTTTTCTTTTCAAAGCCAATTAAGAACAAACGTTTGCTGTCTAGAGTAATTTTTAGTATAATAGTTAAAAAAATGAGGTGGTTTTCTAATGAATTCAGATTTAACCCATATTCAGAAAAAAATTTTAAACTTTATAATAGATGAAATAGAACAAAAAGGATATCCTCCATCAGTGAGGGAAATTGGAAAAGCTGTTGGCTTAAAATCAAGCTCAACAGTTCATAATCATTTAACCAAACTTGAAAAGAAAGGCTATTTGAGAAGGGACCCTTCCAAACCAAGGGCAATTGAGGTGTTAATAAAAAACGCTGATAAAGCAGCAATAAATGACAGAAACTCAGATATCAAATCAAACATTATTCATGTTCCCATAGTGGGAAGAATTACTGCTGGTGAACCCATCTTTGCGGATGAAAACATTGAAGACTATTTTTCTCTTCCTAGTCATTTTTTAGGTAACAGTGAAAATATTTTCATGCTTAAAGTCAAAGGTAACAGTATGATTGAAGCGGGAATTTTTGACGGCGATATCATAATAGTTAGAAAGCAAAATTATGCAGATAACGGTGATATTGTAGTTGCACTAATAGAAAATGAAGCAACCGTTAAAAGATTTTATAAAGAAAAAGATTTCATAAGACTTCAACCAGAAAATCGTTATATGGAGCCTATATTTTTAAAAAAAGTGATGATATTAGGCAAAGTACTTGGACTTATAAGAAAATATTAGAGAAAAAATGTTATTGAGAATAAGACAAATATATTAATCTTTTAAACTAATCTTTTAAAATTTGTGAAGATAGTTTTCAATTTCCCACGGATGTACTTCCTTTGAGTAAGAGTTCCACTCTTGAATTTTAATTTTAAAATAACTTTCTACTAGATGCTCTCCCAAACCACTTTTCAAGTATTTATCAGACATTAATGTTATGAGGGCCTGTTCTAAATTTTTGGGAAGCTGAAATTCATCATTAAAATTATAAAACTCTGAACATGAATCATCTATATTTTCATTGGGTTTAGGTGGATTAATCCTTTCCTCTATGCCTCTAATTCCCGCTCTAACGGCTGCTGCTATAGTTAAATAGGGATTGCATGAAGGATCTGGGCTTCGCCATTCTATAAAACTTTCTCCTAAATTTTTTAAGGGAATTTTTATAAAAGATTTATTAGAGTAATATGACCAACTCATACAACGGGGAGTATCGTTATCACCCCATAGCCTTTTATATGAATTTATAGTGGGATTTGCAAGGGCAGTTAGAGAACGAGCATGTTTAAATATGCCACCCATAAAATAAGCCATGTCATTATTACTTTCCCCTTCTAATCCCGCCTCTTGAATAAATAACTTTTTATTATTTTTGAATAAGTAGAAACGCAGATGCATTCCCGATCCAGAAAGTCCTTTTATTGGTTTTGGCATAAATGTTGCATGAAGCCCATGACGTTGGGCAATGGTTCTTATTACAAATTTATATGTGACAATATTATCTGCAGCAGAAAGTGCATCACTTGGTTTAAAAACTATTTCATGCTGTCCAGGGGATTTTTCATGATGCGAAGTTTCAACATCTATTCCCATATCTTGAAGGGTAATAATCATATCCCTTCGGGCGTTTTCCCCTAAATCCAAAGGAGTAAGATCAAAATGCTCTCCTTTATCATGAGTTTCTGTTGTTGGTTTCCCATGCTCATCAACTAAAAAAAGAAAAAATTCTGCTTCTGGACCAATATGTATGGAATAGCCCCTCTCTTGAGCTTCCCCAAGAATTCTTTGGAGCACTGATCTTGTACAGCATTTTGCTGGTTCCCCGTTCTCATCATAAAGACTGCAAATAAGTCTTGCTACTGCTCCTTCTTGAGGTCTCCATGGAAATGTTACAAAAGTTGAAGGATCTGGAAACAAAAATAGATTTTTTTCGGTTTTTAAACAATATTTATTGACTGAAGAACCATCAATAACAATTTTACCATCGAGAGCTTTTTCCAGCTGGTTAACTGTCACCGCTACATTTTTTAAGGTTCCCAGTATATCCGTGAATTGGAGTCTTATAAACCTTACATCCCTATCGTCTGCTGCCTGTAAAATCTTGCCCTTCTCTTCGGCATTCACTTAACCCAAATCTCCTTTCAACTATGTTTTATTTTTTTATTTTCTCAAATAATTTTTCAGTAGTTTTGTTAATTATTATTTTTGTATACTCGTATGAAATACCTCCCTGAAGGTATAACCAATACGGAGGTTTAACTGGAGCATCTGCGCTTAATTCAATAGATGATCCCTGAATAAATGTTCCCCCAGCCATAATTATTTTATCTCTATAACCAGGAAGCCATGATGCCTCAGGAACTGCCATAGAATCTACGGGAGAAAATCTCTGCAAATAATGGCAGAAATTTTCTAAAAGTTCCTGATCGTTAAATTTAATAGCTTGAACTATATCAGTACGATATTCGTCATATCTTGGACTTACTTCAAAACCCAACTTTTCATAAAGACAAGCAGTATATATTGCACCTTTTAAAGCTTCTGTTACCACAAGGGGAGCCATAAAAAACCCTTGAAACAGCAGGCGGGGATCTGTCAGGCTTGCACCTATTGAACTTCCCAAACCCGGTGCTGTTAGGGATGATGCAACTTTTTCAATTAACTCTTGCTTTCCTACAACATAACCACCAGTTGGGGCTAAACTTCCACCAGGATTTTTAATTAATGAACCAACAACCAAATCTGCTCCTACTTCTGTGGGTTCTTTGTTTTCTACAAATTCTCCATAACAGTTGTCCACCAGACATACAATATTTTGGTTAAAATCTTTGACCGTTTTTACTATGGATTCTATTTTTTTTATACTGAGTGAAGGTCGATTTTGATATCCCCTGGAACGCTGAATTAATACTAATTTTGTCCTAGAAGAAAGTGCACATTTTAAATTTTCTAAATCAGGCAAACCTTCTGATGTAAGGGGAATTTCTTTATATAAAATATTAAAATCCTTCAACAGACCGGCATTACGCTCATAAATGCCCAGTGCATTACTTAAAGTATCATAAGGAGTTCCTGTTGCCGAAATAATTTCCTCACCTGGCCTGACTATACCCATTATAGATTTAACAATGGCATGAGTGCCTGAAACAAATTGCGTCCTTACAACAGCATCTTCTCCTTTAAATACCTTAGCATAAAGGCTGTCAAGTTTTTCTCTGCTTAAATCCCCATATCCATATCCTGTTGATCCATAAAAACAGCTTTCAGAAATATTTAATTCTCTAAAAGCATTTAGTACTTTCTCATGATTAAAACTGCTGATTTTATTAAGCTTTAAAAATAAATGTGTTATTTCATTTTCTACTTCTTCAAAAAGTTTTTGCATAAAAGCTAATTACCCCCTGAGGCTGCAGATTTTTTTGCTTCGAAAATTTTAATAACATTATTGTCGTTGTTATTATTTATTTTAGAAGTTAAATCTTCAATATCGCAAGCTTTTAAATATATTAACTGCTCTCTAGAAAAATTATTTTCATGAATTAATCTTAAGGCTTGTGCACGTATAGATTTTTCTATAATGTTTCTTGCAAGACGTGCATTACCCTCATAGCAGTGGCCAATGCTCACTGCATTTCTGATAGCATTTTTCAGCTTTATCTCTGCCTCGGCTGTTAGGCAGTACTGTCTTTCTTCTAACATCATCTTTGCTATTTTTAACAGCTCTTCTACTGTATAGTCAGAAAATTCCAGCTGAATGGGAAATCTCGATCTCAAGCCAGGATTGCTATTTAAAAATAATTCCATTTCAACTTTATAACCTGCCAAAATCAAAACAAAATCATTGCGATAATCTTCCATTGCTTTAACCAGGACATCTATGGCTTCTTTCCCAAAATCCTTAACTCCTCCCCTTGCCAGAGAGTAAGCTTCATCAATAAAAAGTACTCCCCCTAAACTTTTTCTAACTTGCTCCCTTGTCTTCTGTGCTGTATGCCCAACATACTCTCCCACCAAATCAGCTCTTTCAACTTCATTTACATCTCCCTTTTCCAAAATACCAAGCTCTTTAAAAAGTTTCCCCATTAATCGTGCCACTGTAGTCTTACCCGTTCCTGGATTTCCTTTAAAAATCATATGAAAAACCATTGGTTCCGTAGCCAATCCCTCTAATTCTCTTTTCTTTTGAATTTTAACAAAAGCAATAATTTCTTCCACCAACTCCTTAATATTTCCTAAACCTACAAGCTTTTTAAATTCTTTAATACTTTCGAGTCCTGCTGTTATATGTGAAGAATTTTTATTTTTGTTAAAAATACTTTGCTTTAAGCAATGCTCATTAATTTCTTTCTTAGCGGAATTTACAAAGTTAAAATGTATCTTCAATGTTTTTCACTCCCCACGAAAAAATAGAAAACAATAAAATATCTAAATAATATTTTATGAAACCATTAATACTTCAGTGCTTGACTGCAATAAAATTAAAAAACTCTCTAGATAAACTCTGGAGAGTTTTAGATTATTATTATTATTATCTTCTATGCTATCTCTACTATTCTTTATTATTTTCTCCTTCAGGTAGAAGACTGACATTTCGTGAAGGTACAATGGTGGAAATAGCATGTTTATAAACCATTTGCTGCTTTCCTTCTACTTCTAGAACTACTGTAAAATTATCAAAAGCTTTTATTACTCCTCTCAATTGGTAACCATTAATCAAGAACAGCGTTACAGACTGACTTTCTTTTCTAAGTTGATTTAAAAAAGAATCTTGAAGGTTAATTTGATTCTTAGTCATCCTACATGTACCTCCATTTTTTTTCTCTCTACCAATAAGGGCAGGCATTTATATTCTATACTAATTTAATTTTATTTGCAATCGCTGGCGAATATGTGTTCCAATTGCTTTAGCTAATTCCTGCAGATTTGAATAATCATCTACATTAAACCACACAATATTTTTATCTCTTTTAAACCATGTAAGCTGACGCTTAGCATAATTTCTAGTTTCTTTCTTTATCAACTCTATACATGTATTAATATCATATTTTCCTTCCAAAAAACCCAAAACCTGCTTATAACCCAACCCTTGAGCCCAGTTATAATTAGTTTTATATCCTCTTTTTACGAGAGATTTAACTTCATCTATTAAACCTTCTTCTATCATTTTATCTACTCTTTTTTCTATTTCTGAATAAAGTTTTTTTCTTTCCATATATAAACCCACAGAAGCTGTCCTATAACATGATTTATTTTTGCTCTCTGAATCCGAAATTCGTTTTCCAGTTAAGTAAAAAAATTCTAAAGCCCTGATTATTCTTTTTATATCATTAGGATGTATTTTTTCAGAAGCTTTAGGGTCTATGGAAACTAGTTTTTTATATAGATACATATTCCCTTTTTCCTCGGCTTCTCTCATCAATTCTAAGCGCAGCTCTTCATTAAAAGATTTCTTTGGAAATTCATATCCATAAACAATTGCGTTGTAATATAATCCTGTTCCACCAACTAATATGGGAAGCTTTCCGCGGTTATGTATCTCTCTAATTATTTTTTTAGCTTCCCGTTGGAAATCTGCCACGTTGTAGTTAATATCAGGAGTAACAATATCAATCATATGATGTGCTATATATCTTCCACTTTTTGCATAGCATTCTTCCTTTTTAATTTTTGCGGTCCCAATATTTAAGCCTATGTATACCTGCATTGAATCAACAGAAACAATTTCTCCATCAAGCATATCAGCTACCTCTAAGGCAACTTTAGATTTTCCAGTAGCTGTGGGACCAACTATAGCCCCTATTGGTATGCTCATTTTTTTACACCACCGACATCAGCTGTTTCTCAAAAACTCACTTAGCAATTTACTCCCTGGAATTATGACAGTTGTAGGACGCCCATGGGGACATGTTAATGGGTTCTCTAAAGAAAAAAGTTTATTTACTAAAGCCTCCATTTCTTCAAAGTTCATTTTTTTTACCCGCTTTAACTGAAGTTCTGCAGGCCATCTTTTTTATAAAATCCTCTTTATCTATTTTTCTCCCTTTATTTTTCTCCTCAGCTAATTCATCAATTATATCAAGAAAAAAAACATCAGCTGTTTGTTTTTCTAGAAAAACAGGAACTTCTCTCAATATAAATGAACTTCCACCAAAATGTTCTACTTTAAAACCAAGTTCTGAAAGATCATTTTTTAGTTCATCAACAACTGCTGTTTGGGAAGGAGATAACTCAAGTTTTTTAGGGAACACAAGCTGCCTTGCTGCTAAATTTTCCTTTTTAGAATACTCTTCATATTTAATTCTTTCATGGGCAGCATGTTGGTCTATAATATACAAATCTTTTCCATATGAACATATAATAAATGAAGCATTATGTTGTCCAATTACCCGTGGGGTTTCTGCAGTATATTCTAACTGTACCTCTTTGAAAACAATATTATTATCATTATCTTTCTTCGAAAAATCTGTTATGCATTCATTGATAAATTCATTTAATTCTTTTATTTGAGAAGTCTTATTATTAAGATATTTCATTTTTAACTGAAAATTTTCTTCTTTTATGTCTACTTTACCATTAGTTTCTTCTTTCCCAATCTTATTTACATTAAATTTCTCGTTTTTAAAATCAGCGGAAAAAGTTTTTAACTCAGAAAACCTGCTTTTAAATAAATTTTTTCTAACTGAATTTTTAATAAATTCAATTATTTTGTTCTCATCTTTAATTCGCACCGTATTTTTTGTTGGATCTACATTAACATCAATAAGATGATTATCAATATTTAATGACAAAACAGCCATAGGAAATCTATTTTTAGGAATCAAAGTGTAGTAAGCATCATCAACAGCTTTTCTCAAAATTTTGTTTGCAACCCACCTTTTGTTAATGTAAAAATATTGATATTTATGAGATCCCTTAGTGTAAAAAGGTTTTGATATAAATCCACTAAGAATCCATGAACTCTCCTTTTCATTAACCTCAATCATATTTTCAACGGCTTCAAAACCGAAAATTTCTGCAATACAATCAAGAAGTCTGCCATTACCAGCAGTCTGATAAATAATACTGCCGTTATTTACCAAGCGAAATGAAATATCTGGAAATCCTAAGGCATATCTGGTGACAGTTTCATTCACAAAATAAGTTTCTTTAGAAATGCTTTTTAGGAATTTTTTTCTGGCAGGTGTATTAAAAAATAAATTTTCAACTTCAACAGTAGTGCCATCAGAGCAGCCCACAGCAGAAAAACTTTTCATTTTTCCACCCTCAACTTCCAATCGATAGCCTTGAGCTGACCCCTTATACTTGCTAGTTATTATCATTTTTGCAACAGCAGCAATGCTGGCTAATGCTTCACCCCTAAAACCCATGGTCTTTATAAAACTAAGTTCCTCAAAGCTTTTTAGCTTACTTGTTGCATGGCGAAGATACGACAGCTTTATATCATGCTCATCCATGCCACAACCGTTATCACTCACTTTAATTTTTTCAATTCCCCCAGAATAAATTTCAACATAAATGCGGGAACTTCCGGCATCAATAGAATTTTCAATTAATTCTTTGACTACTGAAGCTGGATTTACAACAATTTCCCCTGCTGCAATTTTGTTTGATACAGCAGGGTCCAATATTATAATGCTGCCCAATAATATCACCCCAATACTTTTAAGCTCCTCACTTTTTTCTGCAGTTCATCTAACGTACTAATTGCCTGAAGTGGAGTTATGTTCAATAGATCCAATTTTTCAATCTCTTCCAGAAGTTTTTTAACATCTTTCCACCTATCTTCTTTTATATCAAGATCTTTCTTTTTTTCTGAGATTTCTAGAGCATTTGTATTAAAACTTTTTTCCTCAAGCTGCATTAATATTTCCTCTGCCCGTCTAATAATTTCCTGAGGTAGACCAGCTAATCGAGCAACTTGAATCCCATAACTTTTATCAGTACCACCAGGTACAACTTTATGCAGAAATACTATCCCATCATCTTTTTCTTGAGCAGTTACATTAAAATTTTTTACACCCGGCAAATAATTTTCCAATGCTGTAAGCTCATGATAATGTGTTGCAAATAGGGTTTTAGATTTATTTTTATTTGCTATATATTCAACTATTGCCCATGCCAGACTTAGTCCATCATAAGTACTTGTCCCTCTTCCCACTTCATCCAGAAGCACAAGACTTTGGGATGTAGCGTTATTAATAATATTGGAAACTTCATTCATTTCAACTAAAAAAGTACTTTGACCTGTTGCTATATCATCTGAAGCCCCAAT
This sequence comes from Clostridia bacterium 41_269, assembly GCA_001508005.1. Classification (GTDB taxonomy): domain Bacteria; phylum Bacillota; class DTU086; order DTU086; family DTU086; genus 41-269. Next base: position 60,380 of record LGEZ01000012.1, read on the forward strand.
TCTAGTAAATATTTTATCTACAATGGGAAGCTCTGCACTTTCTGCTGGTACTAAGCTACCCATTTGAGCCATAATGCAGATCAAAGCATTCTGACGAAGGTACGTGGATTTACCAGACATATTGGGCCCGGTAAGTATAATTATCCTTTGATCTTCACTATTTAGTTCCAAATCATTGGGTACAAAATTCTCCTCTCCTACAGCCTGTTCAACAACTGGATGTCTCCCTTTCACTATCTTTATTGCTTTTATATCTTTACTGATATTAGGTTTTACATAATTGTAGATTGCTGCAGCTTCTCCAAGAGAACACAAAGCATCCAGTTCTGCTAAGCTAAGTGCTGACTGCTGTATCTCCTCAATGTACTTTGCTACAAAACTTTTTAGATTATTAAAAATTTCTATTTCCAACCTGCTTAGTCTTTCTTCTGCGCTTAATACAGTATTTTCATAATCCTTTAACTCTTTAGTTATATATCAGACTGTCGACAAAACCGCTTTTATGCTGTAAGGCATAGAAGCGGTTTTTATTATAACATCACATAAATTATTAAATAAATTGGTTA
>LGEZ01000013.1 GCA_001508005.1 Clostridia bacterium 41_269
AGTACAACATCGCCAGCGTCATCAACAAGGCATACCTCATGACAATACTTGGCCACATCAACGCCACCATAGAACATTCTATATCCCTATTTTCATTGAATTTAGGCAGGGTTCTCGCAACCCTTACGAGCCACTCAACCTTGCGCATAACTCGCGGCATACAGCAAGCTGTATCCACAACGTGCTCATTCGAGTCCTCTCGTATGGTCGGGGCTTTACTCTTTACTTCAGCACAGCGAAAGCTTCCTAAGGAGGTTGAGCGAAGCCCCCTGCCTTTACGAGGATATTTATCCGAGTTGCCCCGGGAATTCCTATGTGGTTGTCAAGGATTAAGTCTATTGGCTTGGAGCTAATTAAAACTAAAGTACAAGGAGGGAAAGACATGAAAATACTTGTCACAGGTGGATGCGGTAATATTGGGCCCCATGTAGTTAAGTCATTGAAGGACAAGGGTCATGAGATTAGAGTGGTGGATATAAATGAAGAGGGACTAAAAAAATTGGCTGCACCTGGAATTGAAACTTTGGCTGGTGATATTTCAGATAAAGATTTTATTTATGAAGCAGTTAAAGGAATGGATGCGGTAATTCATCTAGCATGGAGTTTTTCAAACAACATTTTAGAACTCTTTGACGTTGATGTAAGAGGTTATGCCTACATACTGGATGCAGCGGAAAAGTATAATGTGGAACATGTTATTAATGCCAGCACAGCAGTGGTATATGGAAAACCTCAGTACAGCCCAGTGGATGAAAATCATCCCCGCATAGTAGAAAGGGCTAGAAAACCAATGTATGCTCTCGCAAAATTTGTTACAGAAAAACTGGGAACAATTTATGCTTTAGAAAAGGATATGGCAGTCAATACAATTATGATCTGGTATGCATATGGAGATGAAATTGGAGGCAAACACCTACGCAATATGGTAAAAAGCGCAATAGTAGAAGGAAAAATTGTTGTGCCCAAGGACTGTGGAGGAAGTTTTCTCCAGCTTGATGACCTTGTAACAGGTATAGAAGGAATATTCAAACATAAACCCAAGGGGGAATTGTTTAACCTAGCTACTATCTATTTAACCTGGGAAGAGCTTGCTCAATTAATTGTCGAAAGAGCAAATCCCAGTGCAAAAGTTATTGCAGTACCCAAAGAAGAATGGACAGGAAGTACTTTCTTAACAGATGACTGGGAATTCAGTGTTAAAAAAGCAGAAGAAATGCTGGGATATAAAACACGTTTTTCCAGAGAAGAAGCTATAAATCACTTAGGTAAAGCACTGGAAGCATGTATCGCTGAGGTTAAAGCCAGTCTTTAATTAAAATTAAAAGGGGGTGGGTTTAAACCACCCCTTTAATTTTATTCTTTAACTGCAGAGCAGTTTTTCTGGGATCTGGAGATTCCAAAATTGCAGACATTACCGCAATATTGTCTACTCCCACATTTAAAACCTTATGGACATTTGTTATATTAATACCTCCAAGGGCAAAAATAGGCACCTTAATTCTAGCTTTAATCTCAGACAACACCTCTATGCCCTTGGGCACCAATCCGGGCTTTGATTTTGTCTCAAAAATGTGGCTGAAAATTATGTAATCGGCCCCTTCACGCTGAGCCCTTTCCGCTTCTTCAATGTTGTGAGTGGATACACCAATTATTTTTTCATCCCCTAAAAGGCCGCGCACTGTTTTTAGAGGCAAAGAAACCTGCCCTAAATGAACTCCATCAGCTCCTACAGCCATTGCCACATCGACCCTATCATTTATTAGAAATAAAACATTTGGGAACTCCCTTAACACTTCTTTTAATTTTAGAGCCATGCTGTAAACATCAAAAGCCGTGCTGTTTTTTTCCCTAAGCTGAACAATATCTACTCCACCCGCTGCCGCTTCCCTTACCACAGCCTCAAGGGGGCGCCCTTTAGTTAGTGAAGCACTGGCTATGAGGTACAGCTTCTGCTTCATGTTTTGTCTCATTCCTGCTCCCTGCCCTTTTTCTTACTTTTTTGTTCTAACTTTTTTAATATTATTTTATAGCCATCTGCCCCATAATCCAGCGCTCTTTTAACCCGGCTTATTGTTGCTGTACTTGCCCCTGTAATCTTTGATATGTCAGAATAGGTCTTATTTTCCATCAACAATTTGGCTACTTCCAGCCTCTGAGCTAAAGATTTTATTTCGCTAACAGTGCAGATATCCTCAAAAAATCGGTAGCATTCTTCTTTATTTTCCAGCAGAAGAATTGCATCAAAAAGGGCATCCACAGACTTATCTGCCCATTTGCTTTGATAAACCAAAGAACAAACCTCCTCTGCCAAAAACAGGCTTCTAAAGCAGCCCCAATCTCCTTAAAGCTTTTTCCCCAATGTCTCTGCGGTAGTGCATATTCTCAAATTGAACCCTGCCAATTACACCGTAAGCTTTATCTAAAGCTTCTTTAAGAGTCTTACCCTTTGCTGTAATTCCCAAAACCCTGCCCCCTGCCGTAACAATTTCTCCATCAGCTTTTTTTGTGCCTGCATGAAAAATAAAAACATCCTCACCAAAATTATTTTCCAGGCCTTTTATAACTTTCCCTTTTTCATACTTTCCAGGATAACCCTTTGATGCCAGCACCACACATGCACTGGGATATTCGCTCCAGCTTAACTGAATTTCATGCAATCTTTTCTCCACGACAGCATTCATAATATCCACCAAATCATTTTTTAATCGAAATAAAACTGGCTGCGCTTCAGGATCCCCAAACCTTACATTAAATTCCAAAACCATAGGGCCTTCATTGGTAATCATCAATCCTGCATAAAGTACCCCTTTATATTCTATACCCTTTTCTTTAAGCCCCTTAATCGTTGGCTTTAAAATATTCTCCACAACCCTTTTATGAATTTCTTCAGTATAAACAGGTGCAGGGGAATAAGCTCCCATTCCTCCGGTGTTAGGACCCTTATCACCATCAAATACAGCTTTATGATCTTGGGAAGAAACCATGGGAATAATGGTTTCCCCATCCACAAAGGACAGTATGCTGACTTCTTCACCGTATAAACGTTCCTCAATAACAATTTTTTCCCCTGCAGTTCCAAAAACTTTTCTTTCCATAATATTAGAAACTGCATTTAAAGCTTCTTCTTTAGAAGAAGCAACCACAACCCCTTTTCCTGCAGCAAGACCATCAGCTTTTACCACAAAAGATTCTTTCTGACTTTTAAGAATATATTCTTTTGCATCAGTGGAATTATCAAAAACTTCAAATGGGGCAGTGGGAATGCCATATTCTTTCATAAAATTTTTTGCAAATACTTTGCTGCCTTCCAGCATAGCAGCTTCTCTTAATGGACCAAAAATCTTAAACCCCTCTCTTTCAAAGATATCTACAATCCCTTCTACTAATGGAGCTTCAGGCCCCACCACAGTTAAATCAATTTCCTCTCTCTTTACCAGATCCAATAGACTATTTAAGTCCAAAGGATCTATGGGTACACAGTGAGCAAGCTTTTCGATACCTGCATTTCCTGGGGCACAAAAAATCTTTTTAACCTTAGGGCTCTGGGAAATCTTCCATACTATTGCATGCTCTCTTCCGCCCCCACCAACAACCAAGACCTTCATAATCCATACACCCCCAATGCTGCTGAAAACTTTAATGCTTAAAATGCCTCATTCCTGTAAATACCATTGCTATTCCATATTTATCGGCAGCCTCAATAGATTCTTCATCCCTAATGGAACCACCAGGCTGAATAATAGCTTTTATTCCAAATTTAGCAGCCAGTTCAACAGTATCTTTAAATGGGAAAAAGGCATCAGAAGCCAGTACCGCCCCCTCAGCCTTGTCCATTGCTTGGTTCAATGCAATATTAGCAGATCCAACTCTGTTCATCTGACCAGCACCTATGCCTAGAGTAACAGAATCTTTAGCTACCACAATGGCATTTGATTTTACATGCTTCACAATTTTCCATGCAAAAAGCAAATCTTTTATTTCATCCTCATCGGGCTTTCTTTTTGTAACAACTTTCCATTGGTCAGGCTGAACAATTTCCGTATCCAGATCCTGTACAAGAAATCCCCCACTTACTTTTTTAATATCATATCCGGTATCCTTATCCTTCCACCATCCGCATTCAATCACCCTTAAATTGGGCTTCTTAGAAAAAACTTCTAAAGCTTCGGAGGAAAAAGCTGGAGCTATAACAGCTTCAAGGAATATTTCAATCATTTTAGAAGCTGTTTCGGCATCAACCTCTCTATTGAGCCCCACAATGCCTCCATAAGCAGAAAGGGGATCAGCATTAAAAGCACGCTCGTATGCATTTTTCAGATCTTTTCCCAAAGCTGCTCCGCATGGATTGTTATGCTTAATAATAACAGCAGCAGGCTCTTCAAATTCTTTAACAGTGGATAGAGCAGCTTCAAGATCTATGATGTTGTTAAAAGAAAGTTCTTTACCTTGATGCTGTTTTGAACCACCTACAGTGCCTTCTCCCAAAGTGTCATCGCTGTAGAATGATGCTTTTTGATGGGGATTCTCTCCATAGCGCAGCTTTTGAATCAACTTACCAGAAACAGTAAATACTTTTCCGAAGGAATCTTTATCTTTTAAATTGGAAAAATATTTAACTATAAAACTGTCGTATTGAGCGGTATGTGCAAAGGCTTCCAAGGCCAATTCTAAACGATAATCTTCGTCTACTTTTTTATCCTTTAGTTTTTCTATAATTTCCTCATATCTGTCGGGATTAACCACCACAAGAACATATTGAAAGTTTTTCGCTGCTGCCCTTATCATAGCAGGCCCGCCAATATCTATATTTTCTACAGCTTCTTCAAGGGTAACATCAGGTCTGCTGACTGTTTCTTTAAAAGGATATAAATTCACAGCAACCACATCAATAGGGATTATTCCATTTTCTTTCAATTCATTAATATGAGCTTCTGTCCTTTTTGCAAGTATTCCCCCATGAATTTTGGGATGAAGAGTTTTCACCCTCCCATCAAGAATTTCAGGAAATCCTGTTATTTCACTTACATATGTAACATCAATACCATTTTCTTTAAGGGTTTTATACGTACCGCCCGTAGAAACTATTTCATAACCTAGAGAAGAAAGCCCCCTAGCAAAATCTACAATTCCTTTTTTATTGGAAACACTTAAAAGAGCTCTACCTTTTTCCATCATCTAACCTCCTCTTTAAGAATTCTAACTTTTCTCCCCTGCAGTACTACCCTCCCCTGGGCTATCAATCTCACCACTTGGGGATAAAGGCGGTGTTCTTGCTCAAGTATTCTGGCTGACAGGCTTTCCACTGTATCGTCATCATATACAGGAACAACCCGCTGGGCAATAATGGGGCCAGTATCAACACCCGCATCCACAAAATGCACAGTACAGCCGGTATATTTTACTCCATAATCTAGGGCTTGTTTTTGAGCATTGAGCCCAGGAAAAGCAGGTAGAAGGGAAGGATGAATGTTTATAATTCGATTATGAAAGCGGTTTACGAATTTTTCACTCAAAATCCTCATAAATCCAGCAAGGCAGATGAGGTCTACATTTATCTTTTCTAAAATATCCCCCACTGCCATATCATAGGTTTCCCTATCCGGATACCTTTCAGGGGGGATAAAATAATCTTTTATCCCGTGCTTTCTTGCCCTTTCTAAAGCTAAAGCATCCTCTTTATTGCTGAGAACAGCTACTATTTCAGCACAAAGTTCCCCCTTTTCCATACTGTCAATAAGAGCCTGGAGATTAGATCCCCTTCCTGAAGCCATTACAGCAATGCGCACCCGGTAAACCCCCTTCTTTTTAAATTATTTCTACACCCTTTTCTCCTGAAACTATCCTGCCAATATTAAAGGCTTTCTCTCCATATTTCTTCAGCAAATCGAGGGTTTTATCTCCATCCCGGGCATTAACAATAAGAACCAGGCCAATTCCATTGTTGAAAGTTCTATGCATTTCATGATCATCAACATTACCCAGTTTTTTGATCCAATCAAACACCACAGGACGCTCCCACGAGCCTCCATTTATTATGGCTCGACAGCCTTCAGGAAGAATGCGAATTAAATTTTCAATTAAACCTCCTCCCGTAATGTGAGCCATACCAGATATAGAAACCTCATCTAAAACTCTTAGTACAGATGAAACATAAATTTTCGTAGGTTTTAAAATTTCTTCTGCAATGGTACATCCCAAATCAGAAATATATGTATCAACATCATAGCCATGAATCTCAAATAAAATTTTTCTCACCAGTGAATATCCATTGCTGTGCAGCCCTGAAGAACCTAAACCAATAATCAGATCTCCCGGCTTAATACTGCTTCCGTCTATAATCTTTTCTCTCTCTACAATGCCCACAGCAAAACCGGCTATATCATATTCATCTTCATCATACATACCGGGCATTTCTGCCGTTTCTCCACCTATGAGAGCACATCCTGCTTCCCTGCATCCCTCACTTATTCCCTTAACAATTAAAGCCACTTTCTCCGGATTCATCTTTCCCACAGCAATATAATCTAAAAAAAATAATGGAGCGGCACCACAAACAAGAATGTCGTTGACGCACATAGCTACAGCATCAATACCCACTGTATCGTGCTTGTCTGCCATAGAAGCAACTTTAAGCTTGGTGCCCACTCCGTCAGTTCCAGCTACCAAAACAGGATTCTTAAACTTACTAATATTAAACTTTCCCATATTTAGGGAAAAAAAGCCTCCAAAGCCCCCAAGATCTGCCAGCACTTCAGGACCCCATGTACTTTTTACGTATTCCTTCATCAATTCAACAGCTTTATTTCCTGCATCAATATCAACTCCAGCAGATTTGTAGTCAACCTTTTGAGACAACCCCAGCACCCCTTTTCCAGGTTGTTCTTAAAATATTTTTTCATGGTATTGCGGTATTTCGGTAAGATAATCACCATTAAAACATGCCACACAGATTTTTTCTTTAGGCAGTCCCACTGCTTTTATAAGGCCCTCTAAACTAAGGTAATGAAGGCTGTCTGCACCTATATGCATGCATATCTCATCTATGCTTTTTTGAGCGGCAATAAGTTCTTCGCGGGATGAAGTATCAATGCCGTAATAGCAGGGATATTTTATTGGTGGAGAGCTTGCCATCATATGAACTTCTTTGGCCCCTGCTTCTCTTACAAGCTGAACAATTTTTCTGCTTGTGGTTCCCCTAACTATGGAATCATCTATCATTATAACCCGTTTCCCATTCAGTATCTCCCTTACAGGATTCAGTTTAAGCCGAACCCCAAGATCTCTCATTTTTTGGGTAGGCTGAATAAATGTTCTTCCCACATATCGATTTTTAATAAGACCGGGCATGTACGGTAAATTTGCTTCCTGTGCATAACCTATAGCTGCTGAAGTTCCCGAATCCGGAACGGAAATAACCATATCAGCATCTATTTTTGCTTCCTTTGCAAGCTGCCTGCCCAATTCCAACCGCACTAAATTTACATTTTTCCCATCAATATTACTATCAGGTCTTGCAAGATAAACATATTCAAAAACACACAGCCCCTGCCTTTCTCTATTTTCAATAAAAATGGAATCAATCCCATTTTCATCAATTACCACAATTTCTCCAGGTTTAATATCCCGAACAAATTTAGCCCCTACGGTATTAAGGGCACAGGTTTCCGAAGCAACCACTGGGGATCCATCCAGATCTCCTAAACAAAGAGGTCTAAAACCATATGAGTCCCTAACAGCTATCAGCTTATCCTGAGTCATAATAATTAAAGAATAAGCTCCTTCCAGTGTGGAAACCACTTTTTTTACAGCAGAAAGCACATCTTTTTCCTCACAGCGTGCAATTAGATTCGCAATTATTTCCGTATCACTGGTAGACTGAAAAATTGCTCCTTTTTCTCCCAGCTTATTTTCTAATTCATTGGAATTAACAAGATTACCATTATGAGCAAAAGCAGCCATTCCCCAATAATATCTAAATACCATAGGCTGCGCATTAATAATAGAACTGGACCCTGTTGTTGAATAGCGAACATGCCCCACAGCTATTTTCCCTTTTAATTCCTTCAGAATGCTTTCATTAAAAACTTCTGTAACAAGCCCCATGCCTTTATAAACTTTAATATCCTTTCCATTGCTTACTCCTATTCCTGCACTTTCCTGGCCTCGATGCTGCAGTGCATGAAGCCCGTAATAAGTTATGCGGGATACCCTTCTACCGGGCCCATAAATTCCAAAAATACCGCACTCATCTCTAACCTTATCTTCCTCAAAATCAAAAATTAAAGCATCAGACATTCAATCGCCCCCCGCCAGGCTTTTTCCATCTTAGCAATGCTGAGATTAATAATCTCATCAGAAAATTCACTAACTTTTATTTTAAGCTCCCTTCCTCCGACCTCACCAATTAAACTTGTGGGTACACCAAATTTTTCTGCAAGGCTTAACATATCCTCTTTTTTATTCTTGTCAACAGTTACAATTATTCTAGATTGAGTCTCCCCAAAAAGAAGTTCAGGAAGCTCAAGATTTTCTTTAACTAAATTAATGTCTGCCCCAATATTTCCACTTATGCAGGATTCTGCTAAGGCAACAGCCAGTCCCCCTTCTGAACAATCATGGGCACTTTTAATTAAATTAGTTCTAATGGCTTCAAGGCACAGATCTTGTACTGCCTTTTCTTTTTTAAGATCTAAAACTGGCACCCTTCCCGTTTCCAGCCCATGGACTACCTCCAAATACATACTTGCACCAAGTTCGGGCTCCGTCTTTCCAAGAAGAAAAATAAGATCGCCTTCTTCTTTAAATCCCTGGCTTCTAATATGGCTGATGTCCTCAATCAATCCTACCATTCCCACAATGGGAGTAGGATAAATGGCACCCCTTTCACTTTCATTATAGAAACTCACATTACCGCTTATAACAGGCGTTCCAAGAGCTTCTGCAGCCTCGCTCATACCTTTAATTACCTGTTCAAACTGCCAATAAATTTCTGGTTTTTCTGGATTTCCAAAATTCAAACAGTCCGTTAAAGCTATGGGACGGGCGCCTGCACAGACAACATTGCGCGCTGCCTCAGCTACGGCAATGGAACCGCCCATACGGGGATCCAAATAGCAGTACTTACCGTTGCCGTCCATAGATGCTGCTATAGCCTTATTTGTTCCTTTAATGCGTAAAACAGCTGCATCAGAACCAGGTCTGACTGCAGTATTAATTCTCACCATATGATCATACTGCCTGTATACCCATTCTTTACTGGCAATGGAAGGAGATGAAAGGAGATCAATAAGCACTTTATTCATATCCTCAGGAATCGGAAGTTTACGCCAATCAAAACTTTCAGCTTCTTTAAGGTAGGAGGGCTCTTTTTTCTCAGGACTGTAAACGGGGCACATTTCAGTAAGAGCTCGGGCTGGTATTTCTGCTTCTACTTTGCTTCCATTTTTCACCCTGAGAATACCATCACTGGTAACGTATCCTATGACTACTGCTTCAAGATCCCACTTTTTGAATACTTTTTCTACTTCTTTTTCCTTACCCTTTTGTGGAATAACAAGCATTCTTTCCTGGCTTTCAGAAAGCATAATTTCATAAGGTGTCATGCCTTTTTCTCTAAGGGGCACTCTGTTCACATCAATTTCCATACCCAATCCTGCCCTTGAAGCAGTTTCACTTGTAGCCCCTGTAATACCTGCAGCTCCCAAATCCTGCATCCCCACTATATATCCTGCCCTAGTTACTTCAAGGCAGGCTTCCAAAAGCAGCTTTTCCATAAAGGGATCTCCCACCTGAACCGAAGGTCTTTTGCTTTCGGATTCAGAGCTGAGCTCTTCTGAAGCAAATGTAGCTCCATGGATACCATCTCTACCCGTTCTTGCTCCTACCAGCATTACAGGATTTCCTACTCCTTCTGCTTTTCCCCTTGTGAGATCATCACGGTTTAGAATTCCTATGCACATAGCATTTACTAAAGGATTGCCTTCATAGCTCTTATTGAAATAGACCTCTCCCCCAACAGTGGGTATCCCCATGCAGTTTCCATACCAAGCAATTCCACTAACAACACCGTTAAAAAGATACCTAACCCTTGGGCTATCAAGTCTGCCGAATCTCAATGAATTTAGCAAAGCAATGGGTCTTGCACCCATACAAAGTATATCTCTAATTATTCCCCCAACTCCCGTAGCAGCTCCCTGAAAAGGTTCTATAGCAGAAGGATGATTATGGCTCTCAACTTTAAAAACCACAGCCTTACCATTACCTATATCAACTGCTCCTGCGTTTTCTCCAGGTCCGCATATTACCCGCTCCCCTTTGGTTGGAAACATCTTTAAAGCCTTTTTAGAATTTTTATAACTGCAGTGCTCTGACCACATAACAGCAAACATTCCCAATTCCAAATAATTGGGTTCCCGCCCCAGTATTTTTTTTATCAGCTCATATTCGTTTTTCCTAAGCCCCATTTCTTTCCAGGTTTCACTTTTCACAGTTAGCACCTCTCCTTTAGCCAGAAAACTATGGATTCAAAAATCTTTCTTCCGTCAACTCCAGACATAATCTCTTCAGCACATCTCTCAGGATGGGGCATCATACCAAGGATATTGCCATCTCGATTGGTTATACCCGCTATATTATTTAAGGAACCATTGGGATTATACTGCGGGGTTACTTCACCAGTGGGCCCACAGTATCTAAAAATCACCTGCCCGCTTTCTTCCAACTCCTTAAGGGTATTCTCATCGACGTAATAGTTGCCAGCAGCATGGGCTATGGGGATTTTCAGAACTTCCCCTGGTGAGCATAAACAAGTATAAGGGGTTTTTTCATTTTCCACCCTTAAATAAGTATCATGACATCTAAATTGAAGGCTGTCGTTTTTTCTCATAGCTCCAGAAAGAAGTCCAGCTTCCAATAAAATCTGAAAACCGTTGCAGATGCCCAGTACAAGACCTCCTTTTAATGCATAATCTGTTACTGCTTCCATAATAGGAGAAAATCTTGCTATGGCTCCTTCTCGCAAATAATCCCCATAGGAAAACCCACCTGGAAGAATTATGCAGTCATATCCCTTTACTGATTTATCCTTATGCCATAAATAATCAGCTTTAAAACCCAATACCCTCTCCACCACATGCTTAACATCAGCATCGCAGTTTGAACCGGGAAAAACAACTATGCCAAATTTCATGTCTCTACCTCCACAAGCTCATAGGAATACTGCTCAATTACCGGATTGGCCAGAAGCCTACTGCACATCTCGTCTACTCTTTTTCCCACTGTTTCAGCATCTTCCCCTTCAATGTAAAGCTCCATATATTTACCAATTCTTACACTCTGAACTTCTTTATAATTCATTGCATGAAGAGCCTTACCCACTGCATTTCCCTGGGGATCAAGTACTTCCTCCTTAAGGGTAACATAAATTTTAGCCAAGAACACACCCATTTACCTCCTCGTCTCAAGTCTTTTTAAAACCTCCCGATAAGCCTCTTCAATACGACCTAAATCCCTGCGGAATCTATCTTTATCAAGCTTTTCCATGGTTTTGGCATCCCACAACCTGCAACTGTCGGGAGAAATTTCATCTGCCAAAACAACTTCGTCCTTACTGTCTATCCCAAACTCCAACTTAAAATCTGCGAGGATAATCCCAACACTTTCAAAAAGTCTAATCAGCGCATCATTTACCGCAAAAGAATATTCCTTTGCTTTTTCTATGTGCTGCCTTTCAGCCAATTCAAAAGCTTCAATATGATATTCATTGATCATGGGATCCCTAAGTTCATCATTTTTATAGTAAAGTTCCAGTATGGGTTTTTTAAGCTTAATACCTTCTTCTATTCCCATACGCTTGGCAAGGCTTCCAGCAGTCCAATTCCTCACCACAAATTCCACAGGAATTATTTTAACTGCTTTTACAAGCATCTCTGTAGTACTTATCTTTTTTATGAAATGTGTTGGAATGTTTTCTTTTTCAAGATACTCAAAAAGCAAAACAGAGATGGCTAGATTCAGCGCCCCCTTTTCCCTGATCCTACCCTTTTTCTGACCATCAAAAGCCGTGGCATCATCTTTAAATTCCAGCAAAAGTTCATGGGGGTTATTGGTAGAATATACTTTTTTAGCCTTTCCTTCATGCAGCAGCTGAAGTTTTTGAACCAATTTCCTTTTCCCTCCTATAATTTAAAATCAATCAAGTCCTGCCCGTTTAAAAATGTAATCAATATTTTTTGTGTGATAATCAAAATCAAAGAGGCTGTCTATTTCTTTCTCCGATAAGTACTTTGCTATATCCTTATCATTCATGATAAGATCCTTAAAATTCTTCCCTTTTTCCCAAGCCTCTAAAGCATTGCGCTGAACAAGAGAATAAGCATCTTCTCTTAAAAGGCCCTTTTCAATTAGTGCAAGGAGTATTCTCTGGGAAAAAATAAGCCCTCCAGTAAGGTTTAAATTTTTCATCATTCTTTCAGGGTAAACATTCAAGTTTTCAACTATTTCCGTAAACTTTACAAGCATATAATGAAGAAGTATGGTGCTGTCAGGAATAATTATTCTTTCTACGGAAGAATGGCTTATATCCCTTTCATGCCACAGCGATACATTTTCCATAGCTGCTAGGGCATTCCCTCTAATTACTCTTGCCAAACCCGATATTCTCTCACAGGTTATAGGATTCCTCTTATGAGGCATAGCCGAAGATCCTTTCTGTCCCCTTGAGAACATTTCTTCCACTTCAAGGATTTCCGTGCGCTGCAGGTTTCGAATTTCCGTTGCAAACTTTTCCAAGGAGCTGGCAGAAACCGCCAACGATGCCATGTATTCTGCATGGCGGTCTCTCTGGATAATTTGGGTTGAAACCTCTGCAGGTTTTAAACCTAGTTTTCTGCAAACATATTCCTCAACCCTTGGATCTATATTAGCAAAAGTACCCACAGCTCCCGAAATCTTGCCCACACTGATATTTTCTCCTGCTCTTTTTACCCTTTGAATATTACGCTCTATTTCCTTGTACCACAAAGCCATTTTAAGACCAAAGGTTATGGGTTCTGCATGGACACCGTGACTACGGCCTATCATTAGAGTATATTTGTGCTTCCTTGCCTGTTTGGCCACAGCTTCTTTAAGCTTCTCCATACAAGATAATATTAAACTTGTCGCCTCTTTCATTTGGAGAGCAAGGGCTGTGTCAAGCACATCTGATGAAGTCATTCCCATGTGAATATATTTTGAAGACTCTCCAACTCTTTCAGCAACAGCAGTTAAAAAAGCTATAACATCATGTTTGGTCGTTTTTTCGATCTCTTTAATCCTTGAAATTTCAAAGCCTGCTTTCTTCTTAATCTCCTCCAAAGCTCTTGGGGGTATCTTTCCCAATTCAGCCATTGCTTCACAGACAGCTATCTCCACTTCAAGCCATTTTTTGAAACGATACTCCTCGGACCATATGGCACTCATTTCAGGTAGACTGTACCGCTCTATCAAAAGACAAACCTCCTCATATATATCCTATTTAGCTCATAAAAGTGCAGCACCCAGGTGTTTTAGATCAACCTGGGTACAACAAAAAAGTAAACAGCTAGTTTTTCTTCTCCTTATTTTTCAGATATCCTTCAATTCCCAAACGCGATAATAAATCATTCTTTTCTTTTACCTTATTGGCCATCTTTCTTCTGAAATCCAGAAGTTTTTCCTTAACTGCAGGAAATTCCAAAGCTAGTATTTGAGCAGCAAAAATGCCCGCATTTTTTGCACCATCAATGGCCATTGCAGCAACGGGAATTCCCCCAGGCATCTGCACAATGGAATAAAGAGAGTCTATCCCTCCAAGAGAAAGAGTTTTTATGGGTACTCCTATAACAGGAAGGTGAGTATATGAAGCAATAACTCCCGGAAGATGGGCAGCACCTCCTGCTCCGGCTATTATAACTTTTATACCCCTATCCGCAGCATTTTTAGCAAATGTCTCTGTCTCTTCAGGAGTTCTGTGAGCCGAAGTAATGATAACTTCATAGCTTATACCCAGTTCGTCCAGCACCGATGCAGCTTCACGCATAACTGGAAGATCGCTGTCGCTGCCCATAACAATGGATACCAGAGCATCTTTCACAGAAACACCCCCTTTTTAAAATTAGGTCCCAAGAAAAAAAGCAAAAAACCCAGCGGGTAGGGGAAAATTCTACCCGGCTGGGGTTATATCCCAAACGCAGGGCTAACTAGCTCTACACTGGGAAATAATTGTTTAAAAATACTTACCAAAAATAATATAACAAAGCCCCCTATGGATGTCAATTTTTTTACTACTCCCATTCAATGGTGGCAGGAGGTTTGGTAGTTATATCATAAAGAACGCGGTTTACATTTTCCACTTCATTTACAATTCTTGAAGATATGCGCTCCAAAAGATCGTATGGAAGCCTTGCCCAATCAGCAGTCATAGCATCTTCACTTATAACCGCTCTAACAATGACAGGATAGGCATAAGTTCTCTCATCTCCCATTACCCCTACGCTTTTAACATCCAAAAGAACTGCAAAAGCCTGCCATATTTTTTGGCTTAATCCTGCCTTTTCAATTTCCTCAGTAACTATGGCATCAGCTTTTCTGAGAATATTTAATTTTTCTCTTGTAACTTCTCCCACAACCCTAACAGCAAGACCTGGTCCTGGAAAAGGCTGACGCCATATAATTTCCTTTGGCAGTCCCAATTCCATACCAACCTTCCTGACTTCATCTTTAAAAAGATTCCTTAAAGGTTCAATAAGCTTTAAACGCATGTCTTTGGGAAGGCCTGCCACATTATGATGGCTTTTGATTCTAGAAGCAGTATGAGTACCGCTTTCAATAACATCAGAATAAAGGGTCCCCTGGACCAGAAAACCTACTTCTCCAAGTTTTTTTGCTTCTTCTTCAAATATTCTTACAAATTCTTCTCCTATAATTTTTCTCTTTTCCTCAGGATCCTTTACCCCTTTCAACCTTTTCAGAAACCTTTCCTCAGCATCCACATAATGAAAATCCATCTTGAATTGTTCTTTAAAGGTTTTTATTACCTGTTCCACTTCTCCCTGCCGCAAGAGACCATGGTTTACAAAAATACAGGAAAGCTGATTGCCCACAGCTTTATGAACCAAAACAGCTGCTACTGAAGAATCTACACCGCCGCTTAAAGCACATAGGACTCTTCTATTGCCTACTGTCTCCCTGATCCTTTCTATTTCCTCTTCAATAAAATTCTCCATTGTCCATTCTCCACGGCATCCGCAGACTTTAAAAATAAAATTTCTCAACATCTGTTCCCCATAAGGAGTATGCTTCACTTCCGGATGAAACTGAACACCATATAACTTCTTTTCTGGATTGGACATGGACGCCACAGGCAAATTTGACTTTGAGGTTATCATAAAACCAGGAGGAGGAGATTTTATATAATCCCCGTGGCTCATCCAACACTCCTGTTCTTCTGGTAAACCATCAAAAATTTCATCTTTTTGCAAAACAGTTATCTTTGTCCTTCCATATTCGGAATTCTTTCCCTGTTCCACAATTCCACCCAAATCATATGCCATCAACTGCATACCATAACAAATACCTAAAACAGGGATACCCAAATCATAAATTCTTTTGTCCATTCGGGGAGCCTTCTCATCCCTTACGCTTGACGGACCCCCACTTAAAATAATCCCTTTAGGATTGAAAGATTTAATTTTTTCCACATCTGCATAATAGGGCAGCATTTCGCAGTAAACATTGTTTTCCCTTATTCTTCTAACAATAAGCTGATTGTACTGCCCACCAAAATCCAATACTAATATGGTCTCATGCTGTTCATTTGGTTTATTCACGGCTTTTCCCCACCACTTCTTTTTTTAAACAAGCTATGTAAGGCAGATTTCTAAACTTTTGGTCATAATCAAGGCCATACCCCACAACAAAAACATTATCAATGGTAAAACCTTTATAATTTATAGGGACTTCTACTTTTCTAGCTTGGGGCTTGTCTAACAGCACACATGTCTTTATTCCTGCTGGGCCTCTGGACTTTAAATTTTCAAGAAGATATTTAAGCGTAAGCCCCGTATCAACTATATCCTCAACCAAAAGCAAATTCTTATCCTTAACACTAATATCTAAATCCTTTATAATTTTCACTTCTCCTGAAGATTGGGTCGCAGAACCGTAACTGGAAACCGCTATAAAATCAACCGTTACAGGCAGCTTAATCTGCCTTACCAGATCAGCAGCAAAAATAAAGGCTCCCTTAAGAATACCTATAACAGTTAAATTTTCTCCTTTATAATCCTCAGTAATCTGCATCCCTATTTCCTTGATTCTATTCTTTATCTGTTCCTCTGTAAACAGTATTTTAGATATACTACCCCCCATATCAGCCATAGAAATGCCCCCTATAAACCAAACCCATTTTTTAACCTTTTAAAAAATTTTTACTATTTTTCCATTCTCCCTTTAGAATACTCAATCAAAACCATCTTAAAAATTTTAAAACAAAATGCTGGGTTTTAGAAACCCAGCACCTTAAGAACTCCTTGGTGGAATAATTTCTTCACCTTTATTAAAATCCCTAAGGCCAATGTTTATTTCTAAAACGGCACTGGGATTTTCTTTACCCTCAGCCCTTACTACAGCTTTTCGCACATAATCTCCACCCTTATCTATCCAAAGCTTATAGGAAAAACCCTGCCAATGCATTTTAAGCACCCTATTTTCAACATTGGGCTCAATACTTAAAACATGACAAAGGATGCCATTTATTTTTTCTTTTCCATTATAATTCACCTGTTCCGGTATTACAAAATTAAAATTAGAAAGGGGATTAACTTCCGTCATAAACTGCTCCATTTTCATAATATTGTTGTCTTCCAGCACCATCCACTTATCATCTTTT
The DNA here is from genome assembly GCA_001508005.1 of Clostridia bacterium 41_269. Lineage (GTDB taxonomy): Bacteria > Bacillota > DTU086 > DTU086 > DTU086 > 41-269. The sequence goes on from LGEZ01000013.1 coordinate 16,907, forward strand.
TTTTCTCTAAAATAAGTAGTATCACCAATTTGGTAAATTTCTACATTTTGGCTCAACATTTTTCCCTTCAAATGAAAATTGCCTTTGCGATCTTTTGCCCCCTTGAGATCGCTGAGCAGCCTTTTGTTTCCATCAACATATAATTGAGTTTTGATGCTGAAGTTATAACTTTGAGCTTTTAAAGTATTTTCAAGAGCATTCTTAAGTAGATCCTGAGGAACTACTTTTGTACTATAATGACGGTAAGCAGCAGCTCCCACCACTGCCAACAGCAAAACCACAAAAGAAATAATCAATTTTTTATTTTTAACCATCAGCGGTCCCACTTCCTTCCCCAGTGTATTAAAACAAAGTCATTAAATTTTTACTTAAATGGGACCGCAAATATTTTAGGTAAAAAATACCTTAAACTATTTTCTCAACTACAGCATCAGCAAATTGAGAAGTAGATGCTTGTCCTCCTAAATCCTTAGTTAAAACCTTACCTTCTTTTAAAACTTCTTGAAGCGCATTGATAATCTTTGCTGCAGCTTCTTCCTCATTTATATGTTTAAGCATCAGCACAGCAGAAAGCATCATTGCCATAGGATTAGCAACATTTTTACCAGCATACTTGGGAGCCGTTCCGTGAACAGGTTCAAACAATGCATATTCATCACCTATATTCGCCCCCGGAGCAACTCCAAGTCCACCAACCAATCCAGCACAAAGGTCAGATAAAATGTCACCGTATAAATTAGGCATAACCAATACATCATACAGTTCTGGCTTCTGCACCAACTGCATTGCCATATTATCAACTATTCTATCTTCGAATTCAATTTCAGGGTAATCTTCGGCAACCCTGCGGGCAACCTCTAAAAAAAGCCCATCAGTATATTTCATTATGTTTGCTTTGTGTACAGCAGTGACTTTTTTACGGCCTTCTTTTTTAGCATATTCAAATGCAAACCTTACAATTCTCTCACTACCCTTGCGGGTAATTATCTTTATACTTTCTGCAGCATCTTCCCCAACCATATGTTCAACTCCAGCATAAAGGTCTTCGGTATTTTCCCTCACCACTACCAGATCAACATCCTGATATCTTGATTTTATACCTTCATAGGAACGAGCAGGCCTCAAATTAGCATACAAATCCAGCTCTTTCCTTAAAGCTACATTAATGCTCCTATATCCCGAACCTACAGGTGTTGTAAGGGGACCTTTGAGGGCTACTTTATTTTTCTTAATAGACTCAATAACATTTTCTGGAAGAGGTGTTCCCTCGCTTTCTAAGGCAGCTTCACCAGCTTTCACTTTTTCCCATTTGATCTCGACACCAGTAGCTTCAACAACTTTAAGCGTTGCTTCTGTAATTTCAGGCCCTATACCATCTCCTGGAATAAGGGTAATGTGATGCATCAGCTTAACCTCCTTCACTAATCGTATCCATCAATCCCTTTTAAAAACACCTGGTTATAATTCTACAGAATATTAATAATTCCTTTAAAAAAAAACCCGCCTAATAAGGCGGGCAAAGATTCATTAATTTACTATTTGCTTTTTAGAAATCATTAGGACCTGGGCCTACGCCAGCGTCATGCTTTTTATATTCTTCAGGTTTTTCTGCCACCAACACCTCTGTGGTGAGAAGCATAGCAGCTATACTTGCAGCATTTTGAAGTGCAGATCTGGTAACCATTGCCGGGTCTATAATACCTGCCTTAATCATATCTTCATATTCGCCCGTTGCAGCATTGTAACCAACATTGGGCTCAAGGGTTTTTACCTTTTCTACAACTACTGAACCTTCTACACCTGCATTATTTGCAATCTGGCGAAGAGGTTCTTCCAAAGCCTTAATCACAATATTGCGGCCGGTCATTTCATCTGGATCATCAAAGTGAAGCTTCTCTAGTGCTGGAAGAATATTGATAAGAGCTGTACCTCCACCTGCTACAATACCCTCTTCCACTGCTGCACGGGTAGCAGATAAGGCATCTTCAATACGCAGTTTCTTTTCCTTCATTTCCGTTTCTGTAGCTGCGCCTACGCCAATAACTGCAACCCCACCAGCAAGTTTAGCCATTCTTTCCTGAAGCTTTTCCTTTTCATATTCGCTGTCTGCTTCTTCAAGCTGCTTTTTAATCTGAGCAATTCTTGCCTCTATATCTTGCTGGGTGCCATAACCTTCTACAATTGTTGTTTCCTCTTTACCCACACGTACCTTTTTAGCTCTTCCCAGCATATCCAATGTAGCATTTTCAAGCTTAAATCCTTTTTCTTCGCTTATTACCTGTCCACCTGTAAGGATTGCAATGTCCTCCAGCATTGCCTTTCTTCTATCTCCGAAGCCAGGAGCTTTAACAGCTACACACTCAAGGGTTCCTCTCAGCTTGTTAACAACTAGGGTTGCCAAGGCCTCTCCTTCTACATCCTCAGCTATAACCACCAAAGGCTTTCCTGCCTGAGTAATTTTTTCAAGAACAGGAAGGAGTTCCTGTACGCTGGAAATCTTCTTATCCGTAATCAAAATGTATGGCTCTTCAAGCTCAGCTTCCATTTTCTCCTGATTGGTAATCATGTATGGTGAAATATAGCCGCGGTCGAACTGCATACCTTCAACTACTTCAAGGGTTGTGCCTATTGTCTGAGACTCTTCAACGGTAATTACACCATCTTTACCCACTTTTTCCATAGCATCGGCAATAAGAGCTCCAATTTCTGGGTCATTAGCAGAAATAGAAGCAACCTGACTGATGGCCTCTTTGCTTTCAATGGGATTAGAAATCTTCTTCAGTTCCTCAACAGCAGCCCTAACAGTTTTTTCTATTCCTCTCTTCAAGCTCATGGGGTTGGCGCCTGCTGCCACGTTCTTAAGTCCTTCCTTTATCATAGCGCGGGCAAGAACACATGCGGTTGTAGTTCCGTCTCCTGCAACATCATTTGTCTTTGTTGCAACTTCTTTTACCAACTCAACACCCATATTTTCAAATTTATCTTCAACATCGATTTCACGGGCTATGGTTACTCCGTCGTTGGTAATAACTGGGGAACCGAATTTTTTCTCCAATACAACATTTCTTCCTTTGGGTCCTAAGGTCACACAAACAGCATCAACCAATTTATCAACCCCGCGTTCCATTGCCCGACGAGCTTCTTCGCTGTAAAGTAGTTCCTTTGGCATATGTACCCCTCCTTCATATAGTTATAGTGGTAAATTATTCAATTACAGCAAGGATATCGCTATCACAGCTTAGAATTAAATACTCTTCTCCCTTATACTTGATTTCTGTACCTCCATACTTGGAATATATAACCTTATCTCCCACTTTAATTTCAAAACCAGCTTTCTCAGCTACTTCCGGACCCACAGCCACAACTTCTCCCTGTTGAGGTCTTTCTTTAGCAGTGTCTGGCAGTACAATACCGCTCTCAGTTTTTTCTTCTGCCTCAATAACTTTTACTACCACTCGATCAGCTAAGGGTTTAATATTCATTCTTATGACCTCCTTTGCTTTTTTTAATTCCATTATTTTTATTGTTATTAGCACTCATTATCTGCGAGTGCTAACACTCATGTATAATATTAGTAACCAAGATTAATATTTGCAACTCCCTGCTGCGCTTTAATCCCAGGAGTAAATGCTAAAAATTTATAAATTTAAGCAAAAATCTTAATATTACTTGATAAAACAAACTTTTTTGAAAATAAATCCTTTAAAAATAATCTCCAATTTTTTTAGTAAATATACCCTAACTTCATAAGTCAATATTAAGTCTTTGGAAGATAAAACTTGAATACAATTAATATAATACTGTTACATAATCAAAGATGAGGAGAGGACAGGATGCCCTGGGGATTAGTTCTTGGAAGTGGAGGACTGCGGGGAGCTGCCCATGTGGGGTTTTTAAAGGTATTGGAAGAAAACAATATTCGTCCCCACTTAATTGTTGGAACCAGTGCTGGAGCTGTAGTTGCCGCTCTTTATTCCTCCGGCCTTTCTCTTTCTAAAATTGAACAGCAGATTTCAAAGATTTATAAAACCCTATCATACAGTTCAATATTGGATAAATTAGCAGGTTCTCAAATTCTAACAAAAACAAGGTTTGATCAAATCCCCATAGGGTTTTTATCAGGAAACACAGCAGAATTTATTTTGAAACGTCTGCTTAAAAATAAAGAATTCTCCCAATTATCAATTCCCTGTTCAATAGTAGCAACAGATCTAAACAGCGGAGAAACTGTAGTCTTTTCTAATAAAAAGCATATTCCCAGAAGCAAAAACACTATTTATATTGAAGGAGTAAAAGTTGCTGATGGAGTTAGAGCAAGTATCAGCATACCAGTAATTTTTGAACCTAAAAAAATTTTTGATAGACTGCTGATAGATGGAGGCGTTACCAACAGTGTCCCTGTAGATATTGCAATGGATATGGGTGCTGAAAAAATTATTGCAGTGGATATTGACATAAGTGAGAATTATCCCGAAAATCTATTTGGCGTGCTTCTTAAAACAATAGATATAATGTCTTTCAGTATTAATAATTTAAAACCTTATAAAGCTGACTTGACCATCAAACCCCATATGCCCCACGTAGGTTTATTGGATGTGAATAAAATTCCAGATTTAATGGAGGCAGGTAAAAAGGCAGCAGTAAGAAATTTGGAAAAAATAAAAAAAATTGTAAGTTAACTTGGATTTCTTATGTGCATTTAATGATTTCATTTTCTGTAATTATGATATTTACTCTATGATCATGCTCTTCCTGAGGAATAGTAGGAAATATTTGAAAACTATAAGCCAGGGCTATGGTAACAGTTGCTGGAGAAAGACTGTTAAGAAAACGATCATAATAAGCTAAACCGTAGCCCAATCGGTTTCCTCTTCTGTCAAAAGCTATTCCTGGAACAATAACCAAATCAAGTTTTTTTACATCAATTATGTTTTTAGTTTTCTTAGGTTCCAAAATACCCATGGTGCCGGGCTCCAGTTCTTCAAAACTTTCTATTTTTATGGGAAGAAGAGTAAAGTTAGAACCACATACAGGAACAGCAACATTTTTCCCTTCTTGAAAAGCTCTAGAAATAATACTTCTTGTTTCCACCTCATTCTGAAAATCTACATATGTCATTATGGTAGCTGCACTTTGATAATGATGGGTTTTAAATAACTTTTGATGGATTTTTGCACTTTTTTCCATAACTTCTTCTCTACTCATATTGGAACGTATATTTAAAACCTTCTGCCTTATAACATTTTTCATCAAAAATTCCCTCCAAACTAAACTTACATGAGCATTACAGGCACATCAATGAAACCTGTAATCTCTGAAAAATACCTTCCTTCAAGATCCATTCCCTTCACATCAAAAATTTCGTTGGGGATCATTATAAGCTGATAATTAAATTTATCCACAGCTTCTTTTCTCATGTATTTAAGTTCCTCAATTATATCCCTTACAGTCAGCAAACCAGAACAGCTTATATTTCCTCCAAAAAATCTCGACCTTACAGCTCTAACCTCAACTGAACAGGAAAAACCTAATTTTTTTAAAGCCAACTTTACCCTTTTAAAACCAGCTTGAGAAGTTAAAATTAATGTTTTACCCTCGTTAGCTAGAAGCTGTTCTTTCATCCTAAAAGCTCGCTGGGGATCAAAATCATAAAACATTATCACCCCCGGGGATGAATTTTTTCTTTTAGGAATAATGCTCCTTAAAATATTTCTTCCCCGTCTATACTCCACTTCAGGATTCTCTAATGCGTATAATTTTTGAAAGGCATCTACCCGGGACCAAGGCTCAGAACCATTTATACTGCGTATTTCATCCCCAGCCCTCAAACCTCCTTTAAAAGCTGGGCTTTTATATATTACCCCTTCTACATATGCCTTTAAATTATCAATTTCCCCTGGCTCCAGCACTATGGGTAATCCAAAACTGCTTTTTTTCCCACTTATTAAAGTTTTTAATTTGGCAGCAGCCTCATTAAAACTGTGGCGAACTCCAAGAGGAGAATATTTTGTTACTCCAGGCGGAATTACTCTTAAATAAAGAGCATTGGTTTCTGCAACCGCTTTTATTGTACTTTCAATTTCTTCCCAACCTGTTACGCCGAGCAGAGGAACCAAACTGCAGCCAAAGGCAATCTCAGCACTGCTTAAATACTCTAAAGCCTTGGTAATTTTATACCATATTTCCTCTCTTATAGTCCCTAAAACTCCCGGACTGTTTACCGAAACAACAAATTCCAGAGGCTTCAGCATTTTTAAAAATGCAGCTGTATTTTTATCTATTAAAGTTCCATTGGTAGTTATTTGAATTATTGTTTCAGGTAGTTTTTTGCGTATAACTTTCAGAATGTCTTTAAACTGTGGATTTAAAAGGGGTTCTCCCTCTACAATGCGAGTGGCGGATTCTCCAATTACAACCTTCCTTTTAGAATCTACAAAATCCAGCAAAAAAGAAACATCATCAACTGTAAGATCCGGTATCCTGTAAACTTTTATTCCCGGAGGATTACCCCTATGGCTGCAGTATATACAGCTTAAATTGCACCGGGAAGTAAGGGGAATAGTATTATGTAAACCAACACTGCTGACTATAATTTCCTCAATTTTTTCCATCATATGCTCACCGGATATTCACAATGCAGCAAAAATAAAAAACATTTTACAGACACAGGACATACAAGTTATCAACAGAGTTATCCACATTATCCACAGAAAACACACCCTTTGAGTTATGTTTATTTTAATTCAACATCAGCTTCAGCATTAAGAAACAGATCAGAACATCTGCCTTTTTGAAGCTGATAATATGCAGCACATGCAATCATTGCTGCATTATCGGTACACAGAATGGGAGGGGGAACAATGAGTTTTAGTCCTCTCTTCTCTGCTGACAATGCCATTTCTGCCCTTAATTTTTTGTTTGCTGCAACGCCTCCCACAAGAATGATAGTACTAACTTTTCTTTCTAAAGCTGCTCTTATAGTTTTTTCCACAAGTACTTCCACAACAGCTTCTTGAAAGGCTGCCGCGGTATCTTCAAAAGAAACTTCTTCATTCCTTCGTTTTGCGTTATGAAGATAATTTAATACAGCAGATTTCAAACCGCTGAAGCTGAAATCATAACTTCCTTCTTCCAACCATGCCCTAGGAAATTTAATTTTTTGAGCATTTCCCTTTCGAGCCAGTTTCTCAATTTCAGGGCCTCCAGGATACCCCAACCCCATTGCCCGGGCAACTTTATCAAAAACTTCCCCAGCAGCATCATCCCTCGTCTGCCCAATTATTTTATAATCGCCGTGATCTTTTATATAAATAATACTGGTGTGCCCCCCTGATACCACAAGACTCATAAAAGGAAATTCCACTTCTTCTCCAGTAAGAAACCCAGCATATATATGCCCTACCAAATGATTAACACCGATAAGGGGCACTCCAAGAGCATAAGCTGCAGCCTTACCAAAGGACAATCCCACAAGCAGAGCTCCCACAAGTCCTGGTCCATGGGTTACAGCCACTGCATCAATATCGCTGAGATCGCAGCCTGCTTCTAAAAAAGCTTTCCTTACAACAGGAACAATATTTTCCATATGCTTTCTTGAGGCTATTTCAGGAACAACGCCCCCAAATTCTTTATGATATTGAACCTGAGAAGAAACAATATTGGACAATATATACTTACCATCTGCTACTATGGCAGCTGAAGTCTCATCACAGGAAGTCTCTATTGCAAGTATTTTTTTTTCATTCAACATTTATATCACCAGTACAAAATAGTATTTGGTATCCCATTTAAATTAAAAATATTATAACTTATCATTCCAGCTCTAGCAATTATCTACTGCAAAACAAAAATATGATGTTTCTTCAAGGAACTAAACAGTTTAATAATTTTTTAAAAGAAAGCTAAACTTTATGGGGCACCACAATTACATTAAAGTCTTTTTGACGGAAATGATCGTACAATATTTTTCCAGTTTGGCCATGCAGTAATCGAGCAGCAATGGGATTTCTAGGAATAAACTCGGGAATAACCAAAGTAATAATATCCTGGGGATGTCGGCGGCGAAGATCATCCATATATCTGTCCAGCGGCTCTATAACAGACCGGTATGGACTGTCAAGAATATCTAGGGAAATCTTATTTTCTACCCATATAGAAAACTCTCTCTTTAATTCTTCTACCTTTGTCTCTCCTTCTTGGTGTACATCCACGTGAACAGCTCTCAGGTGCACCTGAGGACCCACCAAAGTTAATATATACTGAACAGCTGTACGAGCAACGCTGGTTGTACCCCCCAAAAGAAGAACAACTTGGTGCTCTTTAGATTGAGGAGTAATAGGTGTATGATATCCAACCTTTAGATCATTCCTTATGTGCTCATAATGTCTGTGAATCAACAGCATAAGCAGTATACCCGCTGGTATAACCAAAATAACTATCCATGCTCCCTGCACAAATTTAGTTACAATTATAACAACCGTTACAACACCGGTTACTATGGCTCCTAAACCGTTTACTGCTATTTTCTTCCATACATTCTCTCTGTCACGTAAATTCAACCAATGTATAACCATCCCCATTTGTGATAGTGTAAAAGACGTGAATACCCCCACAGCATATAATGGTAAAAGAGCATGGGTTGTGCCCCTAAAAATAACTATTAATAAAGAAGCAAGTACAGCCAGCATTATAATGCCGTTACTGAATACCAAACGATCTCCTCTGGCAGCCATGGAACGAGGTAAGAACTTATCTCGTGAAAGCAGTGAACATACGCGGGGAAAATCAGCAAAGCTTGTATTTGCTGCCAGTATTAATATAAGCATAGTAAAAAGTTGGTGAACAGCATATAAAGGGTTTTCACGCCCATAAACCTGGGATGCAATCTGACTCATCACAGTTTCTTCATGGCTGGGAACAATATGCAGTTTTGATGAAAGGATCCCCATACCAAGAAGCATGGCACTAAGAAGCAGAGCCATAGCAAGCATGGTTTTTCTTGCATTTTGAGCTTCTGGGGGTTTGAATGCCTTAACACCATTGCTTATGGCTTCTACCCCTGTAAGGGAAGTACAGCCGGCAACAAAAGCTCTCATTAGAATGAATAGAGATACTGCTTCATCAGTACTTATCTCCATTTCACTCACTGCCGTTTCAACGTTCGCAAAATCACCAAAAAAAACCCTAGTAATTCCAACTCCGATCATAAGCATGGTACTGACGATAAATACAAAAGTAGGAATAGAAAAAACAGTTCCTGTCTCTCTAACACCGCGCAGGTTAATAATTGTTATAAACAAAACTGCAAGTAAAGCTAATTCTACTCGAAACGGAAACAAAACCGGATACAAAGAAGATATGGCAGCTATACCCGCTGACACAGAAACCGCAACGGTAAGGATATAGTCGGTCAGCAGAGCCGAGCCGGCAATTAATGCAGGTATCATACCGAGGTTTTCCTTGGCTACAACGTAAGCACCGCCACCGTTGGGATATGCAGCAATAACCTGTCTGTAGCTGGCTGTCAGAATGGCCAGCAAAATTACTATGGCAACATGAATGGGCAGTGAAAAGCCAACTGCCCCTACAGCTACAAGTACCCACAAAATTTCTTCGGGTCCGTAGGCAACAGAAGAAAGAGCATCCGAAGAAAATATTGCCAAAGCCTTAGCATTGGTAAGACGTTCCTGTACTTCAACATAATAGGGTAAAGGTTTTCCTATGATTAAGCGCTTTAAAAGAGCTTTCCAGCGGTTCATTTTTTCAACAGCTCCCCTTCAGTTTTGTGCTTAATGTTTTTTAAATAAAATAAAAAAACCCCCACAGGGAAGTTTTTCTCCCCTTGCCTTCCGACAGCCTACTAAGTTAGCTGCGGTTCGGGCCGGCAAGGAAAGCCCTTACGCCTTTTTGGCAAGATTCACCCCATTTTTGGACCCCCACTTTCTTAAAGAAATTGGACCAAAAAATTGTTAAATGTTTGTAAAACTTAATATAGTACCTATAAAACAGTTGATCAAACCCCATTTAAGCTCTTTTTACAGCAGACAAAGGAAGCTAAAAGCAAAATGAATAGAAATTATTTTTAAATATCGTTCTCAAGCACTCTAGCAATCGCAAACTCATCCACATCGAGAAAAAAGCCAAATATTCTCTAATTTCTTCAAATTTGTTATATGTTTTCCCTTACCCTTAGCCATTATTCATGTATAAGCACTAAAAAACCAGGCTTTAAAAAGCCTGGTACTTACTAACCAATTCAGCCGTTAAGCCCGCACCCCATTATTCCATAAGCTAAAAATAATCATTATTGTCCTTCCCAATGGGCTTAAACATAACAATGGCATCCTCCCGAGAATCACTGTAGTATTCCTTCCTTACACCTATATTTTTAAACCCCATTCTCCTATAAAGCTTCTGTGCAGACAAATTTGATACCCTCACTTCCAAAACCAGTTTTTCTGCCCCAAATTTTCCAGCATAATCAGCAGCAAACTTTAGCATTTTTTCTGCTATCCTTTTCCCTCGATATTCTGGAGCTACTGCTATGGTTGTTATATGCCCTTCATCAATTACAATCCACATACCTATGTAACCAATTACACAACCCTTTAACGTACATACAAAATAATGAGCAAAATCATTAAAAAGAAGTTCATTTAAATAAGCTTGCTTAGACCATGGGGAAGGGAAAGATACTTCTTCAATCTTCAATACCTCATCTAGATGCTCAGGCATCATAGGTTGAATGGTCAAACTGTCCAAAATTCTTTTATCCTCCTGATTTAAACTCATTTAGTTTGAACACTTCCCCTTTCTTTTTTCTTCAGCTGCAGAAGCTCTAATATAAAAGGGAACCAATTCTTCCAGCTTATCAATACAACCTTTCTTTAATTTTTCCATACCAAGACACCCTATTGTAGAGGCTTTTGGAATTCTGTGCTCCTTGGGAGCAATTTTTAAGCCTGCTCCCAATCTTTTAAGCATATTTTCATTAAACATATCTAAGGCATCGCCAAGTAAAGTAATTTTTCTTTTATCAAACTTTTCCAGAAGCAAAACCAGTTTTTCGGGGCTTACAGCCAAGTATGGAGAAATTCTTTCTAGACCACAAGCTGAATTAATGTATACTGCTGCATATACTTCATTGCTTTTTGAATATATAACAGGACATATAAGGCCGCCGATGTAGGGCAAATTTGCCGCTAATCCATCTAAAGTAGAAACACCAACAACTGGTTTTTCTGTAAAAAAAGCGAGTCCTTTAACGGTAGCAAGGCCTATTCTTAAGCCCGTAAAGGAACCAGGACCTATGGCCACTGCAAACGCGTCAATATCCGAAAGTTTAAGATCTGAATATTTTAAAAGCTCATCAATAAGGGGCATCAGACGTTCTGAATGAGTTTTTGAGGTGTTTAAAAAAAATTCTGAAACCACCTTTTCCTCATTTACCACCGCAACGCTGGCAACACTGGTTGCACTGTTTACCGCAAGAACGTACATTTTCTTTCCAGCTCCCTAGTAATATGAGTATAATTACTGCTGTTAGAGCTAATTTTTACCATGCGTTTTTCATCTCCAAGTTTTTCAATCTTTATATTCATATAATCAGCAATTAAATATTCCTTTATCCTATCTGCCCATTCAATTACCGTAACGCCCTGCCCATAAAGATATTCATCGAGACCCAGTTCAAAAATTTCAGCGGGATCATCAAGACGATAAACATCAACATGATATAGAGGAAATTTTCCTTTATATTCTTTTATAAGGGTAAAAGTAGGACTGGTAACATGTTCTTTAACTCCCAGTCCCTTGGCAATTCCCCCAGCCAATACTGTTTTACCTGCTCCTAGTTCCCCAGATAGGCACACAATATTTCCTTCATTTAAAAGGCTTCCAAGAATTTCTCCTAGTTTTTTCATCGCTTCAGCATCTTTTATAATAAAGGACAACAAAGGACATTTCCCCCACAAGCTAATTTTTTTTCCAGCAAACAATATTGTTTCTTTATTGTTTCTTTCAAAAAAGGAACCAAAATAAACTACCATCCTAAGGTCAGCTGTTCAACACTCACTTCCCTATAGACCTTCATTAAGCTTTTAAAATCTTCCCAAACAAGCCTTTTTTTAGCAGGATCCCTCAACAAAGCCGCTGGATGAAAAGTAGGAAGAATTTTTATACCGTTCCGCTCAAACCACTTTCCCCTAATAGTGGTAATTCTAACCTGAGGATTAATCAAAGTCTTTGCTGCAAGAGCCCCCAAACACACAATAATTGAAGGTTTAATTATTTTTATCTGAGCTTCCAAATATTTTCTGCAGGCATCCACTTCATCGGGCTTAGGGAGTCGATTGTTTGGGGGCCTGCACTTAACCACATTGGCTATATATACATCACTACGGTTTATTCCTGCAGCGGCAAAAATTTTGTCCAACAACTGGCCTGCTGCTCCCACAAAGGGTCTACCCATTTCATCTTCCTGTTTGCCCGGTCCTTCCCCAACAAACATCAGCCTTGCGGAAGGATTTCCTTCTCCAAATACTACATTTTCAGCCCCTGCTCTCAACCGGCATTTGCTGCATTTTAGGCAGATTTCTCTAAGTTCTTCTAAACTTTCATATTCAATCAAATCTGCTACATAGTCCCACATACCCATCAAGCAACCTCCAAACAACCATTTTAAAAATTAAGCTTTTAGCGACGGGGAATGAAGCGCAAAAGTATAAAAGCCAGCGTAGCTCCTGCGGCACTGCTCACCATAAATGGCACTACAAAAGCAAAAGCAGCCACTTCTTGACCTAAAAAAAATTTAGCAATGGGAAAAGATAAAAGAGCTCCAATTATTCCTGTTCCAATAACTTCACCTATAACAGCAGCAATATCTTTTTTAAAGATATAGTACATGAATCCAGCAAGGAGTGCTCCTACAATTCCCCCAGGAAATGCAAAGATTGTGCCCAAGCCAAATAAATTTCTCAGAATACCAATAACCAATGCCACTAGCCCTGCTTCCCATGGCCCCAGTAAAACTGCGGACAATACATTTATGGCATGCTGCATAGGATATGCTTTCGCTGGTCCAGCTGGAAACCAAATCACATGGGCTGTAATAGTTCCAATGGCAACAAAGAGAGCCATTAAAGCAAGCTTCCTCGTAGTAAACATTTTCGAACCCATTAAACCGCCCTTCCTTTCTCCTTAATAAATTTGGTTACTTTTCCCCTTTGGACAACATCTCCATATTCCAACAGATATAAAGCATCATATAGGGCAGGTAGAAAAGTACCTGGACCCCTACTTGCCTCAGCAGCCAATTCTCCTGCAATGCCAAAACTTACAACAGCACCCAATGCAGCATCCAAATAATTGTCTGAAACAGCTGCAAAGGCGCCCATAACCGAACTAAGCATACATCCCATCGCTGTTACCTTAGCCATAAGGGGATGCCCATTACCCACAGCAAAAACAAATTCTCCATCAGAAACAAAATCCCTCGGTCCGGTTATGCATATTATACAGGAAAACCTTTTCGCTGTCTTTAGGGCAAGGTCTGCTTTTTCATCATCAGAATATCCTTCAGTTAAAGCCTCAACTCCTTTTATTTCTGCCTTTTTACCATTTAAGAAAGCAATTTCTGAAAGGTTGCCCTTTATAATATCCACTTTTAGATCTTCCAGTAGCCTAAAAATATTTCTGCTCCTTGCCCTGCTCGCTCCGGCTCCCACAGGGTCAAGAATAATAGGAATACCTTTAATTTCTGCAGCCTTGCCTGCTGCTAACATAGAATCTACTCTTTCAGGGCTCAAAGTACCTGTATTCAAAACTAGAGCCTGGCTTCTTTTGACAACATCTTCAACCTCGTTGATATCAGAGGACATAACTGGAAGTGCTCCAATGCTTAACAAAACATTAGCTGAGGGATTGGAAGCAACCACATTTGTAATATTGTGCACCAAGGTTTATCCTTTTTAATCAGCAAAAGCAGCTCTGCCAGTTTGTTTAAGAGATGCTCCAATATATTCATCTCCTGTAACGCTTAAAAATTTCAACTAATTCTCGGGTTTCTTTAGTTATATCTTCTGCTTTTGTAATTGCTGTTACAACGGCAATGCTATGAGCACCAGCTTTTAAAACATCCGCAGCATTATGCTTGTTTATTCCACCAATAGCAACCACTGGTATATTAATTTTTTCAACTACTTCAGCTATACCTTCTGGACCGACCAAAGGACCTGTATCAGTTTTTGTCGAAGTTTTAAATATGGGACCTAAACCGACATAGTCTACTCCAAGTTCTTCGGCAAAAGCAGCCTCTTCTGCATTATCCACTGAAAGCCCTATTATGGCATCTTCTCCTAAGAGGCGCCTGGCATCTTCAATGGGAAAATCATCCTGGCCCAAATGTACACCATCAGCCTCAACAGCCATAGCCACATCAACCCTATCATTAATGATAAGGATAACCCCATATTCCTTTGTAATTCTGCGCACTTCTTTCCCTAAAGCCACTAATTCTCTGGTAGACATGTTTTTTTCCCGCAGCTGAACTGTATTAATTCCTCCCTCAACGGCTTTTGTCACTACTTCCAGGGTACTTCTTCCCACTGAAAGCTCCTGTCCTGTTACAAGATATACTCCCAAATCAGTCAATGCCAAATTTTACACCCCCAAATTCTTCCCTCATTTCATTGTAACTTGTCATCACTGGCATTGTAAACCATTCTTCCGTTTATCCAAACCATTTCAACTCTGCTCGTTATATCAAAAGGATCACCGCTCCACACAACAATATCCGCATCCAAGCCCGGCCACAAACTTCCAATACGGTGTGACAAGCCTAAAATTTCTGCAGCATTAAAAGTAACAGCTTTTAAAGCCTCTTCTTTTGGAAGCCCTTCCCTTACTGATAGAGCAGCGCACAGCATAAGGTGTTTTATAGAAATTTCAGGATGATCTGTAGTAAGAGCGAACCTCACACCCGCTTTAAATAAAACAGCTGGGGTCTTTTCTGTTAGCTCTCCCAGCTCTTGTTTAACCTTACCAAGGAGCATAGGTCCATAAACCACAGGAATGCCGCGCTTTGCAATTTCACTAGCAACAAAATGCCCTTCGGTACAGTGATCAAGTACAATAGGTAAATGGAACTCTTCTGCTATCCTAATCGCTGTCATAATATCATCTGCTCTGTGAGCATGCACTCTTAGGGGTATCTCTCCCTTTAAAACTTTTACAAAAATTTCATTTTTTATATCTTCAGTGCCAAATGCTCTCCTATCCTTTTCCTCCTTCCAATGCACTGCCTGAATAAAACTTTCCCGCAGTAAAGCAGCAATTGCCATTCTTGTAGCGGGAGATTTTTTTCTGTTACCATATTCCTTTTTAGGATTTTCCCCAAAAGCCACTTTTAAGCCAGCATTATCTCTTATAACCATAGTATCAACAATATCTCCAGCAGTCTTTAATACCACACCCAATCCCCCTACAACATTGGAACTGCCTGGTAAACAGCAAACACACGTGATACCATTTTCCCGAGCAGATCGGAAGCCTATATCCCTGGGATTAATGGCATCAATAGCCCTCAGATGGGGCATTACAGGACTGCTGATTTCGTTTGTATCATCTCCTTCTTTAGATTTCCCTTCCTCATAAATTCCCAAATGGGTGTGGGCATCTATCAATCCAGGCGTTACCACTTTCCCCTTCAAATCTATTACCTCAGAACATTTTATAGAGGGGTTCAATCCGGGTCCCACTGCATAAATTTTGGAATCAGAAACAGCAATCCATCCTGGATCATAAACTGGAAATTCTCCCTCTGAACTTGGTTTTTCCCTATGGCAGTATACCGTGAGTATTCTGCCGTTCACTAATGCAAACATCAAAATTCCCCCTAATCTCTGCTAGAAGAAGCCTCTATAAAAGCCTTAAATAGTCTCAATGATGCTTTATCCCAAAAAGCCAAATGCTCCGGATGCCATTGGACCCCAATAACAAATTTATGTTTTGAAGATTCTATGGCTTCAATAATTCCGTCTGCTGCTAAAGCTGATATACAAAACCCTGGAGCTGCCTCTTTAACAGCCTGGTGATGGAATGTATTCACATTAATTTTGGACTTTTTGTATATTTTACCAAGCTTTGTGCCTGGAACAATTTCAATAGTGTGTGTTGGATGCCATCGGGGAGCTTCCTGCATATGTTTGATAACGCCAGGCACCTCATCATTAATATCCTGAAAAATGCTTCCTTCAGCCGCTATATTCAAAACCTGCATACCCCTGCAAATTCCCAGAATAGGCTTATTTAAAGCCATAAATTTGCGCACTATCTTCATTTCAAAAACATCCCGCTCAGGGGTAATTTCTCTGGTACCTCTGGGCTGTTCTCCAAAAAAAAGGGGGTCCACATCAACTCCACCTGTAAGAAGAAGCCCATCAAGGATTTCGCTGTATTTATCTATTAAATCATCATGGGTAATTACAGGCAGTATAAAAGGTATACCCGAACTGCACTCTATGACCCTCACATAATAATGGGATAAAACAAACTTACCTGCCGAATAGTCCATATGGCAGGTAATCCCGATTACTGGCATACAGCCATCACCATGAAAAAAGCTTTCTCTCATAAATCATATGTTGTTACATAAAAAAAATTTGATAAAAAGACTCAAATATCAATAAGCCCTAAACTTATTTCTATAGCATGATTAACTTTCTGCATGGTTTCATCGTCCAGCAAAGCAAGCTTTTTCTTAAGCCTACTTTTATCAATGGTCCTAATTTGTTCCAGCAAAATAACAGAATCCTTTTCCAAACCCCCCTTTTTTTCATCGATTTCTACATGGGTAGGAAGCTTTGCTTTCTGAATCTGAGAAGTTATTGCAGCCACCACAGTGGTAGGACTGTACTGATTGCCAATGTCATTTTGTATAATTAGTACAGGCCTAGTTCCTCCCTGTTCTGAACCTATTACAGGATTTAGTTCTGCATAATAAATTTCTCCCCTTCTAACATTCATGCCCCTAACACTCCGCCAATTTCTTTTCATAATATTTTTGAACTTCATCTTCTGCTTCATAGTTTTCCTTAGCTAAGGATAAATTAATCTGCGCCATTTCTTGGTATCCTTTCTTCATCTGTTCCCGCAAAATACGCTTTTTTCTTTCATGAATATAAAGCTTCATCGCCTCCCTAATAAATTCACTCCTGTTTCTTTTTTCAAGGGAAACTAGCCCATCTACCTCCTTTAGGAGACTTTCGGGTAAGCTGATCATAATTCTTTTCACGCCCGGCACAACAGCACCCCCTAGATTGCAGCCACTGGTTAACAAACATAGTTATAAAACATTATAGCTTAATTTTTTTTTAAAATGCAAGCCTAGTAATAGCTATCAAAATTTCAACAGCATCTGCTGTAAATAACAATTTTTTATAGTTCTATTTCATCCTTAAAGAATCCCCTTTTGGTGAGAAAGATATCTGCGGGGTACCCTCTCACTAATCATGCAGATGACTTCATAATTTATGGTTCCTATCCAGCGGGCAATATCTTCCGCCGTTATTTCTTCAGCTCCCTGTCTGCCGATAAACACTGCCTCATCTCCAATTTTCACATCTGGAACAGAACTTACGTCAACCATCAGTTGATCCATGCAGACCCTTCCAATAATAGGCACCCGTTTACCGCCGACTAAGACATATCCTTTGTTGGATAAAAGCCAGCTGTATCCATCAGCATATCCAATGGGCAGAACCGCCACCAGGCTGTCCTTTTTTAAAGTATAGGTACAGCCATAGCTGATACTGCTTCCTGCTTTCATCCTTTTAACTGAAGCTACCTGAGCCTTTAAGCTCAATGCTGGCTTAAGGGAAATTTTCGATTTATCAACCTCATCCGAAGGATAAAGACCATATAAAATTATTCCTGGACGAACCATATCCAAGTGAGTTTCAGGTATATCCATAAGCGCTGCACTGTTGGCAGCATGTTTTATGGGAATATCAATTCCCGTTTCTCGAAGCTTTTCTAAAAACCAGCAAAACTTCTTTAACTGCTCTAAAGTATAAGTTTTATCTTTCGTATCTGCGCTGGCAAAATGTGTGTATATACCTTCTATAAAAATTCCAGGCAGTTCCGCAATTTTCTCTACTATTTCAACACTCTTTTCTTCAGCAGGGAATCCCAGCCTTCCCATACCTGTATCAATTTTTATGTGAATTTTTGCCTTTTTCCCCTGCCTTAGAGCTGCTTCGGACAAAAAATTTGCATGATCTAAATCAAATATGGTTTGGATCAGATCATACTCTACCACCATTCCAAGATCTGAAACGGGGGTATAACCTAGAATAACGATGGGAACATTAAAACCTTTTAACCGCAGCTTAACTGCTTCATCAAGAATTGCAACTCCAAGATATCGTGCTCCATTTTCCAAAAAAACCCTGCCTGCTTCATAAACTCCATGCCCATAGGCATTTGCCTTAACCACTGCCATAATCTGGGATTTACTGTTTACAATACGCCTAACCTCACGTATATTATGTGCTAAATTATCAAGATTAATCTCAGCCCAAGCAGGACGAGCTATCAAGTATAACCACCCCTGTCCCTCTAATTATTTTCATTATTTTCCATTTGTAATATAGCCATGGGCAGTACTTTTAAAATATCGCCGGCAGTCATTCCCCTTAATCCTATTTTCTCAACAAGCATATCGCCAGCAAGACCGTGCACAAAAACCCCAGCAACTGCAGCTGCCTCCGGTTTCATGCCTTGTGCCCAAAATCCAGCAATTATCCCTGTTAAAACATCACCTGTACCGCCTGTGGCCATACCTGGGTTGCCGGTATCATTAATAAAAACTTCTCCTTTTGGAGTTGCAACAATAGTCCCTGCGCCTTTCAAAACTACAATAACATTCCATTCCTCAGCAGCTTTAACTGCGGTACTGAGCCTATTTTCCTGAATTTTTGAAACGCTGCTGTTGGTCAACCGTGCCATCTCCCCTGGATGGGGAGTTATTATTACAGGCACATTAATTTTTGAGAACAGTGACACATCTCTGCTCAAAGCATTTAATGCATCAGCATTAATTACTAAAGGAGCTTTAACTTGGGGAAGAAATTCTTTAAGCATAGCAAGAATGGTTCGGCTGGTAGACAACCCAGGACCAATGGCAATTACATCTGCTTCACTGCAGATTTCCAGCATTGCATCAACAGCTTCTATTCCCAAAACCCTTTCCTCTGTTTCAGGTAGAGGAAAAGTCATAACTTCTGTCAATTTATTTTCTAAAATTGGATTAATGGATCTGGGAACTGCCGCTGTAACCAATCCAGCACCGCTTCTCAAAGCAGCTTCTGCTGCCATAGCAACAGCTCCGGACATTCCTTCGGAACCACCGATTACACACACCCGACCAAAAGTCCCTTTATGGCTTTCAGGATCCCTTTTTTCAAAAAAAGCCCTGCACATTTCCCCAGTAATTAAATTAAAAGGAAGTTCTGCTTTTCTCAGCAAATTCTTGGGAAAAGAAATATCTACCAATAAAATTTCCCCAGCATATTTTCGCCCGGGAAAAAGATAAAGACCCAACTTAGGAAACCCCAGCGTATAAGTCTTTACAGCTTTAATGCATGGTCCATCGGCTTTACCCGTATCCGCTTCAAGCCCTGAAGGAAGGTCCACAGAAACAATGGGCTTACCTGATCTATTAAGCCTGTCAATAACTTGTGCCGCCAGACCAGACGCCTTCCCTCTGAAGCCTGTACCAAAAATAGCATCAACTACTAGATCTGCATAAAGAAGGGATATATCAACCCTTTGAAGGTCCCTGGCATCGGAAATAACACTTGTGGTAATCCCCATAGCTTCCAAAATATTCAGATTTACCAAAGCATCGCCGGTTATTTCCTCTTTTGGCCTTAATAAAAAAACCCTCACATCTGCTCCCCTATTGGCTAAATGCCTTGCAGCAACAAAACCATCTCCACCGTTGTTGCCTTTTCCAGAAAAAATCAGTACCCTTTTATTAGAAGGGTTGCCTTGGAAAAAATCATTGATAATACCCTCAGCAATCCCTCTTCCCGCATTTTCCATTAATATAAGGGAAGAGATACCAAACCTGCTCGATGCCAGTTCATCAAGCTTCTTCATTTCAGAAGCCGTTACCAGTTTCAAAATTCTCTCCCCCCTCAATAGCCGCCACTGCAACCGCATACTCCCGGCAGTGGGAAAGGCTTAAATGTATGCGGACTACGCCTTTTTTCTCAGCAGTTTCTTTAGCTTTTCCCCTAAGCTTTACTTGAGGCTGCCCCCTCTTCCCTTCAAAAATTTCCACATCAAGCCAGCTGTTTTGGCCCAAACCAGTTCCTAAGGCTTTAAATACTGCCTCCTTTGCAGCAAAACGTGCCGCTAAAGAAGCCGCAAACCCCTTTCCTTTTTTATAAGCATATTCAATTTCCTCGGCATGAAAAATCTTTGTCAAAAATTTATCTCCATAACGCTCAATGACCTCAGCAACCCTGCTTATTTGTATAATATCTACCCCTATACCTTTAAGCATCTTATCTTCTCCTATATAAAAAATAATGGTTAAAATCAATCTCTACCAAATTAATCGCCTTTCCTAAAAATTATATACCTTTTCCCATATTCTGATAAGAAAAACCTTCTAATTTAAAAATTATTAGTAGTACTGTTTTTCCACTCCCGCTCCCCCTATAATTTCAGCAGTGAAACCTAAAATTTTCCCCAACCGCCGAAAAAAACTATTAATTTTCTTTAAAAATAATTAAATTATCATTAAGAATAAAAAAACGCAAAAGCAAATAAAGAAGCAGAAATTTTCCAGAAATTTTCTAGGATTTAAGAGGAGGTTTCTCATAGTGAGCTATTACTTCAACAGAAAAGAACAAACCCTTAAAGAGCATAAAGTTCTTTCCCATGAATCAGCAAAAAATTCTCTTTCTTTGAATAAAGATACTAAGATAAATCTTGCCTATGAATGTATTGATAAGCACGCACAGGGAAAATCAAAATATAAAAAAGCTCTTATCTGCATAAGCAAAAATAATACTGTTGAATTAACTTTTAACGAATTGAAAAACTATACTGATCAATTTGCAACTTTCCTTTTAAAAAACGGCCTTAATAAGGGAGAAAAGGTACTCCTCTGGATGCCCCGTATTGCAGAACTTTATATCGCTTTAATGGGAATTATAAAAGCTGGTGGAGTACCCGTACCTTTGTCAGAATTTTTAAGCAGCAGACTGGTTTTAGAAATTTTAGAAAAAACACCCTGGGAAAAAGCTTATATGGTTACCACTCATGATTTTTTAAGCACCCTATCTAATTTACCTGAAAAATATAAAATTGTCGTTATAAATAGAGCTGACGATTTTCCAGATACCAGCATTTTATCATTCAAAATAATGGAAGATTACGCTGTGGATAAAGATTCTGTAAATGGGGCTAATTTTTCCGATGAGCTTATTGTTCATTATGCACTGGATAATTTTAAAAATCCAAGAACAATGACTTACAAGCAGAATCAAATAATGTTAATGCGCCATTTTGGTGAATTGATCTTTAATAATA
This sequence comes from Clostridia bacterium 41_269, assembly GCA_001508005.1. GTDB lineage: Bacteria > Bacillota > DTU086 > DTU086 > DTU086 > 41-269. The sequence goes on from LGEZ01000013.1 coordinate 38,510, forward strand.
TAAGAGAAGAAGATGTTTTTTGGAGCACTGTTGATTTGGGATGGGCAGCGGGAACTTTGTATGGAATTTTTACCCCTTGGATTTTTGGAGCAACAATAGTATCCGCAGATACAACCTCAACTTTATCTTCATGGGAAAAAACCATTGAAAAATACAAAGTTAACATTATGTACACCACACCGGCTATGATCCGAAAAATAATAACAAAAAACATTACCAAAACAGGAAACCTTAAAACTTTAAGGCACATCTGCTGTACTGGAGAACCCATGGGTGCCGAAATAATAAAATGGGTTTTAAAAAATCTTAGAATTCCCATTAACAGCAGTTGGTTTGCTGAAGAAATTGGTGTGCCTGCCATAAGCAGTACCTTCACTTCACCTTTAAGACTGGGCTGTATGGGCAAACCTCTGCCTGGTATAGAAGCGGCTGTCTTCGATGATAAGGGGAACCAGCTTAAACCTTATCAAATAGGAAAGTTAGGAATAAGGTGTTCCTTTGAAAACCACACTTATGATGAAAACAGCACTGCTGAAAAAACATCATGGGTTTTAACAGACTGCTTAGCTTACATTGATAATGAAGGCTGCTTTTGGTATGAAGGAAAGGAAGAAAGTCTTAAAAAATCTATTTCAAAAGCAGATAATCTTAACGAATCTCAGCTGGAAGCACACCTTTTAAAACATCCTGCTGTGGAAGAAGCTGGAATTATCGTGAAAAGCAGAGAGGAAGGAGAAAAAGCTGTTAAGGTATTTATTTCCCTTAAAGATAGAAATCAGTGGAGTACTGAACTTGAAAGGGAACTCACCAATTATCTGCAGAAGAAATTAAAAAATGAAACAACAAAAATTGAAATAGAAATAAGGGATAAACTGCCTATGACAAAAAGCGGTAAAATACTTCGCAACATCTTATCAGCCTGGGATCGTGAAAGCAGTTTAAGAAGGGTAAACAATTTTTGATCATTTATATGCTTAAATATATTACAAAGGATTGCATATTAACGGCTGATAGGGTTGGTATTTTTGAAAAAATTAGGAAAAATAATTTAAATGCGGACGAACTAGATCTTAAATTGATTGAGTTTTTGAATAACTATTATGATGAAGACAGTCCTAACTCTTTTCCTCCCCATTTGGGAAATAAATCTCGAAAAGCAGTAAAAATTACCGCCTTAATTACAGCAGTGGTTTTCTCCCTCCTTTTTTTGAACAGCTGGTTTAGAGCCATTATTTGGCCTCTTCCTCAGCAGGAGCAGCATGCGTTAAAAGAATTTCACATAAACAGTACCGAGTTGGAAAAAATTAAAAAAACTGTGGTTTCAGTGGAAAGCTGGAGCATCTCAGGGATCTCCAATGCTGTAAAAACAGGAACAGGATTTAATATTGATCCTTATGGACATATTCTAACAAACAAACACATTGTCCAAAATTCCTCCCATATTAGAGTTCGCTTTCCAGAAGAAAGAAATTTTAATAATTTAAGCTGTAAAATCAGCAAAGATGCAGATTTAGCTTTAATAAAAATCAACCCTAAAGTCCTTAGCCATAAACTGCCTTATTTAAAATTTGCTGAAAAAAACCCTTCTATAGGTGAAAGCATATTTATAATTGGAAATCCCCACAGGTTGGATAGGGTTATAGAAACAGGCAGAGTAATAGGTTATTTTACTCTTCCCAATTCTGAACAAACCGTAATGGCAGTGTCAGCGTCAGCTGAACCTGGCAGCAGCGGAAGCCCTGTTTTTAACAGCAGTGGTCGTATAGTGGGAATCATTTATGCCTCCTTGATGGGAAATGCAGCAAAAGGAAAGGAAACCATCAGCCTTGCAGTTCCCCTGTCCCAAATTAATGAATTTTTAGAAAAAAGCAAATAATACATACTTAATAATTCAAAAAAAGAGTATAATATAAATAAACAGAGCTTTTTCATTTTTTCGTAAAGCTTTTTTAATTTTATTTCAATAAGATACCCATTTAGGAGTGCATGTTTATGATCAAGACCTTAAGTCTGTCAGTACTACTTTCCATACTGCAGCTACTGCTTATAAATAAATTAGCCGGCTTTTCAAATTTCAGTATTTTTATAGGTTTTCTTTTTATCAATTTTACTATCACAGCCATTTTTACCGGCTGGCTGTCGGCAGATCTTTTCGATAAAAAAGAAGAAAAAGAACAGGAAAGTGCTTATAAAGATAATGATGAGGACATATTCCTTTCAACCGATCCCACAGTAAGAGTCGCCCATGAAACACTTCAGTACATGCGCCGAGGGCTGAATGAAGTAACAGCCAGAAAAACAGCGGAAATTATTCAAAAAATATGTGAAATACCCGCCATTGCAATTACCGATAGAGAAAAAGTGTTAGCATATCTTGGTGCTGGATGTGAAAACCATAAACCGGGAGATCGGATTTTAACTGAAGCTACCAAGTATGTAATAGCCACAGGGGAACATAAAATTGTTCATTCTACAGAAGAATTAAACTGTACAAAAACCGACTGCAAGTGTCCCCTATCGGCAGGTGTTATAGCCCCCCTTAAGCTAAGAGAAGAAGTCGTGGGAACATTAAAGCTCTACCAGACAGAAGATGGACAACTGGCACCCAATATTGTACGTCTAACACTGGGATTGGCCCAGCTTTTAAGCATGCAGATTGAGCTTGCTGAGCTCGACCGACAGCGCCAGCTGGTTACAGAAGCTAGATTGGATGCACTGCATGCTCAAATTAATCCCCACTTCTTATTTAACACATTAAACACCATAATCATGTATATACGTAAAGATCCAGATAAATCCCGTGAACTGCTCATTCGTTTAGCAGAATTCTTCAGAAAAACCTTAAACCGTCAAGGACACTTTATAACTTTAAAGGAAGAGCTTGATTGTGTTAGAACTTATTTTGTCCTGGAAAAAGCTAGGTTTGGAGAAAAAATAAGATTAATAGAGGACATAGATCCTGAACTTTTAGAGTACCCCATTCCAGTTTTCAGCATACAACCTTTGGTTGAAAATGCAATTAAACATGGTATAACCCCTAAAAACGGCAATGGAACCATTACCATAAGAGCAAAACAAAAGGGAAACGACCTTCACTTAAGCATCATCGATACTGGGGTAGGGATACCTCCAAACAAACTAGATAAAGTCCTGCAGCCGGGTTACGGATCCGGGAATGGAGTTGGTCTCAGCAATGTAAATCTCCGACTTCAAAGTTTATATGGGGAAGATCGAGGGCTGAAAATAGTAAGTTCTGTTGGAAAAGGAACAGCAATACATATGTATATTCCATTAAAGGAAAGGGAAGCCCACAGGGCTTCATCCCTCAGCTAAGCTGAATACAAATAAGCACCGGCTTGTAGTGCCGGTGCTTATATTTTTATCCATGTTTTTTTGCAAAATCATTCATAAACTCCGCCAAGGCTAAACAGCCTTCCTTACTCATAGCATTATAGATTGATGCTCTTATCCCACCAACAGAGCGGTGTCCTTTTAAACCCACAAGACCATTTTCTGCTGCTTCCTTTACAAAAACTTTTTCCAAATTCTCATTTGGAAGTCTAAAAGTTACATTCATAGTGGAACGATACTCTTTTTTTGCATGCCCCCTATAAAAGCCGCCGCTTTTATCAATTGCCTCATAAATGTAGGAAGCCTTTTCTTCATTTCTTTCTTTCATAGCTTTAAGTCCCCCATTTTCTTTAATCCATTTAAGAACAAGATTTACAACATAAATATTGAAACATGGAGGTGTATTATAAAGGGACCTCTTTTCAGCATGAAGATCATAGCGAAGCATAGAAGGCAGATTTTCAGGAACCTTTTCCAGCATATCCTTTCGTATAATTACCAATGTAACCCCTGCTGGACCAAGATTTTTCTGAGCTCCCGCATATATAAGGGCAAACTTAGATACATCAAAAGGATAGGACATGATATCACTTGACATGTCAGCTACCAGAGGAATATTGCCAAAATCAGGAAATGTTTTCCACTGAGTTCCATAAACTGTGTTATTGGATGTAATATGAACATATGCAGGGGAATCGCTCAATTGAATTTCATCCATACTTACTATACGGTCGTAATTTGTGTCCTTTGAAGATCCTGCTATATGAGCTTTTCCAATTTTTGCTGCCTCTTTATAGGCTTTTTCAGCAAAATATCCCGTTAATATGTAGTCTGCTGTCATTCCTTCAGAAAGAAAATTAAGAGGAACCATTGCAAACTGCAAACTTGCGCCTCCCTGCAGAAAAAGAACCTGATAATCTTCTCCAATTCCTAGCAGCTCTTTAACCAAATCTTCTGCTTCAAAGATAATTTCTTCAAACTCTTTGGAACGGTGGCTGATTTCCATTACGGACATACCTGTACTCTTATAATTAAGGAGTTCCCCTTGGACCTGTTCCAAGACCGGCAAAGGTAAGGTAGCAGGACCAGGATTAAAATTATATACCCGCTGCAGCACAATTTATCCCTCCAATGTCTATTTAAATATATTTAAATATAAATTTCTATATAATACTAACATAATCACCAACTGCTGGGAATATGGCTGTTCCCTCAAAAAGAATAATAATTAATCCCTATAACTTCATTTCAATTGAGCTCTCTTTTGCTGCAGCTGCTTCCTTTTCCCCTTCTTCTTCATCTTCTCCTTCGCCGAACCTGCGCAAATCTTCAGCCATCTGCTGCAGCTTTTTATCAACCAGCCAATTTATTGTACCTTCGGGATAGGAACCATCGGGACCCCTTTCACCAGCCTCAACCCCAGTAAGAATTTCTATTCCTTCGTCAATGGTATCAATAGCCCATATATGAAACTTACCTTTCTCGACTGCATCAATTACTTCGTCTTTAAGCATGAGATTTTTTACATTTCGCTTAGGAATTATTACACCCTGTCTGCCCGTCAATCCTTTCAGCTTACATGTAAGGTAAAAACCTTCAATTTTTTCATTTACCCCACCTATAGGCTGTATTTCTCCAAACTGGTTGACGGAACCTGTAACAGCTATGCCTTGATTTATGGGAACCCCGGATAGTTCTGACAGAAGTGCATAAAGTTCTGCAGAAGAAGCACTATCTCCCTCAACGCCGTCATAAAGTTGTTCAAAAGTAATGCTCGCTGTTAAAGATAGGGGCTTATCCTTTGCGTATCTGCCGGCAAGAAAACCGCTTAGGATAAGTATACCTTTGGAATGGATGGGACCGCTCATTTCTGTTTCCCGTTCTATATTAATTATCCCCCGCTGGCCTAGATGAACCCTTGCCGTTATCCTGTTGGGTTTGCCAAAGGCATAGTCACCCATCTGAAGCACAGCAAGACCATTAACCTGCCCCACCGCTTCTCCATCAACATTTAAAATAATGCTGCCCTTTGCTATTTCCTCTTGGATCTTTTCTTCAACCAAATTGGAGCGGAATATTTTTTCCTCTATGGCTTTCATCACATCAAGCTTAGTAATATATTCATTTCCATTCTGTGCCGCCCAGTAGTCGGCTTCTACCAAAAGCTCTGTGATTTTATGGAAGCGTGCGGAAAGCTTTTCCTGATCTGAAGCAAGTCTTGAGCTGTATTCAATAATTTTTGCCATTGCTGGAGCCTCTAAATGCCTCAGATTATTTTCAGTACAATAACGGCAGACAAAAGCAGCATATTCCTCAAGGCGGGTTTTGTCTCTCTGCATCTCATAGTCGAAATCTACTCTTACCTTAAAAAGCTTTTTAAAATCCTCATCATAAGCATACATGAGATGATATAAATAGGCGTTTCCAATCATAATTACTTTCAATTTAACATCTATGGGCTCCGGCTTTAACGTAGCAAAGGCTATGGCACTGTACTGTTCACCCAAATTCTCAATCCATGCCTTCTGGGTTTTTAAAGTTCTCTTCAAAGCCTGCCAAGCTCCAGGATTAGCAAGTATATCCGCTGCTTGTATTATTAGATACCCTCCATTGGCTAAATGAACTGCCCCAGGTTTAATAAGTGTAAAGTCTGTAACCATTGTACCGAACGAACTTTTATGCTCCACTCTTCCCATGAGGTTATAATATGTGGGATTTCTTTCAATAACTACAGGTGCCCCCTTTGTTTTTCCATTATCCACTAACACGTTAACCTCATATCTCTTAAATTTCTGCTGCTGGTCCCTATGCATGGGTTCAGACCCGCTCTGCCCTTCGTCCTCAATTCTAAAATCATCGAGGTTTTCAATTACATCTTCTAAAACCTGATCCAAATAATTAACAACTTTTGGGAAATCCCTATACTTATCTTTCATAAGGTTAATTAAATAACCCGCAGCATAAAGACCAGTTTCCTGTTCCAGTTTTTTAAGCTCCGTACGCATCATCTTTTCCACATGGCGCAGCTTTCTTAATATCTCATTTACCTCAGCCTGAACCTCTTGGGCTCTGGCATTAATTTCCTTTTGGATGTCTTCGGGGAGCTTTAAGAATTCTTCCTTGGGCATGGGTTTACCTTCTTCATCAGTGGGAACCGTAAAAATTCCTGTGGGTGTTTTTTGTATGGAAAAGCCCCTTTCCTTAGCCATGTTTTCCATGCTATACCATAAATCTGACATCTGAGCGTCATATTTCCTTATTATCTGATTGCGCCTTTCTTCATAGTCATCGCTGTCAAATCTGCTTTTTATTTCGCTTTTTAAGTCTTGAATCAGTTCCTGCATATCACTTTTAAAAATAGGGCCCTGCCCGCTCTTAAGCTCCAATGAAAGGGGATGATCGGGCTGCTCAAAATTATAAACATAGCACAGATCTCCAGGGGTTTCTTCCTTTTCTGCTATTTCTTTTACTTTAGTTTCAGCATAGGTAGTTTTACCGGTTCCTGCAGGACCAGTAAGAAAAAGATTATAACCTGCCTGCTTTACCTTTAATCCAAAATCCATAGCCTTAACTGCACGTTCCTGACCTATTACACCCCCTGAAAGGGGAGATATTTCTGATGTATTACTGAATTCAAAAACATTAGGATCGCATTTTGCTGCTAACTTTTCAGCAGATAACTTCTTTTTCTCTATTTTATCAGCATCTATCTTTTTTAAATTCCCCATTATACCCCTCCTCCGGTTTATAACTATTGAATAATGTGCTTTTCCTTTCGTCTCCAACTCATCATTTTTATGCCGATTTTCCTTTCAAATCATAGACAAAAACGGGTACTCCTTTTTTTACTAAGGTATCCATGATTATGGGTTCCACTTTATCCCATGTTCCTCCCGCAAGCCCACAGCCAATTCGAGGCATGTGCACTGACGCATTAAGTTCTAAAGCTTTTTTCGCAACCTCCTCAAGACATAACTGCAGCGCCTCGTACCTTATGGGAGGAATGCCTCCCACAGGTTTAATATCCCTCTGGGCAATCATATTAGCCACCCAAATATCATCCTCCACTCTTACAAACCTAGTTTTTCCAAGCTCAAAACCTAATTCCCTCCCTCCCCTATACCAACGCCTATAATCCTCTTCAGGCTTTTTCCATCTTCGAGATAAGGCAAGCACAAAACCAGCACCCCATGCTCCCACATCATTGCAGATATGAGCAATGATTTTATTTCCTTCTGTCTGGGGTTTTGTAGCATCACCTACCAAATAAGTTATTTTCCCCATATGGATTCCCCCGTCCTAAAACTGGATTAAACTTTATCTATCATTTTGCCGTTAACTATCTCCGATTATTTTCACCCAAACCTTACGGTGTCGAGGGCCGTCAAATTCAGCCAAAAAAATGCCCTGCCATGTCCCAAGAACAATACTTCCACCATCTATAATAAAATACTCACTGGAACCAATAAGTGTGGATTTTATATGGGCAGGACTATTTCCTTCTCTATGCTGATAATCCATATGATCCGGCACAATTTTTTTTAGCATGGCACTAATATCCCGTATAACATCAGGATCAGCATTTTCATTTACCATTAAACCACATGTTGTATGTGGAACAAACACCACGCATAAACCTCTTTTTATTCCACTTCTGTAAACGATATCCTTGATTTTTTTTGTAATATCAATAAATTCCTCTTTTTTTGAGGTTTTTACTTCAATCTCAAACATATAATTCACCACCTTTTCCTGCAGTAAAAATTAATTAAGATAATTTTTTCTCTAGAGCGAGTTTTACAATTCTGCTCATTATCTCCCCTGCCTTGCCCCTCAGCACCACATCGGCTTCAGCATCCAAATAAGTAGGTGTCATGTTTATAACAATTATGGGTGTACCTGCTTCTAAAGCATATTTTGGAATGTTTGCAGCTGGATAAACCCTTAAGCTCGAACCTACAACAATAAACAGATCGCAGTTTCTCGCTCTATAACAGGCCTCTTCCAAAACATTTATAGGAAGCACTTCCCCAAAAAAAACTACGCCCGGTTTTAAAATTCCCCCACAGTGATCGCACTTGGGTATTTCTTCCTTAAAAAGTTTGTTTTTAATACGCTCCGTTTCATAGAGCTGATCACAGTTCATGCACTTCACCCTGCGCATATTCCCATGCAGTTCAAATATGAAATCATCAGGAATACCCGATTCTTGATGAAGACCGTCTATATTCTGGGTTATAACCCCATAAAGGCAGCCATGGGCAAATAAATCTGCAATGGCTTTATGGGCAGCATTGGGTTCAGCATGAAACTGTAAAAAAGTTTCCCTTAACATTGCCCACACCTTTTTTCTGGCTTGAGATGAGCTCATAAAATACTGATAGGTAAATAATTCTGGATCATATCTGCTCCAAATCCCCCCAGGACTCCGAAAATCAGGAATTCCGGATTCTGTACTCACTCCTGCTCCTGTAAAAACAACAATTTTTTGAGCCTTTGCAGTTAACTCAGCTGCTTTATTAAGATCCTTGTGCTCCATTTCATCCAATCACAACACCCCTCTTAAATATGCATTACCCTTTATAAAAAAATGCATTATAAAGTATTTCGGTAATTTTAATATTTTTCCTATTTTCCTGCCCTTTAAAATCTTGAATATTGTATTCTTTTAATTTAAGTATTGTTTTATTAGGTTTTTTTAAGCTATAATCAATTTAACTTCATATTCTGGTTTATTAACGCGGGCAGCGGCGTCCGCATCCATCGCAGACAACGGCGTCTTTAATTCACGGAGTTTTTCCGTGAAAAAGGCGCCTTTTGTTTTTATTCATAGCCACCTAAGGAAGTAAGCCCAGGAACAGCTGAAGCTTAGAAAAACAAAAACTTAAATGGGCTGAATCACAAAATGCAGCTTCATAATTGGTGAGTAGAACGGTTATTTCACAACAATCAAATTCATTCTGGGAGGATGAAAGATATGGATAGCAAAAACTTTAGAATTCCCTCTGGATGTTCAATATGCGGAATTATGAATAAAAAGGGCCGAGTATTTTCGGGAAATGATATTATCCAGTCCATTGCACTGATGCATGAACGCTCAAACGGACTGGGGGGAGGCTTTGCAGCATATGGGATTTATCCTGAATACAAAAATTATTATGCTTTTCATCTTTTTTACAGCGATAAAAATGCAAAAGAAGAAACAGAACATTTTCTGCACCAGCATTTCGATGTTATTCTTGGAGAAAAAATACCCACCAGAAAGATAAAAAGCATAAAAAACCCTCCCCTTATTTGGAGATATTTTTTAAAACCCGACAGCAAAAGAATTTTGCTATCCGACATTGAAGAAGAAAACGATTATGTCTTTTCATGCGTTATGAAAATAAATACCTACATTAAAGGAGCATATGTTTTTTCAAGCGGTAAAAATATGGGAGCTTTTAAAGGAGTTGGCTACCCTGAAGATATTGGAGATTTTTACCGCCTTGATGAATACAAAGGATATATTTGGACTGCCCATGGAAGATTTCCTACCAATACCCCTGGCTGGTGGGGAGGTGCTCATCCTTTTACTCTTCTGGATTGGTCGGTAGTTCATAACGGAGAAATTTCATCTTATGATACCAACAGAAGATTTTTAGAAATGTATGGTTATAAATGCGCTCTACAAACAGATACCGAAGTGATAACCTATACCTTTGATTACTTGGTACGAAAGCAGGGTTTGTCATTGGAGACTGCTGTAAAAATAGTTGCCCCTCCCTTTTGGTCTGAAATAGAACGGCTGCCTAAAAAAGAGGCAGATTTTTTAAGAACATTGAGATATGTCTACTCAAGTCTTCTAATAAATGGACCCTTTTCAATTATTTTAGGTATGAGCAATGGAATGCTGGCATTAAACGATAGAATAAAGCTCAGACCCCTCACAGCAGCTGTTCATGGTGAATTCCTTTATGTTGCAAGTGAGGAATCTGCAATAAGAGAAATCTGTCCCCAACCACACCGCGTTTGGGCACCAAAGGGCGGTGAGCCGGTGATAGGATTTTTAGAAAAATAATACATAAAAAAGGCTTCTAATCACTTATTCGAAGAGGTGTTGTCTATGGCTTTGAGCTTTAAAATGCCAGAATTTTTAATTAAAAGACAGGTTGAAACCTGCAGTAAATGCTTGTTATGTGTTAAACAGTGCGCCAATAAGGTGCACTATTACGATGAAAAAAATGATAGTTTTTTAACTGCGGATGAAAACTGTGTAGGATGCCACCGCTGCGCAGTCATCTGTCCCACAAGATCAATTTATATTTTAAAATATCCCCTAGAATTTCGCAGAAACGCATACTGGACAGAAGAAACCATCAAGCAAATCTACAAGCAGGCAGAAAGTGGGGGGATACTTCTAGCTGGAACAGGTACCGATAGGGATTACCCCATTTATTGGGATAAAATACTAATTAATGCAAGCCAGGTTACCAACCCTTCTATAGATCCTTTGAGGGAACCTATGGAGCTCAAAACTTTCCTGGGCCGCAGACCTAAAGCTATAACAGTTGAAGGGAAAGAAATAAAAGAAGAAATTCCCCCTAAATTGGAGCTAGAAGTCCCCATTATGTTTGCTGCAATGTCCTTCGGAGCAATAAGCCTCAATGCAGTAAAATCACTGGCTAAAGCAGCACAAAAAAAAGGCACTTATTATAATACAGGAGAAGGGGGACTTCATCGAGATCTCTATCAGTACGGCAGCAATACTACTGTCCAGGTAGCTTCGGGAAGATTTGGAGTTCATCCTGACTATCTAAATGCAGGAGCAGCAATTGAAATCAAGATCGGACAGGGAGCAAAACCTGGTATAGGAGGTCATCTACCAGGAGAAAAAGTCGGTGAGGAAGTATCCAAAACCAGAATGATCCCCTTGGGCAGCGACGCCATTTCCCCTGCTCCCCATCATGATATATATTCCATAGAAGATCTGCGCCAGCTGATATTTTCTCTAAAGGAAGCCACTGATTATAAAAAACCGGTGGGAGTAAAAATTGCCGCAGTGCACAATATTGCCGCCATAGCATCGGGAATAGCAAGAGCAGGAGCTGATTTTATCGTTATAGATGGTTTCCGAGGTGGAACAGGAGCAGCCCCTCAGCGAACCAGAGACAATGTAGGGATTCCCATTGAACTTGCCCTCGCAGCCGTAGACAGCAGGCTTAGGGATGAAAGCATACGAAATGAAGTATCCCTTGTGGTATCTGGAGGAATACGAAATAGTGCAGATGTAATAAAAGCAATAGCGTTGGGAGCCGACGCAGTCTACATTGGTACCGCTGCACTTATAGCGCTGGGCTGCCATATGTGTCAAAAATGCTATACAGGTAAATGCAACTGGGGTATTGCCACTCAAGATCCCCAACTGACCAAACGCCTTGATCCTGAAATTGGTGCACAAAGGGCAGCAAATCTAATAAAAGCATGGAAACACGAAATAAAAGACATGCTCGGAGGTATGGGCATCAACGCCATAGAAAGCCTTCGGGGAAATAGGCTGATGCTTAGGGGAATTGGGTTGACGGATACGGAACTGAAAATTCTTGGGATTAAAGCTGCAGGTGAATAAAGATTAAATAGATTAAAGCTTTTGGAGGGTGAGTCATGGCAGTATCTATAAATTATAAGGGACTTAACTTTAGGCAGGCTGGAGAACTTCTAAAAAAAGCCGCTGCTGATGGAGAAAAACAAATAAATCTCTTCAATGTAAATGGACAAAGATATATAGCTGCTGGTTTAAAAGGAAACTTTTTTATAAACATTCACGGCACTCCAGGTAATGATCTGGCAGCTTATATGGACGGACCAGAAATCTTTGTCATGGGGAATGCCCAAGATGGTTGCTGCAACACGATGAACAGCGGCAGGGTAATCATCAATGGTAGTGTAGGCGATATAGCTGGTTATGCTATGCGTGGTGGAGAACTTTTTATCAAAGGAAATGCAGGATACAGAACGGGAATACACATGAAAGAATATGGAGATACCGTACCGGTGCTCGTTATTGGAGGTAGAACGGGTGATTTTTTAGGCGAATATATGGCTGGGGGAATAATAATTGTGTTGGGATTGGGTATGGAACCTTGTGATGAAATTGTTGGAAACTTCTGCGGTACTGGGATGCATGGAGGAGTTATGTATATTAGGGGTAAAATAAACCCTCATAAATTAGGAAAAGAAGTAAAATCAGTAGAAATGGAAGAAAAAGATTATATCCTTTTGGAAAAATATTTAAAACAGTTCTGCGCTTATTTCAATGAAAGTCTCCATATAATTGAAGAAAGCAGCTTTCAAAAAATCGTACCCTTCAACAAACGCCCCTATGGAAATTTATATACTCCCCATTAAAACTTTAAAGAGAACTACAGACTGCCAACAACACTTTTTTACATAAATCTTGGCAGATCTCTGCTGCAGCTTGTAAAAAATGACTTAATGAAAGTTGGCTGACAGCATTTGTCAGAACGCAAACTAAACCGAGAGGGGCAAAAATTAGGAAGTAATCACCAGTACCAACTGGAACATGGCTGCCGGATTTGAGCGGCCAGGTCTTACCTTACAAAATGGGAGTATAAGAGCCAGAAATTTCCAACATAGACCTCTGTCAGCAAGCCAGAATCCCCTTACGGGAAGGGGATTCTGCTAAAAAATTAAAAAAGTCCCCTTATAGTTCCATCCGCATCAATATCCATTTTACAGGCAGCAGGTTTTTTGGGCAGCCCAGGCATTGTCATAATATCCCCTGTAACAGGCACAATAAATCCCGCACCGGCAGATAATCTAACTTCCCTTACATTAATGGTAAATCCTCTAGGGCGGCCTATTTTCGCAGGATCATCAGAAAGGGAATATTGAGTTTTAGCCATACATATGGGTAGTTTTCCATATCCCATATGTTCAAATTTCTCTATTTGATTTAAAGCTGTAGGGCTGTAGTCAACTCCATCAGCGCCATAAATCTCCTTTGCTATAATTTCAATTTTCTCTTTTATGGGAAGCTCTAAATCATAAAGCAGTCTAAAATCTTCACCTTTATTTTCTAAAATATCAAGCAATTTTTCTGCCAGTTCAAGACCTCCCTTACTGCCTTTTTCCCAGACTTCTGATACTGCAGCAGGCACTCCAATTTGAGAACACATATCTAGAAGGCAATCCAATTCCCTTTCACTATCTTCTGGGAAATGGTTTATAGCAACAACAGCAGAAAGACCAAACTTTTGAATATTCTCCACATGTTTTTTAAGATTTTCAAATCCTTTTTTAAGAACAGAAAGGTTTTCTTCTCCAAGGCATTCCCTGCTAATTCCCCCATGAAACTTTAAAGCTCTAACCGAAGCTACAACAACAACTCCACTGGGTCTAAGCCCTCCATATCTGCATTTAAGATTAAAGAATTTTTCTGCTCCCAGATCTGCCCCAAAACCTGCCTCTGTAACTACATAATCTGCCAGCTTCAAAGCCATTTTAGTAGCAATTATGCTGTTGCAGCCGTGGGCAATGTTGGCAAAGGGACCTCCGTGAATAAAAGCAGGGTTATTTTCCAGCGTTTGCACCAAATTCGGTTTAATAGCATCCTTCATAAGGACTGCCATGGCACCATGAGCTTCCAATTGCGCTGCTGTAACAGGTTTATCATCATATGTATATCCCACCACTATCCTTCCCATGCGTTCCTTTAGATCCTCAAGATTTAACGAAAGGCATAGGATAGCCATAATTTCTGAAGCTACTGAAATATCAAACCCTGTCTCTCGGGGTACTCCGTTTTTAGGCCCTCCTAATCCACAAACAACAAATCTTAGAGCCCTATCATTTAGGTCCAATACTCTGCGGAATACTATTTTCCGAGGATCAATATTTAATTCATTTCCCTGATGTATATGGTTATCTATCATTGCTGCCAGGAGATTGTGAGCATAGGTTACAGCATGAATATCGCCTGTAAAATGAAGATTTATATCTTCCATGGGAACAACCTGAGAATATCCCCCTCCAGCTGCTCCCCCTTTAATTCCAAAATTAGGGCCTAAAGAAGGCTCCCTTAAAGCTACCACGGCTTTTTTTCCCAAACGATTTAGAGCATCAGTCAGCCCTATGCTGTTTGTGGTTTTACCCTCGCCTGCAGGGGTAGGAGTAATGGCTGTAACCAATATGAGCTTACCATCAGGCGTTTTTTCCAAACGCTTCATTAAATCCAAGGAAACCTTTGCTTTATATTTTCCAAAAAGCTCCAGGTCATCTCCTTTAATCCCCAGATTTTCTGCAATTTCCATTATAGGCTTTTTCTTTGCCTTTAGAGCTATTTCTATATCACTGGGAATGGGTCTTTCCATTTTTACTCCCCCTGTCTGCATTATTTTGTCCTTATGGTCTTGGTAGTAAGCCTGCCCTTTCAACTATTTCGGGAACCACTTCTTCCCATCCTACAGCCATAATATGTACACCATGCACGCCTTCGATTGTTTTAAGCCAATGTATCTGCTCCACAGCTAATTTGATACCTTCTTTGGCTGGTTCCTTAGCCCGTTCCATTCTCCTAATAATTGTCTCTGGTATTCCAATTCCGGGAATATTGTCCTGCATGTAGCGGGCTACTTTAGAAGATTTTAAAGGCATAAGTCCGGCAAGAAAATATGCTTGGGAGCTTAACTCCATATCCCTTACTTGAGACATCCATTTTTCAAATTTTTTCATATCATATATGCATTGTGTTTGAATAAAATCTGCCCCTGCCCGGATTTTTTTCTCCAGCCGCATCAAATTCATCTCTTCAGGCTGCAGAAAAGGGCTTGCCACAGCACCTATAAAAAAACAGGGGGCAGTACCTTGAATTAATTCTCCATTAATGAATTCTTTTTTATCCCTCATATTTTTAACTGCTTGTATAAGCTGTATAGAATCTAAATCATATACTCCCTTACTTTCGGGATGATTTCCAATTATCTGATGATCACCACTCATACAAACAACATTTTTAATACCAAGACTGTATGCCCCCAAGAGATCGCTCTGCAGGCCAATTCTGTTGCGGTCGCGTACTGTCATCTGTATAACAGGTTCCATTTCCACATCCAAAACATGTACCGCTGACGCAATACTGGACAGGCGAACCACAGCCGTTTGATTATCCGTAATATTGGCAGCATCAATAAAACCTTTGAGCATACGCGCCTTATTTTTTACAATAGAGGCGTCGGCATTTTTCGGCGGGCCGATTTCAGCAGTTACCACGAAATGCCCATCCTTAAGGAGCTTTTCTAATCTGCTGTCGGTCTTTAGAGACACAATTTTCACACCCCCCTATTTAAATCGTTTTTCCTTATTTTACCAATTAATTTTATAAAAATTTAACTTTTTTTCTTCTCCAATGAGATAATATATCCCTTCAGTCCCTTAATTGTTTAGAAAAACTATACTAAATTTTATTTAAAAAATAATAAAGGGCAACACATTATGCCTTAACAAAAAATAAAAAAATTAAAGCTCCGAGTGATCTTCCCGGTCCTTACCACTACTCTGGACTTTTCCGGGTTCCCGCTTCTTCCAGTTCACTTTTACTGGACAGAAACGATTTTTCCGGAAAAACCCATTACCTTCGTGGTAATTCCCTTTCTGACCTCTCGGAGCTTGATTTAATAATAACACCTAAATTTACTTTTGTAAAGCAATTTTTAAAAAGTATACCGGTATACTTTAAATTTAATCATTCACAGCCATTATATAGGGCAGATTTCTATATTTTTCTTCCCTGTCTAGGCCATATCCCACTACAAAATCTTCTCCAATTTCGAAACCTTTGTAATCAATGTTTAAATTGGCTATTCTCTGGGCAGCCCGATCTAGAAACGCGCATATTTTTATGCTGGCCGGCCCTCTCTCCTTCAATATCCTCAATAAATAGTGAAGGGTAAGCCCTGTATCCACTATATCTTCTAAAATTAACACATGCTCATTGTGAATGTCTAAATCTAAATCCTTCGTTATTCTCACAACACCTGTTTGAGTTGCAGGTCCATAGCTGGCAATAGCTAAAAAATCAATTCTATGGGGGATGGTAAGATGTCTTGTTAAATCCACCATAAAATAAACGGCCCCTCTAAGAACTGTTATTATTATTGGATTTAATCCTTCATAGTCTCTAGAAATCTGCTCTGCCAATTCTTCAACCCTTTTTCTGATTTCTTTTTCAGGAATAATTATCTTCCCTTTTTGATCCATCTTATAAAAATACTCCTTTTTTAAGGTTAAAAAAATCAGCCCCGAGTGATCTTCCCGGTCCTTATCACTACTCTAGATCTTCCCGGGTTCCCACTCCTTCCAGCCCACAACTCTGGATAGAAGTGATTTTCCGGGAGACCCAGCCCTTCGTGATAATTTCCTTTCCGACCTCTCGGGGCTAATTTTAGTATATCAAGATTAAATTAATTTGTAAAGAACATTACAAAAAGTATACCGTATACTTCAAAAGTCTTAAAATTTATTCACTATCAGCTTCATCGGGATTAATGCCGAACTTTTCTAAAAGCTTTTTATAATCCTTTCGATAAAAGAGTTTAATATTAACATCGGGATACAGTCTCTTTAGTTCCCTTACTTTTCGGTTTTTCTTGGTAACCAGCTCCTGCTTCATAGTTGTAAGCTCTATATAAAGATCAAAATCTGGGAAATAAAAATCAGGAGTAAAGGCGCTTTCTATATTGCCTTCACTATCCCATTTAAGGGGAAAAGTAGTGGGCTCATAAAGATATTTGATTTTATAATAATCCAATATTCGGGCAAATTCTTCTTCACTTTTATTAGCAAATTTCTTAGGTTTCTCCCTATAATCTCCTTCAGCTGACGTCTCATAACCTGCAGCAATCTTTTCTTTTTCTTTTGCAGCTTCTTCTACTTTCGCAAGAACTTTTTCAAATCTTTTTCGTGAAATAAGCTTCTTCTGCTTTAGAAAATGGAGTATGAGCTCCGCAGCCTCACCCAATGACATTCTTGTGGTGTTTATAGTTAGGTCATAAATCTCAGGATCATTCCAGTCGCCCCGATGAAAGTAATAAGTATAAGCTTCCCGCTCCGCATCTTTTTCATTTATCAGCCTTAAAGCAGTGGCCTTATCCACATTAAACCTTTTCTGAATATTTGAAGACCTTGCTTCAATGGAAGCAACAATTTTAATGTGAACAGCATCCTTGCTGCCCTTAAAAAGAAACTGACCTCCGCGTCCCAGCAGAATAACAGGTTTATTTTGCGAAAGGTCAGTTATCGTCTTTTTCAAAGTATTGACATATTCCACTCTTTCTTTTTCTAGTCCATCAACATTCCTAGGAGAAATTTCATTTATCCAATCAAGGCGCATTTCAGGCAGCTCATGTTCCCCTATATACTTATGAAGGGTTTTTTTATTCAACAGTAAAAATCCAGTTGCTTCTGAAAGTATTTCAGCGACAAACTCTCCACGGCTCCCAAACTGCCTTGATACGGTTATTACAGCCATAATTATCCTCCAATATCATTTATTTCTCCCAGCTAATATTAATTATAAATCTAAAAATTTCTTTTATAAACACTTCCAAAATCATTTCAGCAGAGCAAATTAAAAATTCATAACCTATAGTTCATTATACAAAATTTTAGCTGAAAAACCGGCAGTTAATGACATTATTTTAAATATCGATTTGGCCTATCATTAATGTTAAATTACTTGTACTGTGATAAAAATAGTTTTTATAATAAATTCATATTTATAAATTTTCGGAAGAAGAATAAAGTACTAAGTTTAAGCGATAAGGAAAGGAAGGTATTTATGGCAAATAATAATGCTCATGAACTCGGTCTTGTACCCACGGGACGTCTGCTGTGGAAATTCTCGTGGCCTTCAATTTTAGCCATGATGTGCAACTCCCTTCATAACATAATAGATAGGGCATTTGTTGGACACGGTGTAGGACCTATTGCCATTGCTGCTACAACTGTTGCTTTTCCAATACTTTTTATGGGAATATCCCTTTTAATAGGGTAGGAACAACTGCTTTAATTTCTATACGCCTTGGTGAACAGAAAAAAGAAAAAACAGAATTGGTAGCAGCTAATGCAATAACACTGCTGGTTCTGCTGCCCCTTTGTTTATCGATTATCTATTTAACCCATACAGAACCAATACTGACTTTTTTCGGAGCAAGCCCTGAAGTAATGCCCTATGCGCGCGATTTTACTACAATCATTATATTGGGTTCAGTATTCGGAAGTATTGGAATGGGAGTTAATAATTTTATTAGAGCTGAAGGTAATCCCATTATGGCAATGTCTACCTAGATTCTGGGGACCATTATAAATATTATTCTAAACTACCTGTCTATTTTTAACTACCTGTCTATTTTTAAAATGGGAATGGACATCAAAGGATCAGCCCTTGCTACAGTATTGGGACAGCTTTTTGCAACAATATGGATGCTAAACTATTACTTTACCGGCAGAAGCCTTATAAAACTTAAATTAAAAAATTTCATGCCCAAAATTCCCATATTACTGAGCATAATATCCATAAGGATTCGCTCCTTTTTCTATGCAGCTGGCTTCTTGCATACAGCAGCTAATTTAAAAAAGTCTGTTCTTAAATACAGTGGAGATTTGGGACTGTTTGCAGTGGGAATTATAATGAGCATAGGCACATTAACGTTTATGCCTATTTTGGGCATTAGTCAGGGAGCACAACCCATAAGTGGTTATAATTATGGGGCCAGATAGTTCAACCGTGTTAAAGAAACATTGAAAAAAGCAATCATAGCCAGCACATTTGTTACCACTGCAGGATTTTTAGCTGTACATTTGTGGCCAGAGAAAAAAGCAGGACTTTTTACAGAAGGCAATGCAGAGCTGACAAAAATGACTGCCGATGCCATGCAGGTATTTTTTGCAATGACTTTTGTAATAGGTTTTCAAATCGTATGCTCCCAATATTTTCAGGCAGTTGGAAAGGCTCTGCAGGCTGCAGTACTAAGTTTGTCCAGGCAGTTTTTGCTTTTCATACCTCTACTTCTTATTTTGCCCCGTTTTTGGGGCATAGAAAGTGTATGGAGAATTGCCCCCATTGCAGATGCTATATCAGTTGTATTAACTGAAGTCTTCATCATAAATGAATTAAGGCTTCTTCCACAAGAAAAATATTCTTCCACTCTGAGCAAAGAAAAAATTTCTTTTAAAAAACTATAAAAAAACCAGAAGAATTAATATGAGAATTTTATATGCTTTACCGTTTAAAAGGGTACTCTAACTGTATTTTTTGAATAGGGCTTTTGCGAAAATAATTATATAGGATAGAATAAGTATATGTACGGGGTAATTAATTAACACAAAAAAACTATGGTGGTGTTATTGTTGATACCCAATATTATTACTGCAATTAGATTTATCCTAATTCCCATATTTATTTTTTTTATGTCCATAAGGCAGTTTAATTGGGCGGTCACTGTTTTTCTACTGGCTGTATTCAGCGATTTTATGGACGGTTATCTTGCAAGAAAATATAAAATGGTAACAAAATGGGGAAAGCTTATGGACCCTCTAGCAGATAAGCTTCTGCAGATTTCTGGGTTAATAATGATCGGATTTACAGGATTGATCAAAAACATAATTCCCATTTTATTAATAGTCGGCGGAAAAGAAATATTAATGTTTATCGGCAGCGTAATTCTTTTAAGAAAAGGAATCGTGGTTTCTTCCAATTGGTATGGTAAGGTTTCCACAGTTATTATTTACGCTGCCATAATACTATCCATTTTTGCCCCTGAATATGGGAAATATCTGCTTTCCATTGTTGTTTTAGGAGCACTTTTCTCCCTTTTTATGTATTTTAAAACTTACAGCCGTCATTTTGAATTTTTAGTTTTCCACAGACATTAAAAAAATCGGCTTAAATAAGCCGATTCAGACTGTAGACAAACCTTCTTAGTAAATCTTAGGTAGGTCTCTGCTGCAGTTTGCGAAACAACTTAACGAACGCTGGCTATCAGCTCTTAGCGAAGCGTAAGGCAAAACCGGGAGGCGCGAATAGGATGTGAGCGCCAGCCCCAACTGAGACAGGACGTCGAATTTGGGG
>LGEZ01000024.1 GCA_001508005.1 Clostridia bacterium 41_269
TATCAAAAGTTTCCTTCATTATCTCAACTTTAAAAACACTATTCAAAATTTCCACCACCGTAAGACATACACCATTTACGGCTATGCTGTCACCTATTTTAAGATCTTCAAAAACCTTATCAGCTTTAATGGAAAGGCTCCCGCTGCTGCCGATTATATCCACTTGCTGAACAATTCCCATTTCCTCTATTAATCCTGTAAACATTTTACAACCTCCAAATTATTCCATAATTATTTATTATTCTGATTCATCATATACGCAGTAATCATTACATCATCTCCAATTTTTGAAACTTCAATATCTCTCAACAAAACCGCTCCTTCCATACGTTCTATCCCTACTCCTGCTACAGGGGTCGGAGCATCCACACCTCCCACAATTTTAGGAGCCACAAAAACTACAAATTTATCAATCAAGCCCAATTCCACAAAAGATGTGATGACAGAGCTCCCACCTTCCACTAAGATACTGGTAATTTCCCTTTCTCCAAGATACTTAATAAGCCATTTAACATCTACCCTATTATCCCGTAAAGGAGAAAATATAATCTCTATTCCCAATGCTTTTAATTTTTCTGCCTTACTATAATTATATTTTTCCGTAGTAACAATAATGGTTTTAGAACCTTTATCATGAAGAAGTTTAGAATTTAAAGGTATACGTAGGTTACTGTCAAGAATAATTCTTATGGGTTGTTTTTCAATCTTATCATTCAAACGGCAGTTTAACAATGGGTCATCAGCGATTACAGTACCTATCCCGGTCAATATGGCATCTACTCCATATCTCAATTGATGAACAAATTTCCGGGATAATACTCCTGATATCCATTTAGCATCTCCTGTTTTTGCAGCTATTTTACCGTCTAAAGTCATAGCATATTTGCAAATTATAAAAGGTTTTCCTGTGGTTATATATTTAATAAAAACTTCATTAAGCTTTTTAGCCTCTTTCTCCAACACTCCACATTCAACAGCTATTCCATGTTCAATCAACTTTTTAAATCCTTTACCTGAGACCAAAGGGTTGGGATCTATCATAGCAGAGACAACTTTCTTTACACCAGCTTCTATAATACGGTCAACACAAGGAGGTGTCCTTCCATAGTGACAGCATGGCTCCAAATTTACATATAAGGTTGAACCGTAAGCTTCCTTTCCAGCTTTTTCAAGAGCTTCCGCTTCAGCATGGGGCTTACCTGGACCCTGATGATATCCCTCTGAAATAATTTTTCCGTTCTTAACCACCACAGCTCCAACCATTGGATTGGGTGATGTAATACCATACCCTTTTCTTGCCAGTTCTAAAGCTTTTTTCATAAATTTTTCATCAACATTCATTTTAGTCACCAACCCAAACCCCTTAAAATTACAACCGGTGTCATTCATACACCGGTTGTAATTCCCTTAAAAAACTTAACCATAGCAGAGGGATCATCAGCCCCGAAAATAGAAGAACCTGCAACTAAAACATCTGCACCTGCCTCAACTATTTTTGAAGCATTTGCCGGTGTAATACCGCCGTCAACTTCAATTAGAATCTCATTGCTGACATTCCGTTCATCAATCATTTTTCTAAGCTGCTGAATTTTATCTATCATATTGGGTATAAAATCCTGTCCACCAAAACCTGGGTTTACCGTCATAATTAAAACCATATCCAAGTCATTTAAAACCCACTTAATAGCTTCTAAAGGGGTTGCAGGGTTAAGAGCAACTGCACACCTGCAGTTAAGCTGTTTAATATTTTGAATTATACGGTGAAGATGGGGACATGCCTCCACATGTACAGTAATAATATCTGCACCGGCATCACGAAATACTGGAATAAAATTTTCAGGCTTTTTAATCATTAAATGAACATCAAAGATCAATTTGGATTTTTTGCGCAGAAACTTCACCACCTGAGGACCAAAGGTGATGTTTGGAACAAAATGACCATCCATAATATCTAAATGAAGATAATCTGCTCCTGCCTCTTCCACCTTATGAACCTCTTCTTCCAGCCTGCCAAAATCAGCGGACAAAATCGAAGGCGCTACTAAAACCATTTTTTAACGGCACCTCTCCCGTTCCATAACTTCCTCAAGAAGTTTTAAATAGTTATCATAACGATGTTCATTTATTAACCCCTGTTCCAATGCAGCTTTAACACTGCATTCAGGTTCATTATTATGCAGGCAGCTGGTAAATTTGCAGTCAGCTTTAAATTTCCTTATTTCAGGAAAACAATCTCCCAATTCTTCAGGATACATTTCAGGCAAATCCAATCGGCTGAATCCAGGTGTATCAGCCACAAATCCCCCTTGGGGCAGTTTGATAATCTCTACGTGCTTGGTAGTATGACGGCCAGTTTTCAATTTTTTGCTTACTTCTCCCACCTTTGATTTAAGACCAGGAACTATGGCATTTAATAGAGAGGATTTTCCAACTCCTGATTGTCCGGCAAACACCGTTAGGTTATCTTTAAGTTCATTTTTCAGCTCATCAATTCCTTCACCTGTTTTGGCACTGGTAATTAAAACTTTATACCCTAAGTTCTGATAAATATTTATAATTTCATTAATCATTTCTTCAGATGCCAAATCTTTCTTGTTCAAAGATATTACTGCTTTCAATGAATAGTATTCTGCATTTACAAGAAGCCGGTCAAGAAGAAACAAATTGGGATTTGGGTATTTCAAAGCAACAACACATATTACTTGAGAGACATTGGCCACTGCAGGTCTAATCAAAAGATTACTGCGGGGAAGAAGCTTTTCAATTACGCCTTTATCAATACTTTTTTCCTCACCAGGAATAAATTCCACTAAATCACCTGGATAGATATCATCATAAAGCAGCCTATTTTTACCCCTACAGACACATTCATAAACTTTGCCATTGGAATAAACATAAAAAAATCCTCCAAATCTTTTAAGAATAATTCCCCTCTCCATATAACCCTCCTTTATGGTACCCGCTTTTCATATATTAGATCACCATCATTATAAATTTTTACCACACCGCTTTTATAAAAGGGCACCCTTGTTTTTACATAATCCCCAGCTCTGTGCACTTCATTATATTCTTCATGGGTACCCTTAGCATCCGTTACTTCAATCCTTATTCTATGATTTTTCTTTTTCTCATCTTTGGGGACAGGTACAATAACCCTAGCATACTGTGGTGACGGTCCAGGACCACTGCTTATTGTTAAATCAACGCTGCTGCCCTGTAAAATACTTGTCCCTGCCGGAATACTCTGGCTAATAACCTGTCCATCAAAATAATCCCTGCTTTCCTTTTCCGAAACATTTCCCAATTTAAGGTGAAGAATTTCAAGTTTTTTTTCTGCTTCGGCAAATGTTAGACCTCTCAGATCAGGCATTTCAAGATATACAGGTTCCGGCCCCTTGCTTACTATAAGTAGAATTTCTGTTTCCTGTTTTTCAACCCGGGTCCCTGCAGCAGGTATCTGCCTTACAACGGTGTTTTCTGGTACATGAGAATCAAATACAAAACTGATTTGAGATGACACATTAAAGCCAGCATTATTCAAGATGACCTTTGCTTCCCTTAAGTCCTTACCAGCAACATTGGGTACCTCTGCAGTTTCAGGTCCAAGGCTTACAATCATCTCTATGATTCTATTTTTTTTCACCCTTTCTCCTTTTTCGGGATTATGGCTTATAACATAACCTTTAGGTACATCCGAATGATAAATCCTTCCGGCAACCTCTGCGCGCAAACCCGCTTTGTTAAGTATATCCACAGCCTCTTCATATCTTATATTGGTAACATTAGGAACTACGGTTTCTTCCACTTTCAAAAAGCCCAGCACCCCATAATAACCTGCTATGGTTAACATTAGGAATAAAACAAATAAAGCTGCCACGCTCCTAGGACGAATTTTTCTTTTCGCTAAAGGCTTTTCAATATCATCCATATAATCAGCATTATCTAAATTCCTGTAAATTTTCTTTTCTTCAGAACAGCTTATGCAGCTCAACTGGTTTTTCATCTCACCAGCTGAAGCAAAACGGTCCACGGGATTTTTGCTCATACCTTTTAAAATAATTTGTTCAAATTCTCGAGAAAGCAAAGGATTGATTTCCCTAGGCGGCTTTGGTTTTTCATTTATGTGTTTTAAGGCAACAGAAATCATGTTATCACCTGAAAAAGGAAGAACCCCTGTTGCCAATTCATATAATACTGCAGAAGCAGAATATATGTCAGTTCTGTTGTCAGTGGGATATCCCTTGGCTTGTTCCGGAGAAAAATAATGAACAGAACCAATCATGGAACCTGCAAAAGTAACAGTTTCAGAACCACAGGCTCTAGCTATACCAAAATCTGCTACTTTGACTTTCCCGCTGTTAGTTCTCAGAATGTTATGGGGTTTAATATCTCTATGAAACAGACCATTTTCATGGGCATGTTCCAATGCTTCACAGATCTGAATTCCTATCTGAATCACTTCTTCTTCCTCTAGAATACCGCCTCTTTCCTGTAAATACTCTTTTAAGGTTTGACCTTCAACAAACTCCATTACTAAAAAATGGCGTCCCTCATCCATACCTACATCAAAAATGCTGACTATATTTGGATGAGAAAGACGGGCTCCTGCTTGGGCTTCACGACGGAATCTGTCCACAAAAGCCTTATCCTTTGAAAATTGTTCTTTTAAAACCTTAACAGCAACAGTTCTTCCAAGGAGAAGGTCCTCCCCTTTATAAACAATGGACATTCCCCCGCTGCCAAGTTTTTCTATTATTGCATACCGACCGCTGAGAATCGTTCCAACCAAACCCTTCACCTCTTAAAGAAGAGCCAATGAATCAATCGATATAAACCAACACAGAAGTAATATTATCTTCTCCGCCCCTACTGCGCGCCGTTTCAACCAGCTTTTCACAGGCTTCGTCAACTGTGCTTGATGAATAAACTATATCTCTAATTTCTTCATCACTTATTGTTCCTGATAGTCCATCAGTACAGAGCAGAACATAATCTCCTTTTTTAAGGGGGAAATTTATCACATCCACACTGGTTTCCCTTTCTATCCCCACAGCTCTTGTAAGCAGGTTTCGCCGGGGATGAACCCTTGCTTCCTTTTCAGTAATGCTGCCTTCACGTACCAGCTCTTGTACAAAAGAATGATCAGAAGTTATGAGTGCAATTTTTCCATCCCGCAGTAAATATGCCCTGCTGTCACCTACATGAGCTACATACGCTTCCATCCCTATTACCCAAAGTACTGTTAGAGTAGTTCCCATTCCCCTTTGTTTTGGATTTAAGCACGAATGGGAATATACTATTTTATTAGCTTCCTTAACAGCTGCCTCTATTTCTTTCAAAGCATCTTCTGTATCTTTAACTTTTAAAAGATATTCTTTAACAGTTTTTACTGCCAGCGCACTTGCAACCTCTCCAGCTTTATGCCCGCCCATTCCATCTGCCACTGCAAATATTTTATGTTCCAGCTCAACAAGAAAGGAATCTTCATTTTTGTCTCTTAAGCCGCGATGGGTTACCCCCTTGGCCTGCATATGCTCACCTCTTAACTATTGAAGATACCTTAAGCGAAGCTGACCGCAGGCTCCCTCAATATCAAGTCCCCTTTCTTCCCTTACTGATGTTTCAACCCCTTTATTTCGAAGCACTGCTGCAAAATTTTGAATTTTTGAACTGCTGCTTCTTTTAAAACCAAACTCATCAACGGGATTGAGGGGAATAATATTGACATTTGCCTTAAACTGTGAAACAAAAGCAGCCAGCTTTTCAGCACATTCTATGGTATCATTTAAACCTTCAATCAACGAATATTCAAAGGTTATCCTCCTGCCGCTTTTTTTGCTGTATTCTTTTAAAGCCCATGCCAATTCTTCTAAAGGATATTTCTTATTTAAAGGAACCAAAAAGTCCCTTACTTCATTTTCGACTGAATGCAGTGAAACCGCCAGAACTACCTGCAGCTTTTCTTCAGCCAATTTTAAAATTCCTGGAACATAACCGGCCGTAGAAATAGTAATTTTTCTCTGACCTATATTTAACCCCAAAGGATCGTTCAGTATCCTAACTGATTTTAATACAGCATCATAGTTCAGCAAAGGTTCACCCATGCCCATAAAAACTACATTGGTAACTTTCCATGTTTCATCTTTTTCCATGCTTTTAGCAATGAGAACTTGAGATACTATTTCTCCTGTCCTTAAATTTCTAATAAAACCCGAAGATCCGCTGGCGCAAAAAGGGCAGCCCACAGGGCATCCCACTTGGGTTGAAACACAAACAGTACATCTTTTCTTAGCTTCATTAGGCATAATTACACTTTCTACTGTTTCTCCATCAGAAAATTCTAACAGCATTTTTATGGTATTATCTTTTTTAGAGGTAAGCTTTTCTAAAACTTTTGGGTGGAAAATATCTGCCCTTTCCCTAATTTTACTCCTTAACGAAAGGGGAAGATTGGTCATTTCATCCACCAATTCTGCACCATGCTTGTGTACCCACTGAAAAAGCTGGTTAGATCTGTATTTTGGTTCCCTTAACTCTGCTATTAAATCCTCCATATCCTGCCTGTCAAAATCCCGCAAATCTTTAACCATTTTAACAAATCACCTTTTGTAAAATACATAATAATTTTACCTTCAACTTCAACACAAGTCCACAAAAGCCCCTTATTTCTATACGATTTTAACAAAGCGCACCGCAAAAAATCCATCTAAATCATGAAGATGGGGCAGAGAATGAAAAACCTTACCCTTTTCTCCCCACAATAAATCTTCACTGGGCACAAAATTCTTTAGATTCTGCTGCTTAAGCTCGGGATAATTATTTAAAACCCAATCAACCTGCATCTGATTTTCTTCAGGTTCTAAAGAACATGTTGAATAAACCAGGGGTGCTCCTGGCTTTAACAAAGGGATAACTCCGCTTAATATTTCTTTTTGAAGTTGAGCCACTTTTTTTATTTCTTCAGGACTTTTTCTCCACCTTGCATCCGCTCTTCTATTTAACACTCCCGTGCCTGAACAAGGAGCATCAACTAAAATCAGGTCAAATTTTTCTTTAAGGTGATCTTTTGCATTTCTGGCATCCATTAAATGTGGTTCAATACACGTAATACCCAGTCTTTGACAGTTTTTCTTTATCAATTCTATTCTGTGCCTGTGTATGTCCAAAGCAATAATCCTTCCCTTATTTCCCATAATTTGAGCTAAATGGGTTGCTTTAATCCCTGGAGCTGCACAAGTGTCTAAAATCATACTCCCCGCTGCAGGTCCTGCTATGCAGCCTATTAATGCTGAAGGCTCGCTCTGGGGAATATAAAATTTTTTAAGGTCTTCCCTAATTTCTAGTCTCCCAAAATTTTTCTCTATAATAAGAATTTCACCGCAGTATTTTCCGTTTTTAAAATCAATCCCCTCCTGGGTCAGCAGGGATTTAAACTCTTCGACTTTTGTAAGATATGTATTAATCCTCACAGAATGTTCAGGAGGTTTATTATTATATTTACAAAGTTTAATGGTATCATCAATTCCATATCTTTCTATCCAACGCTGAACCAGCCACTCAGGATGGGAATACTTTAGGCTCATATGGGAAACAGGATCCAAAGTAATAGAAGGAAAATCAAGATCATTTATAGATCGGTATTTTCTGCTTATATTTCTCAGGACAGCATTAACAAATTTAACTGTTCCTTTATTCCCAAACTTTTTTGCCAGTTTAACAGATTCATTGCATGCAGCTGATGCTGGAACTCTATCCATATATAGAAGCTGATATGCCCCCATCCTTAAAATGTTCTTTACTGCAGGCTGAAGCTTATTTAGGGGCTTTGAAACGAATTTTTCCAGCACCCAATCCAGCGTATTCCACCGTTTAATTGTTCCATAGGCTAACTCAAGAATGAATCTTCTATCTAGTTCTGAATAACAGCCGCTACCGTAGCTTTTAAATACCTCAATATTGGTATAAGCTCCTTTTTCAATCACTTTAATTATTATATCTAAAGCGGCTTCTCTGGGATTTTGGCGTTCAAATTTCAATTCAGATATAATCCTCCCTTTAATTAAATAGGGCTGCCTCAAAAGGCAACCCCTATAAAAATTTCGTCTTAATTATCTTTTTTATTCATCTCCACCAAACATCCTAGAAATCATAAGTAGCCTCAGCAAACTAAGCACTGCAGCTACTGCAGCAGCTAGATAAGTGAGAGCTGCTGCATCAAGCACCTTTTTTGTATGCTCAGCTTCTTGGCCCGATATAAAGCCGTTTGCCTGCAGAAGAGCAATGGCTCTGCTGCTTGCATTATACTCAACAGGCAGTGTAACCAGCTGGAACAAAACCACACCTGTGAATGCATACACACCCAGTTTTGCCAAAAAAGGACTGCCCAAAAGGATTCCAATAAGCAAAATAGGAAATGCAGCCATGGATCCAAACTGAGCCACAGGTACAAGGCTGGACCTCAGCTCCAGCGGGAAATATCCCACATCATGCTGTATAGCATGCCCCGCCTCATGGGCTGCAACACCGAGGGCAGCCAGTGAAGTGCTGTTGTAAACTCCTGGAGATAATCTTAGAACTTTATGTCTTGGATCATAGTGATCTCCCAGCACATTAGGAATGCGCTCTATTCTGACATCATTAATACCACTGCTGCGCAGCAGCCTCTCAGCTACTTCAGCACCAGTTAAACCACAGGAAGAGGGAACCCTTGAATACCTTTCAAAAGCTGATTGTACTTTAATCTGTGCATAAAGGCTTAAAATAATTGCTGGAATTAAAATTATCATTGTTGGGTCAAAGAAAAATGGATACATTAAATAAATTACCTCCTTATCATTACTGATTATCTTTGACCAAAAAATAGTATACCACAATTAATAAAAAAAGTTAATCCTTGTTATTAAAAACTATGTTTGGCTCTAAAATATTTTCCGCCCTCCGAAAAAAATATTCTAAAGCACCCTTCACTTCATTAACATCCACAGTGGTATTCCTACACGGACCAAAGGGACGAATGTTCAGGACACCTATAACAGGCATTGGAGAAACATCATTTACACCGCTAGCCAGATCCCTTTCACAGGCAACAGCCACAACAGCTTGAGGCTTATATTTTTTTATTATTTCCCTTGCCGAAGTCCCCCCAGTTACCACGGACATCTTAACATTATATTTTTCAGATAAATTAATAGGCTCGTTTATGGTGCACTGACCGCACCGCCTGCAGTTGTTTATATCAACTGTAATTTTATGGGGGCAACTGGATTTTTGAAGACAGTGCGGAGGCAACATTAAAATTTTGTCAGCATCAGGCAAATCTTTAAATCTAAGTTTTGTTATTTGATTATAAACTTCGATATAGGAACCGTAAAGCAGCTCCTTATTAATTTTCAACAGCTTTGAAACAAACAGAGCCAAAGGATATATAAAATCTAATGTTTTAAAAATTATGCTGTTTAAAGGACCTAGGGACTTTTTACTCAATAAACTAACAGCCAGCAGTAAAACACCCAAAAACCCCAACAGCGCTAAAGCAAATATTATGAGCCCCAAAAAGCGAATAACTACTCTAATAGATGTTCCAGGATTTAGAAAAAAATACCATACCAAAACAGCGGTTCCAACAATTATGAAAAGCCCTCCTAAAGACAATCCCAGAAATATCCTCTTTTTAACTTTCATTATTACCACCTATGGTGCTGCTTTCTATCCATTCCTTTCCCAATATATGCCCTTTCTCAATGTTTCTACCGATTATGAAATCCGCAGCAGTCATTTTGGGTTTTCCTTCAGGCTGAACCTCAACAACTAAAACTTGTCCCTGCCCTGCTTGAACCACAAAGCCCTCCTCAACAAAGTCCAATACTTTTCCTGGAACATCAGAAACCAGCTCTTCATCATAAACTTTTGCCCGCCAAATTTTTAAAATCCTGCCATTTAGCTTAGTATATACCCCAGGCCAAGGATTCATGCCCCTAATGTGATTTACTATTTTAAAAGCTTCTTTGTTCCAATTAACAACCTCATCCTTCGAAGTCAGCAGTGGAGCATAACTTACTTTCGATTCATCCTGCTTTTTAGGTTCCGCCTTTCCTTGAGCTAAAAGTTTTAGAGTTTTTACCAAGAGCACAGCACCTACATCTGCAAGCCTGTCATGCAGTTCCCCTGCAGTTTCTTCAGGACCGATTTCTACTTCTTCTTGAAGTATTATATCCCCAGCATCTAATTTTTCACTCATAAACTGAGTTGTAACTCCCGTTACATTTTCTCCATTAATTATTGCCCAATGAATTGGGGCAGGTCCTCTATACTTCGGCAGCAAAGAAGCATGTAGATTAATACATCCTTTAGGTGGAAGGGATAAAAGCTGAGGCTTTAAAATCTGTCCAAAAGCCACAACAACAATAACATCAGGTTTCCATTGAGAAATAACATCCAAAGCCTCCTGACTGTTTACGGAAACCGGCTGTATTATGGGCAGCCCTAACTCCAAAGCCAGCTCTTTAATCGGGGGCGCTTTAAGTTTTTTACCCCTTCCTTTGGGCCTATCTGGCTGAGTAACAACACCCACAATCTCAAAATCAGGATTTTCAGCAATCAAACGAAGGCTTGGAACGGCAAACTCCGGAGTTCCCATGAATACAATCTTCAAAACATATCACCACCTGTCAATCCACAAACCTCTTAACCTTGTCAACAAAAAGCACCCCATCTAAATGATCTATTTCATGCTGAAGAGCACGGGCAAAAAAGTCCTCCGCATTAATAATTACATTATTACCATCACCATCAAGACCTTTCACTCTAATCCTTTTAGCCCTTTCCACTTCACCCTGCACTCCTGGTATGCTGAGGCATCCCTCTATATCTATTTCTGTTTCATCGGATAACTCTATTATTTCAGGATTAACAAGCTCCACTAAACCTTCACCCACATCAACTACAATAACCCTTTTGGAAACTCCTATCTGCGGAGCAGCTAGTCCCACACCTTTAGCATCATACATCGTATCTGCCATATTTTTCAACAGCTTTTTTATCGTATCATTAACCTCTTTAACTTCTTGGGCTCTTTCCCGTAAAACAGGATCTCCAATCTTTACTATTGAATACACTGCCATTTCAATCACTCCCTAAAACATATTTAAAGGATCCACATCAGCGTACAAATTTACTCCCTGTTCCTTAATCCTTCTATGATTATTGCCCAACACCTTTAAAATCTTCTCTTTTAAATCAGGCTTCGTAATTCTAACTATGATATGCCATCGAAAATTATTTTTTACTTTTTCTAAAGGAGCAGGTGCTGGACCCATAAAAGGAATGTTCTCGTATTTAAACTCATCAGCTGTTTGGATGGAGGCCTGAATAACTGATTTTTCATCACTGCTGGAAAAAAGAATTCTTACCAAAGAAGTATAGGGAGGATAACCGAGTTCCTTTCTCCTCTTAAGCTCCCCTTCATAAAAAGAATTAAAATCATAATTCTTTAAAAATCTAATACAGTGCTCATTGGGATTAAAGGTTTGGATAATTACTTCTCCCCCTTTTTCTCCACGCCCCGCTCTGCCCGCAACCTGGGCAGTGAGCTGAAAAGTATGTTCAGCAGCTCTAAAATCTGGAAGATTAAGTCCCATATCAGCAGCAATCACTGCCACAAGGGTTACATTAGGATAATCAAGACCTTTAGCAATCATTTGGGTTCCAACTAAAATATCATATTTTCCTTCAGCAAATGCTTCTAAAATCCTGCGATGTGAATCCTTGCGTGCAGTGGTATCGCTGTCCATTCTTACAATCCTTACACCAGGAAAATTATTTTTCAATACTTCTACTACCTTTTCTGTGCCAAGACCAAAGGACCTCACTTTTAAGCTCCCGCACTTAGGACATTTTTCAGGTACAGGAACTTTATAGCCGCAGTAATGGCACTTTAAATTTCCTTTTTTTAAATGCAGCTTCAGAGAAACATCACAGTACCTGCATCGAAATGCATAGCCGCAATCCCTGCACTGTATAAAAGAAGCATATCCCCTTCTGTTCAAAAAAGCAATAATCTGCTCTCCCTTTTCTAATCTTTTTTTGATTTCTGCCTTAAGGGGAATGCTTAAAATACTAATATTTCCCTTTCTAAATTCCTCCCTCATATCAATAACTTTAACAGCAGGAAGGGTACCTCTTCCCACCCTTTTTGTCAAAATAAGTTTTTTTATATCTCCCTTTTCTGATCTGTATAAGCTTTCTAAAGAAGGGGTGGCTGAGCCTAAAACCAATACTGCTTTGTTTAGAAAACATCTTTTTTCAGCCGCATCTCGTGCATGGTATCTGGGTTCACTTTCTTCTTTAAGACTTCTTTCATGTTCTTCGTCTATAATTATTAAGCCCAGTTTTGAAACAGGTGCAAATATGGCAGATCTGGTTCCAATCACCACATCAACGGAACCTTCTTTTATTAATTTCCAGCTATGCTGTCTTTCACCGTCTGACAATTTACTGTGAAGAACCACAACCCTATCCTTAAAAGTTCGATAAAAATGCTTTATAATTTGAGAAGTTAAGGCTATTTCTGGAACAATTACAATGGACTGTCTGCCCAACTCCCTTGCCTTTTCAGCTGCTTTTACGTACACTTCTGTTTTTCCGCTGCCGGTAACACCATAAAGCAGAAATGACCTGTATATGCCTTTTTCAATAGCTTCATTTACAGCATCAATGCTCATTTTCTGCTCTTCAGAAAGGCTGATGATTTTTTCCTGTCCCATATATTCCGGCAGAAAGCTCAATTCACTAAGCAGCTTTACTGCTTTTCTTTCTTCCAGCACTTTTAATGTCCGGCGGCTTACCTTTAAATCATCCTGTAGTTTTTTAATTTCAACAGGCTTCCCAGCTTTTTTTAGATAATCTAAAACTTCTATCTGTTTTTTTGATCTTTTGTTTCTGACAAAAAAATGTTCCAGTTCATCCTCATTTAAAAGCAGTTCTGCATAAACTGCACCTTGATGGGGCTTAAAAGTCATTTCTTCTCTAAATATCAGCTTTTCCTTTATATACCCCAGCGAAACTAGATGGGATATAAATTCTTCAGCTGATTTTCTCCCAAATTTTTTCACAACCGTATTTTTAGCAAAAAATTTTTTCCCCTTTATATATTCAATAAAATCAGAAAAATCGTTACGAAAAGATACTGAAGAATTAAGTTCTTCAGGTGTAACCAGCACCTCATAATGGCAAAACCATCTACCTCTTATATAATGGGGAAAAATTAAGCTAATAACTTTCTCCACTGGGGTCAAATAATATTTCGAAATCCATTCAGCCAAATCCAGTAATTCTTCGTTTAAAAAAGGCTTATCTCCAATAACTTTAGTTATGGACTTTAGCTTTTTTCCTGTGCTTTTTTCTTCCTTTACATCCCAAACTATTCCTTCACAAAGCTTATTTCTAACCGGAGCTAAAACTCTAAAACCCCTTTTAATATTCCCTTCCTCTTCTGGGATTTCATATTCTAAAAGAATAAAGTTATTTTTATTTATCCTCATTGCAGCCAGTGCGCATCTGCTCATTTACATTCCTCAAATCAAAATGTGTTCTAACTAAATTATAAACCATATAAACCCAATTTCTCAAAAATACAAAAGCCCCTACTGGGGTATAAAATTAGCCTCCTTCAGGGACTGTGCATTTTTTTCAGCCCTTCCGGAGGCTGGAAATTTAGATGCTCAACTCTGGAGCTGATGGGGGGATTCGAACCCCCGACCAGTGCATTACGAATGCACCGCTCTGCCGCTGAGCTACATCAGCATTCCTTAGGTATTCTATCAAAATATTTATCCATTGTCTATTTTAGATTATTATTTAACTTCAAAGGAACTTCTATATTTTTCTATTGCTGCATCCAGTATAATGTGAGCCGCTTCCTTTTTGCTTATACCGTCATATTTAAATTTATTATTAGAGGCATCCAGTATAATTATCGATGTGGTATCGCTGCTGAAAATATCTTTGGTTATATCATTTGCTACAATTAAATCCAAATTTTTCTCCTTAAGCTTTCTTCTGGCGTTTTCCTCTAAATTTTGGCTCTCTGCACAAAAACCTATTATAAACTGCTGCGATTTCAGCCTTCCCATTTCGGATAATATGTCAGGGGTTCTTTTTAATTTAAGAATTTCAAATCCGCTGTCTTTTTTTATTTTTTCCCTGCTGTAATCAGCCGGTTCAAAATCGGCCACAGCAGCACACATAATGACCATATTTACACTGTCAAAACTTTCCATGCAGGCCTCATACATTTCCCTTGCTGTCTCAACATTTATCAAGTCAACGCCATAAGGAACTTTAAGATTTGTGGGTGCAGAAATAAGAACAACCTCCGCTCCTCGCATGGAAAGTGCTCCTGCCAACTCATATCCCGTTTTACCAGAGCTGCGGTTTGAAATGAATCTGACAGGATCAATTGGTTCCCGGGTTCCTCCTGCAGTCACAAGCACCCTCAAACCCTCATAATCTTTTTTTGAAAGCACATATTCCAGATACCAAATTATTGCGTCAATTTCAGCCAGCCGCCCTTTTCCCACCTCACCGCACGCAAGCCTTCCCTCTGCAGGTTCCACAAAGCAATATCCCAAATCCTTTAGCTTTTTGATATTGCCCTGCACAATAGGATTTTTAAACATTTTTTCATTCATAGCTGGAGCAATAAGGACAGGAGCCTCACAGGCCATTATGGTAGTGCTCAGCAGGTCATCAGCTATGCCATGGGCAATTTTGCCGATAATATTAGCTGTAGCAGGGACAACAGCCACAGCATCAGCCCAGAGGGCATTTTCTATATGAGGAATAAAATTTTTAGACCAATCTGTAAAAAGCTCATGCCTTACTGGAAAGCCGCTCAAAGTTTGAAAAGTTACTGGGGTAATAAATTCACACGCAGACTTAGTCATAATAACCCTTACATTTGCTTCCATCTTTCTTAAGGTGCTTACCAACTCCGCTGCTTTATAAGCAGCAATTCCCCCAGTAACCCCTACTAAAATGTTTTTATTCTTCAGAACCAATTTATCACCCGCTTACAATCAATACTTTCCGTCTAACTCTTGAATTTAAATTTTATTCTTCCTCCTGCAATTTCATGCAGTGCAATGGTTACAGGTTTAGTTCCTTTTTCCTGTATCAATCCTATCCCCGCTTCAGCTATCTGCCGTGCCCTCTTTGCTGCTATAACCACAAGGGCATATTTGCTGCGTGAAACTTGCAGCATTTTTTCAAGCGGCGGCTGATTCATATCTTTTAATTCACCCCTTCCAGCGTTTTATAATTCGGTGAGGACGGCACCTCTCAGCAATATAAATGCTTTTAATTTTTTCCACTGCATCGGGGATGGAATCATTAACTACAACATAGTCGTATTCAAAAATATACTTCAATTCTTCATCAAAACTTTCCAGCCTTTTTTTTACAGAATTTGAGCTTTCAGTACCCCTCTTAATAATTCTTTTCTGCAGCTCTTCTCGACTGGGAGGAAGGATGAAGATAAATACTGCGTCTTTAAATTTTTTCTTGATCTGCATAGCACCCTGAGTATCTATTTCCAGAACCAAATCCCTACCCTTTTCCAATGCACTTTTTACTTCCTCCCAAGGGGTACCATAATAATGACCATATACTTTAGCCCACTCCACAAATTCATCCCTTTTTAT
>LGEZ01000014.1 GCA_001508005.1 Clostridia bacterium 41_269
GTTATGGGCAAAACCGGACCGCCCCAAATTCGACGTCCTGTCTCAGTTGGGGCTGGCGCTCACATCCTATTCGCGCCTCCCGGTTTTGCTTTACGCTTCGCTAAGAGCTGTTAACCAGTGCTCGTTAAGTCGTTTCGCAAACCGCAGCAGAGACTTACTAAGATTTACTTAAGAGGGTTTGTCAGCAAGTTAAAAAGCCCCATTATCGGGGCTTTTTTAGTTTGTTTAAGTTATAAATTCAAAACATTAAGCATAAGTTTTACAGAAGGGGGAAGGGCTATGGTTGAGAAGGAACACAGCGTGCTGGTTGAACGCAGGGAAAAGCTTACCATAAAGGGCGGGGTCCTTAAGGTCCACAGCTTTGATGATAGTAAAATAATCCTTGAAACCAAGCTTGGTTTTATGGAACTTTCGGGTGAGGATATTCATATTGAAGAGCTGAACCTTGAAGAGGGAGATCTGTCTGCAAAGGGTAGATTTGACGGACTAAAATACTTGGAAGAAAGGAGCTTAAAGGAGAAAGGTAAGGGCATTTTAAGCAAAATTTTAAAATGAGCCCCAGGAGTGTAATTATATGATATCAGTGGGGGAGCAGTTTTTTTATTTTTTTACGACCATAATAACGGGAGTTATGATAGGCATATTATTTGATATCTATAGAGAAGTGGGCCGTGTATTTAAGAATCACAGAACAAAAATCCTGTACGATCTCTTTGATCTGCTTTTTTGGCTGGCTGCCGCAGGAGTATCCTTTATGTTCCTGCTTTTTTCCGGCTATGGAGAAGTTCGAGCTTATGGCTTTTTGGGAATGGGGCTGGGGCTTTTTTTATATATGTCCCATTTGACAAAGTATGGAAAGAAGCTTATAAGGTTTATTCTTGCTATTCTGCTGAAAGTGCTGTTTCTTTTGGGGGCTGTCCTTAGGATTCCATTTATTTTTATTCAAAAGATTCTTTTTTTCCCGCAGGCCTCCTTAGCTTAGGAATAATTAAATTTTTAAACCTGCTTTCAGGTCTGTTTAAAAAAGGTGATAAAAAATAGGTCTTATTGCCCATTTTTTAGCATTTGTAAAAATAACTGGATGAACAAAGGAGGATTTTTTTATTCGTTAAAGAAGAAGTAGTGTACAAAGAATGTACAAAAGTTATCCACAATTTGTGGATATATTGTGGATAACGGAGTGGGAATTGTGAATATAGAAATCCGGGGAGTGGAAAAGCTAAGCTTTAGAGAACGCCAGGTAGTAGCATTAAAGGAGATGGGCAAATCCAATGAAGAAGTGGCCAGGATATTAAATCTTAAACCCAGCACCGTTGCTACCTTATATAACCGTGCTCGGAGCAAAGGATACCAAGTGGTAATTGTCCTCCCGGGTGAAACCCTTGGAATTTTTGATAGTTTTGAGGGAGATGGAGGCGAATAGAGGTGGAAAGATCATCTTTCCACAGAATCCCCAAATGGGATCTATACGATTTTTCCGATCCCATAGAGGAAGTGGGGAGAAAAAAGAAGAGGAAGATAAAGCTTAAACCTAAAAAAATACTTATCCTAGCTGCTGTTGTATGTGTGCTGTTTAATGTGCTGCAGCTTCATTATACGATTTGGAGCTTAAATAAACAGATTGAAGAAGGTATAGAAGTAAAAAAGGAACTTTTAGCTGAGCAGAAGAAACTTAAAGAAGAGATTGAGAAGGTAAAAAGTCCTGAATATGTGGAAAAATTGGCCAGGGAACAGCTTGGTTTGGTTAAACCCGGTGAAAGTTTGGTAATAACAAAAACCGAAAAAAATAATTAAAAAAGAATAAATAAAACAATTCTCCTTTTTAAGTTTATATAAACAGCTTTTTAAAAAAAGGAGTTTTTTTGTTTTAACGAATCAATTGACAATAAACCATGCTGTTTATTATAATAGCTTTAGTTTTTAATAGTTTTTTACTATTTGGGAGGAATTATTTTAGTATGTCATTGGCTGTAGGCAGTATAGTGGAAGGAGTAGTTACGGGGATTACTAAGTTTGGTGCATTTGTTGAGCTGCCGGGGGGAATAACAGGGCTTATTCACATCTCTGAAGTTGCTGACACCTATGTAAAGGATGTCAGCGATTACCTAAAGATGCAGCAGCAGGTAAAGGCTAAGGTAATTAGAATTGGAGAAGACGGCAAAGTGGCTCTATCCATTAAACAGCTCAACAGCGACAATAAGAAAAATGAGGGAAGCAGGTCCAAACGCAAAAACAGTAATATGTCTTTCGAGGATAAGCTGGCAAAATTTTTAAAGGAGAGCGACGAGAAACAGCAAGCTTTAAGGCGCAATCAGGAATCCAGAAGGCGCAGTCGTACTCGAAGGGCGTATTAAAAAGCATCCTCACAGCGAGGATGTTTTTTTATTTTTAATTTATATCAATCCCAAGGGCTTTATAAGTTGGTTCATCTACAACTCCTGTGCATTCAAGACCGTTTTTTGCCTGGAACAAATTTAATGCAAGCTGTGTTAAGGCACCGAAGCGCCCGTCTGCAAACCCCATGAGATAACCCTTTTCTTTTAAGTGCAGCTGTACTTGGACCACATCGGGACCCACTGCACCCCTCTTCATTTCTTTGCGAAAACCTTTTCCTGGCGGCATAATAGGTTCCCCTACAATTTTTACTGGGGTTCCTAAAGAGATCCATGGATAAATGGTTTCCACATGTTCATTGAACATTCGTATACATCCGTGAGAAGCTGCGGTTCCGATGGAGTATGGTTTGTTGGTCCCGTGGATGCCGTATATTCCCCACGGCACATTAAGCCCCATCCATCGGGTTCCAAAACCTCCCCCCCAATTGCCCCCTTTATGAATTATTTTCCATTCTCCCACAGGGGTGGGGGTGCTGCTTTTACCTACGGCACATGGGAAAGTTTTAAAAGGCTTTCCATCGCTTAAAATGGTCAGTGTTTTCTTATTGGTATTGATTAAAATGCTTACCTTTCCCGGAGGCTTATTTGCAGAAGTGTTTTCTGCGGATACCGGAGGGGCTTCTTCTCCTTTGGCTAGGGCATCCCACGTTTCGGCATCCACCCTGCCGTTAGGAGTAAGATAAGCTTTTTTCTGAAATTCTTTAACTGCTTCATAGGTTTTAGGGTCGAAAACCCCATCGATTTTTCCATTGTAAAATCCCAGTATTTTTAAGCGCTGCTGAAGTTCAGCAACATCGCTTCCTGTAATGTTTGGCTGTTTTAAATAAAGGATGCGATTTTCATTGATACAGCTGCAGTAAGGCTTTATTTCTGCATAGAAGGATTGGGTGGAGATAAAAAATACATATGAAAATGTCAAAAAAAAATGTTATGAATAGTATTTTGCGGTTCAATTTTATTGGCCCCATTCTTTTCTTTTCCTGATTTTTTGAAATTTTTTGCCCAGTTTTTATGTTGCCAGGTTGGGAGGCTGCTTATTCCCGATTTTTTATGAAAAAGTAAAGGTTAAAATTTCCACAATATTAAAGTATGTTTTGGTGCAAAATTTTTAGAGAAAGTTTTTTGAAAAATTGGAGGATACGATGAGTGAAACATTGCTTGCTGTGATTTTAGCTGTTGTTTCTGGTATTTCAATGGCTGTGCAGGGTTCTTTAAATTCAGTTTTGGGAAAATATGTAGGAAAAGTTGAAGCAACACTTTTTGTGCACATAATAGGATCCATAGCTATAGGAGCAGTACTGCTTTTAGGTTTTGGGAAAGGAAATTTGGGAAATTTTGTCAATGCTCCTTGGTATTCTTTTCTTGGTGGTTTAATAAGCATTTTAATAATTTACGGAGTAATTTCCAGTATTCCTAAAGTTGGAGTTGCCCTTGCTACCACAGCTATAATTATTGGTCAGGTTTCTACAGCTCTTTTAATCGATCATTTTGGGCTTTTCGGTTTAGAAAAAATTTCCTTTACATGGATGAAGCTTGTGGGATTGATACTCCTTGCAGCGGGGGCAAGGTTGATGCTGGGGTGATATATAAAGTTATAATCACCCCTTGACATTTAAGCTTTAATTCGTATAATGTATATTGCGTATGTAGTGAAGAGAATATTTTTGGGGTTTCTGTTGCGGGGTGGAGCAGCTGGAAGCTCGTCGGGCTCATAACCCGGAGGTCGTTGGTTCGAATCCAACCCCCGCAACCATTATGTGGCGGTGTAGCTCAGGTGGTTAGAGCATACGGTTCATACCCGTAGTGTCGTAGGTTCGAGTCCTACCACCGCTACCACTTTCGGCCCGTTGGTCAAGTGGTTAAGACACCGGCCTTTCACGCCGGTAACAGGGGTTCGAATCCCCTACGGGTCACCATTATAGGGCTCTGTTCTTAAAAACAGAGCCCTAATTTTTTGTTTCCAACTTAAAAAAATTTTTATTAAGTTTAACTTTTTACTTTAGGGGTTTTTGTTTTAGTTGCAAAGGAAAGCTTAAAAAGGCTTTATCCAATTTTTTCTTTTGTCGAAAAAAACCATGCCCTACTCCCCTGAACCTGACAAATTATATTGGGTCTCTGTACTATAATTGGGTAATCAAAAGGGGGTAGGTGCATGAAAATGTACAACGGCATTGACATTTATCCTTACAACAAGAAATATTCCCTTAAAAAAAGCCGAAGGGCTTTTGAAGGTATTTGGAAAAAATTTATGGACATTTTAGCCCGAGAGGCTGACATTGAGGGAATTCTGCTGATTTTTATGGGCTTTTTCCTTTCTCGAGCTTCAATTCTTCATGAACTTTTTCCCTTTGGACCGGCATTTTTTACTGCCGCGTCCTTTCATCGAAGGGGTCTTATTCTGCCTTTTATTATTTCCTCATCTTTGGGTTGCATTTCTGTTTTATCGGGACTGCAGCTCTGGCAGCTTACCACCGTCCTCTTTGTACTTTTTATCCTTTTTCACTGGGTAGATTATTGGAATTTCTGGGGTATATATACTCTTCCTGTGGTAGTATTTTTGGTTACTGCTGTTGTTAAAAGTCAGTTTCTTTTATTAAATGGGGGTTTTTATCTTGATGGACTGCTGTTGGCGGTGTTTGAAGGGCTTTTTGCTGCGGGCTTAACCCATGCCTATTATGGAGCTTTATCTTCCATCAGAAGGGTATTAAAAGAAAAGTCTTATTTATCTGGAGAAGAAATGGTCTGCACCATGATTCTTGCAGCATCCCTTCTGGGAAGTTTTGAGGAATTTAAACTGGGTACTTTGGATGCAGCAGGGATTATGGGGGGCTTTATGGTTTTATGCGCAGGCTTAATAGGAGGAATCGGCTTAGGAGTAGTCTCGGGAGTAATAACAGGGTTGGTTCCCATTCTTACCGCAGCTGCGTCTCCCAGCGTGGTGGGCCTGTATGCTTTTTCTGGGCTGGCAGCAGGTCTCTTAAGATACTGGGGTAAATTGGGTGCTGCTGCAGGATTTATTTTTGCGCATTTTATTCTTCTTATGTACTTTGTGGGCGAGAGCACCATTTCATCTTTGCTGTGGGAAATGGTAATTGCAGTGCTGCTCTTTCTTATTGTTCCCAGAAGTTGGATGGAGAGCATAAAAGAAGTGGTGCCCCACAGCAGCGGTTATGAAAGAAATGCCGTTAAAACCGAAATGTTTCTTCAAAAATTAAGGGATTTGGGGCAGATCTTTCATGAATTGGGCAGAGCCTTTGAAAGAGCCGATTTTGAAGAGCTTTCAAAGGACAGCTGCAGTGAAAATGCACAGTTGATGCTTAAAATTATTGCATCCAATGTCTGTCAGGGTTGTACGCTGTATAAAACCTGCTGGGAGCGTGATATTTATAAAACCTATGGGGAAATTCTAAGGATCTTCTCAGTTTTTGAAGAAGAAGGAAAGTTAGACAGCTATAGAGGATTCCTTTCCCGCAGGTGTGGAAGGTTTACAGAGTTAAAAGCCACTGTGAGCTGTATTCTTGAAGTATGCCGGGTAAACAGCTACTGGCGTAAGAAGCTTAAAGAAAGCAGGGGGCTTGTGGCTTCTCAGCTTTACGGTGTTTCTAAAATTATCAGCGCTTTGATTTCCCAGGCAGAAATTAATAATAAAAGGGAAGAGAATATAGAAAGCCATCTTATAAAAACCTTTGCAAGAAGCGGAATAGAAGTAAAAGATGCTGCGGTTTACAGGCTTCCCAGAGGATTTAAATGTGAGCTCATCAAAGAATCCTGCCGGGGAAGTATGGAATGCACCGGGCATCTGCTGCTGATGTGTGAAGAGGCTCTGGGATGCAGGCTTTCTCCTGTCCGCAGAGACTGTGCCTTAAAAGACAACCATGGAGACTGTGAAGTTGTTTTTGCTCCTAAAAAACAGTATGATGTGGAGCTGGGTATGGCCCAGGAGGCTAAAGGGGGAAGTATTGTATCAGGGGACAGTATTGACTGCGTTCATTTGGACAACGGTAAGGTAGCGCTGATTTTGAGCGACGGAATGGGTTCGGGGGCAAGGGCAGGGCAGGAAAGCGGTGCCACTGTTGCCCTGCTTAAGAGGCTTTTGGAAACGGGATTTGATCAGGAGCTTGCGTTAAAAACGGTTAATGCTGCCCTCGCTCTGCGCTCTCCAGAGGAAGCCTTTTCCACCGTGGATTTGGCTACGATTGATTTATATTCGGGGCAGGCTGATTTCTTAAAGATAGCAGCCGCTCCTACTTTGATAAAAAGAAGAAACGGTGTGGAAATTATCACATCAAGCTCCCTGCCCATTGGAATTTTAGATACCGTTGATTTTGATCTTAAGAGTTTAAGTTTGGAGCCCGGTGATATTGTGGTAATGATTTCTGATGGCTTTTTGGAAGTAAATAAAAAGTCTTTGAAGAAAGAATCCTGGCTGGTCAAGGAGCTGAAAAAGTTAAATACAGCTGAACCTAAGAGTGTGGCAGATGCCCTTCTGGCTAAAGCAAAGGAAATGGCAGATGGGAGCTTACCAGACGATGCAGCAGTTGTGGCTGTTCGTCTGATTCCCCAATACCGTGATTAGCTTTTTTAACACTTTTGGGCCTTAAGGCCCTTTTTTGCTGTATAATGATTTTAGACGCGGGATAAAACTATAATGCTTTTCCCACAGCCGAAGCCTTTAACACGGCTCTGATTTCAGGCAGGTGGATAAGTTGATCGAAAAAGTAAAGAAAACCATAGAGAAATTTAAACTCTTAAATAAAGGGGAAAAGGTCCTTTTGGGGGTTTCTGGAGGTGCTGATTCCATTGCCCTTACCCATGTAATGCACCGCCTTAAAGGGGAATACGATATAAGCCTTCACATTGCCCATCTTAATCACATGCTGCGGGGTGAGGAAGCGGAAAGAGATGCCCAATTTGTATCTGCTTTTGCCGAAAAAATGGGCATAGACTGCACCGTTGGATATGCTGATGTAGCTCTGCTTGCAGAGAGGGAGAAGCTTTCCCTGGAGGAGGCTGCCAGAAAGGCCAGATATGAATTTTTGACTGGGACGGCAGAAAAAATAGGAGCGTCAAAAATTGCTGTGGGGCACCATGCCGATGACAGAGCCGAGACCCTTCTTCTCCACCTGCTTCGGGGCACAGGGCCTGAAGGGCTTGAAGGGATTAGGCCCAAATATAAAAATATCATAAGGCCCCTTATTAAGGTTACCCGTGAAGAAATTGAGATATACTGTTCAGAACACAACCTTTCCTTTGTATGGGATTCCACCAATGAAGAGGTCATATTTACGCGGAATAAAATCAGGCATCAGCTGTTGCCCATGCTGAAGGATTATAATCCA
Organism: Clostridia bacterium 41_269; assembly: GCA_001508005.1. GTDB lineage: Bacteria > Bacillota > DTU086 > DTU086 > DTU086 > 41-269. The sequence continues at coordinate 7,736 of LGEZ01000014.1, forward strand.
AACATTATCGAAGCTTTAAACAGGACTGCAGAAATCCTATTGTTTGAAAACGAATATATGGACGTAGAAACCCGTAAAGTTTTTAAGGAAGCAGTGATTTCTGAAAAGGACGGACAGAAGTTAAAACTCCGCCTAGAAAAGTTTTTACCTCTTCATACTGCTCTGCAGAGAAGGCTCATAAGGTACTGCTATACTTTGATCACGGGGATTGAAGAGGGGCTGGAATATAAACATGTGGAAAGGGTAAGGGAGTTTATTTTTGAAGGTTCCACCGGTAAAAAAATTGATCTGCCTGGTGGTGCCGCTGCTTATAAAACATATGGTTCGGTTGTATTTTTTAAGGAAAATTTTGATTTGAATAGGGAAGGAGTAAAATACCACAGGAAAATAGCGGTTCCTGGAACCACAGTGATACCAGAAGCCGGTGCCGTGATAAAAACAGAAATATTATCTGCAGAAGAAGTGGGAAATGAATATTTTTTTTTCACCTCCAGAAAGGGCATTTATGGATTATAATAAAATTGAGCTGCCCCTCACTGCGCGTTCCAGGACAGATGGAGACAGCTATAATCCCTTGGGGTTAAAGGGGAATAAAAAAATCAAAGAAATTCTTATTGATGCCAAGGTTCCACGGGAAAAAAGGGAAAAGATCCCCGTCGTGCTGGATCAAAAAGGTATTGTATGGCTTGCTGGATTTAGAATTGCCGAGAGGGTTAAAATAACGGATAATACGGAGAAGATCCTACGTATTGATTATAAAGCAGATTAAATAGGAGTAATGAACATATGTTATATTTGAGTTTTGCTTTTTATTATGATAAAATGTTTATTCATAAAATGCACTAATTTCAGTGCATTTTACAGTGGATTTTGGCATTATAGGAAAGCACCTGCGTTTTTTTGAAAGGAGGGAAATTTTTGCATAATAGAATTCTCAAGAATCTTGCCATATATCTGCTTATAGTTTTTATAGCCGTTTCCATCGTAAGGTGGGCTACTCCCACAGAAAGTGAAGTGGAAGAAATAAATTATACCACTTTTATGGAAAAGGTAGAGGACGGTCAGGTTAGCGAAGTGTCCATGGTAAGCGATAATAACATCTACAGAGTAGTGGGTCAGTATAAAAATGGTAAGGAATTTACCCTTGAAGCTCCTGTGGAGCCGGGGTTAATAGAAACCCTAAGGGCCAAGGGAGTGGTGGTAGACATTAAGTCTCCTCCAGAACCTCCCTGGTGGACCAATCTTTTAGGTACTTTTCTGCCCATACTTCTCCTTGTGGGACTTGTGCTTTTTATGATGCAGCAGACCCAAGGCGGAGGCAGCAGAGTTATGCAGTTTGGAAAAAGCCGGGCACGGCTGCATACCGGCGATAGAAGAAAGGTGACCTTTGCTGATGTTGCCGGTGCCGATGAGGTAAAAGAAGAGCTTCAGGAGATTGTGGAGTATCTTAAAAACCCCAAAAAATTCAGTGAGCTGGGAGCCCGCATTCCCAAGGGTGTGCTGCTTTACGGTCCTCCTGGAACAGGTAAAACCTTGGTAGCTAGAGCCGTTGCTGGCGAAGCAGATGTGCCCTTTTTCAGCATAAGCGGTTCTGATTTTGTAGAAATGTTTGTTGGTGTAGGAGCTTCCAGGGTTAGGGACCTTTTTGATCAGGCTAAAAGAAACGCTCCCTGTATTGTATTTATTGATGAAATTGATGCGGTAGGTAGGCAGCGTGGTGCAGGTCTGGGAGGTGGCCACGACGAAAGGGAGCAGACTTTAAACCAGCTCCTCGTGGAGATGGATGGTTTTGAACCCAATGAAGGCATAATTATAATCGCAGCCACAAACCGACCGGATATTTTGGATCCTGCACTGCTGCGTCCGGGACGCTTTGACCGTCAGATAACCATGGATGTTCCCGATATCCAGGGGAGAGAAGAGATTCTTAAGGTTCACATGAAAGGAAAGCCTTTGGCTCCTGACGTGGACATAAATGTTCTGGCACGGCGTACTCCTGGGTTTACCGGAGCCGATCTGGCAAATCTGGTCAATGAAGCGGCCCTTCTATCCGCTAGAAGGGGCCAGAAAATGATTACCATGGATGCCCTTGAGGAGAGCATTGAAAGGGTTATTGCGGGTCCGGAGAAGAAATCCAGGGTTATGAGCGAATTTGAAAAGAGGCTGGTTTCTTACCATGAGGCAGGCCATGCCCTGGTGGGCCATCTTTTACCCCATACGGATCCTCTGCATAAGGTGTCCATTATTCCCAGGGGGCGTGCTGGTGGATATACCCTTCTTCTACCCCGGGAGGATAGGAGGTATATGACCAAATCTCAGATTTTGGACCAGGTGACCATGCTCCTGGGAGGAAGGGTTGCTGAAGAGCTTATTTTGAAAGAGATCAGCACCGGTGCTCAAAATGACCTGGAAAGGGCAACGGAATTGGTAAGAAAAATGATTACGGAATACGGTATGTCTGAAGAATTGGGTCCCCTGACCTTCGGAACCAGACACGAACAGGTATTTTTGGGAAGGGATATTGCCCGGGAGCGCAACTATTCGGAAGCTGTAGCATTTTCCATTGATAAGGAAGCAAGGAGAATAATAGAGGAGTGCTATGCTAGGGCTAAAGAGCTTATACAAAATAATGTTGACAAACTGCATTTAATTGCAGAAACTCTAATGGAAAAGGAAACCTTAGAAGCAGAAGAGTTTACTGCCCTGCTTGAAGGAGCTAAAAAGCACTCCAAAGCTCCTGAAGAAGGAGAAAAAACCCTTGAAGCTTCTACTGATAAGAAAGATGCCGAGGATAAAGGGGAAAGTGCTGCAAGTAGCTCATTGAATCCGCACCCCGCAGGCTTTTCTGTCAGCAGCAGCAAACCCTTTATAATGTTAAACTATAACTACTGTCACGATATGGTTTAAGGAGGCGGTGTCTTTGGAAAGAACCTTTGTAATGATTAAGCCCGACGGGGTGCAGAGAAACCTTATCGGGAAAATCATTTCGCGTTTTGAGGAAAAGGGGTTGAAAATAGCGGCTCTTAAACTGATGAAGCTGGATGAAAACACAGCAAGGGAGCATTATAAGGAGCACGTAAACAAACCCTTTTTCCCCGGGCTTTTGGAGTATATAACTTCTGGACCTGTGGTGGCAATGGTTCTGGAAGGTAAAAATGCGGTAGATGAAGTAAGAAAGATGATGGGTAAGACCAATCCCCAGGAAGCCCTTCCGGGAACCATAAGGGGAGATTTTGGTCTGGAAATCGGCCGCAATGTCATCCATGGTGCGGATTCTAAGGAAAGCGCTGAGAGAGAAATTTCCCTATACTTCACCAGTGATGAAATTTTAAGCTATGATAAAGATGTGGATGTCTGGTTGTATGAATAGTACCTTTTCGTAATTAATTTCGTAATTAATTTAGTCCTTTATTTACTGTAAATGAAAAGTACCTGCCCTGTGCAGGTACTTTTTTAAAAATTGGAAAATATTTTTCCTTACCCTCATATCTTTAATAAAAAGGGAAAAATGGGGGTAAAATTTGTTGGACTTTGAAATGAGATATAATCTTATCCTTTCAACTGATGATGTACGGGTAGCCAGCTATATTGCTAAGGGATTGGTAGATATTTGGGGAAAAGAAAAAATATGGGCTAGGGGAATTGTTCGTGAAGCCCTTGAGGCTCAGGAAGCCAGGATTTTGACAGGGATTAGGGATGTAGAAGGAGTTCCTCCCCTAAAGGTGCTGGAATATGTCAGGGCGGTGGGGATGAGGTTTAATGTGGATGTTGTTGCAGCTGAGATTGTAGGAGATGTTTCTTTAAGGGCAGTTCTGTCAGCAGCGGAGCAGGCCCTTATGGTTGAAAAGATAAGGCCCAGTCAAATTCGAATGTAAAGAGGAGATGCAGGTGCGCTACGATATTTTCCCTGTTAACGTAGATACCCCAGGTGCTGTGGAAAAGATTATGAAGGAAATAGGAGTATGGCCTGAGGGTATTTCCATAATGGCTCCCAAAGGGAAATTTTTTACTTTAAAAGTGGGACCATTAAAACCCCAGGCAGCTCACATATTAAAGCAGGAAATGCTTTCAAAAGGAGGAGAAGCTGCTTTAAAAGGCAGTATTCTCTGCGGTGATGATTCTACCTACGCCCTGCTTATGGGAACATGGTCCCAGTTTCAGAAGGTGATTCCCAAGCTTAAACAGCAGCCCTTTGGCTTAAAAGATCTGGGAGAAGAACTGGAAACTGCTTTGGAATATCTATTGGACACAAGAAAAGTATGGAAAATTTCCTGCAGGGAAAAAGAACTTGTGGTGGGCAGAAAAACCCTTATAATGGGCATATTAAATGTTACTCCAGATTCCTTTTCCGACGGCGGCCTCTATAATAATCCTGAGGCTGCTTTAAAAAGGGCGCTGGAAATGGAGGAGCAGGGGGCTGACATTATTGATGTAGGAGCTGAATCCACCCGCCCTGGCTTTGACCCTGTACCCGAGGAAGAAGAAATTTCAAGGCTCATGCCTGTTTTGAAAAAGCTGGTGGGCAGGGTTAAGGTTCCCATTTCTGTTGATACGTACAAAAGCAGGGTTGCCCGTCTTGCCCTTGAATTGGGAGCAGATATTATAAATGATGTTTCTGGACTTTCAGATCCCCACATGGCAGAAACAGCAGCAGAATATAATGCGCCCGTAATTATTATGCACAGTGTCCCGGAAAATACGGAAAATATTCTTGAGGGTGTAATAAGGACCTTAAGGAAGAAAAAGGAGCTTGCTGAGGAAAAGGGAATAAAAAGGGAAAGTATAATTCTTGATCCAGGAATAGGTTTTGCCAAGGATACCCGCCAGAATCTGGAGTTGATAAATGGGCTTGATGCTCTGAAGGTGCTGGGTCAGCCCATTCTCCTTGGGGTGTCCAGGAAATCGGTAATAGGAAATGTGCTGAAACTCCCTCCAGGGGAGCGGCTGGAAGGTACTGCAGCTGCAGTAACTGTGGGAATTGTTCGGGGAGCGGATATTGTGAGGGTACATGATGTAAAGGAAATGGTTCGGGTGGTCCGAATGACCGATGCCCTTTTGGGAAAAGGTGAAGGAGATGGATGGTAGGATCACCCTTAAAGGGATAAAGCTGTATGGCTTTCACGGTATTCTGCCCCACGAAAGGAAAAAGGGACAGGTTTTTGAAATTGATGTGGAAGTTGATTTAATCTGGGATAAGGGGATTTTTAGGGACACTTTAGAGAATACTGTGGACTATTCCCAGATATATGGGGCTGTTGTGGAGGTTTTTAATTCGAAAAGGTATAATCTTATTGAAGCCCTTGCCTGCACTTTAGCGGAAAGGATAATTAGGGATTTCCCCGTGAAGAAAGTAGAGGTGAGGGTTCGCAAGCCCAATGCTCCTGTGGGAGGGCAGATTGATTTTGCTGAAGTAAGTGCTGTTATGTATGGGGACTTAAGGGATAGTTAATATTAAGGCAGCACAGGATGGGGATGAAATACCAATGGTGCACGAGGTTTTTTTGGGTCTTGGTACAAACCTTGGATGCAGGGAAAAAAATCTCAGGGATGCCCTAAATAAAGTCAGGAACCATGAAAAAATTTTTTTAGAAAGAACATCGTCCATTTACGAAACCCGACCGGTGGGCGGTCCCCAAGGACAGCCCTGGTTTCTTAATATGGTGGTTCAAGTTAAAACTTATCTTAAACCCCATGATCTGTTAAGGGAGCTTAAGGCCATTGAGAAGGAAATGGGTAGAAAGCCCGGGGTGCGCTTTGGACCCAGGGAAATAGATCTGGACATCCTTCTTTTTGACAGTGTAACTATTAAAACTGATCAGCTGGAGATTCCCCATCCAAGGCTCAAAGAGAGGGCTTTCGTGCTAGTTCCCCTTCTTGAAATTTGTCCCGCTGCCAGGCTTCCCGACGGTACCCTTCTTAAGGGTGTTCTTGAAAAGCTTAATCCTTCTTTGGAAGATGTTGTTTTTTATAAGGGCTCTCCGATATAAAAGTGGGATGTAATATCTTCTGCTTTATCCGCTTGGATCCTGTGAGGACCGAGACGGAAGTGGTGATGCTGGTATGCCTTCCGTACCCTTTGGTCCGGAAGGCTTATTTTTTACTGGGGGGTTTTTTATGCGCATGGGATTTATAGGAGCAGGGGTCGTGGGTACTGCCATGGGAAAGATCCTTAAGGGAAAGGGATTTGAAATAGTGGGCTACTGCAGCAGGTCTCAAAAGTCTGCAGAAAGGGCTGCAGAGGTTACCGGCTCCAGGTGGTTTAAGGATCCGGCAGATCTGGCATCAAGGTGTCAACTGCTGTTTATAACCACCCCTGATTCCGCCATCAGGGAAACTGCAGAAAAATTGGCAAAAAAGGGTGCTTTTTTTAAGGGCCAGGTGGTGGCTCATATGAGCGGCTCCCTTAAGGCTGATGTTCTTTCGCCGGCCCGGGATTTCGGTGCTTTTGTGCTGTCCATACATCCCATTCAGTCCTGTGCGGATGTGGAACAGGGCATAAAAAATCTTTCCAGATCTGTTTTCAGCCTTGAGGGGGATAGGGAAGGAATTGAAGTGGGTAGAAGGATTGTTGAAGCATTAGGGGGCAGGTATTTTATTTTGAGCGGAGAGGACAAAGCCCTTTATCATGCTGCTTTATGTATGGTTTCCAATTATCTTGTAGCACTATTTTCCATAGGATCTCAAATCCTTTTGGCTGCAGAAATGGATAAAACTCTATTTGCGGAAGCCATTCTACCTTTAATGGAGGGAACCCTTGAAAATTTGAGGCATCTTAAACCTTCCGCAGCTTTAACGGGACCCATTGCTCGGGGAGATGCTGAAACGGTGGAAGCTCATTTAAGGGCATTGAAGGCTAAAGTGCCCCAATATCTTGAAGTGTATCGGCTTTTGGGTCTGGAAGCTTTAAAGCTTTCCCGAGAAAAGGGGAATATCAGTCCGGAAAGGATAAATGTCATCAGTAATCTTTTGAAGGAAAAATCAAAGGATGAACGCATCAAAGAGGGGGGAGGAGGATTAGGATGATTGTGATAACCAGTGCTGTGGAGATGCAGAATCTCTGCAGAAGGCTCAAAATGCAGGGCAGGACCATTGGATTGGTTCCCACCATGGGTTACCTTCATGAAGGGCATTTAAGCTTGATGCGAAGGTCTGTAGAAGAGAATGACTTTACCGTTGCCAGCATATTTGTGAATCCCACCCAGTTTGGTGAAAATGAGGACTACGATACCTATCCCAGAGATCTGGAAAGAGACAAGAAGCTGGCTGAAGAAGTGGGGGTGGATGCTGTTTTTGCCCCATCGGTGGAGGAAATGTATCCTTCGGGGTACTGTACCTATGTGGAAGTTTTGGGGCTTACAGAAGTAATGTGCGGTGCTTCCAGACCAGGGCACTTTAGGGGCGTAACCACGGTGGTTTCAAAGCTGTTCAACATAACACAGCCCGACCGGGCATATTTTGGTCAGAAGGATGCCCAGCAGGCCCTTGTGATACGCAGAATGATAAGAGATCTTAATTTTCCTATAGAGATAGTTATTATGCCCATTGTAAGGGAAAGGGACGGACTGGCAATGAGTTCCCGCAACACGTATTTGAATGATGAGGAGAGAAAGGCAGCCCTTGTGGTTCCTAAAAGCCTCCAGAAGGGAAAGGAACTTCTCCTGTCAGGAGAAAAAAAGGCAGAGAGGATCATTTATGCTATTAAAAAGATAATCGAAGCTGAGCCCCTTGCCAAAATAGATTATGTTACCGTAAGGGACATAGAAACCCTTAGGGAGGTTGAAACTATTAGCGGTCCCGTTCTTGTTGCTGTGGCGGTTTGGATAGGAAAAACCCGGCTTATCGATAACTTTGTTTGGGGGGATCATCCGTGCTTCGAGAAATGCTGAGGAGTAAAATCCATCGGGTAAAGGTAACGGAAATAAATCTCAACTACGTAGGAAGTATTACCATAGATCGAAAGCTCCTTGAAGCAGCTTCCATTCTGCCCTATGAAAAGGTCCAGGTAGTAAACATAAATAACGGAAGCCGTTTTGAAACTTATGTTATGGAAGGGGAAAGGGAAGGGGAAATTTGCGTCAACGGAGCTGCTGCCCGTTTAGCTCAACCAGGTGATCTGCTGATCATTATGGCATACGGCTTCTTTACCGATGAAGAAGCAAAAAATTGGCATCCTCGGCTGGTGCTTGTGGATGACTATAACAGGATTGTGAAACAGTCTTGATCTTTTTTATGATTTAGTTTGTTTGTTCATCTTCGGATAAGAGCCTAAAACGGTCTCCAATATTTATAGGGATTCTTTTTGCAGTTCCCGCAGGAAGCTCAAGTACAGCTTTGCTTTCCGGCACAATTTTGCTGATTTTCCAAGGTTTCATGGATTCTATTATGTGAAGGACTTCGCAGTTTTCAGAAAGGAAAATGACGTCTATATCGTAGCTCATAAAAAAAGTATGAACAGCGTTGCAAGGCTCAATCCACAAACCGCGGTTTTCCTTCAGTGGCGGACTGAAGAGGAGGCCCTTTGCCCTTTTTAAAAAGCTTTTTGCCACCGAGACTTTTTCTGCAACTGTTTTGCCATTGGCCAGATTTGTTACTTTCACTGCCTTTTACTCTCTCTCTATTTATATATTTTCTTTATGCTACCTAAATTCGCTGTGTTTACTGGCTTATCCTTTGTTAAAATTAATATAAAATTAATAAATAATAAAATGTAAAAACATTTTCGGGTTGTTGGCAAGGTTGCGTTTAAATGCGGCTAAAGAACTTTATTTATATCTTATGTTTAGGAGCGGATGCTTGTTTGAAGGAGAAAATTCTTGCTTTGCTTCGGGAAGATGATAGGGATTATGTTTCCGGAGAGGAAATAAGCAAAAGGCTTGGAATATCAAGGACAGCGGTGTGGAAACACATTAATGAGTTAAGGCGAAGGGGTTATGATATAGAAGCTTCTACAAAGAGAGGCTACAGAATCCTTTCTTCTCCAGATGTCTTGTATCCCTGGGAAATCCGTCCCTTCCTAAGAACTAAAATTTTTGGGAAAAAGCTGGTGCACTTTATGGAGTTAGATTCCACAAACACTGAAGCAAAGGAGCTGGCAGAAAAGGGTGCCCGGGAAGGGACTGTGGTTGTTGCCGAGGAACAGCTGAAGGGTAGGGGCAGGTTGGGCAGAAACTGGCATTCTCCCAAAGGAGGAATTTGGCTATCTATTATTTTAAAGCCTAAAATACAGCCCCACCGAGCCATGGGCACAACTCTTCTCTGTGCTGCAGCGGTTTGTGAGGCAGTAATGAAAGTTACCAGCCTTAGGGTTTCCATAAAGTGGCCCAATGATCTGCTCATTGAAGGCAGAAAGGTGTGCGGAATTTTGACTGAAATGAAGGCAGAAACAGATTTGGTGCAATACATTATTCAGGGTGTGGGCTTAAATGCGAATGTGGATGAAGAAGATCTAAGGGAAGTTTCAGAAACGGCCACATCCCTTAAGATTATGCTCGGCCGTCCTGTTGACCGGAAGATACTTTTGGCGGAAATTCTATATTCTATGGAGACCATGTATGATGCATATCTTCGCGGGGACTTTGGTGAAGTTTTGAAAAAGTGGAAAAAGTGGAACTGCACCTTGGGAAGGCATCTGACCCTTAAACAGGGGGATAGGGAATATTACGGCTTGGCTGTGGATGTAACCCCTGAGGGAGGCCTTATTTTGGAAGATTCTTCAGGTAAAAGGAGAACTTTTTATTCCGGAGAGGTTACCGTTAAAAAGAAGTAAAGCGGAGGGGGTAAGATTGCTGTTCGTTGCGGATATAGGCAATACTAACATTGTGATAGGAGTTTTTAATGGGAAAGGTAAGCTCTTGAGTTCCTGGCGCATAAGGACAGATGAGGAGAAACCCGCTGACGAGTATGAGGTCTTAATAAGAAATTTTTTTTGTTTTAAGGAAATTGATTTAAAAGGGATTTCCGGTGCTGCTGTTTCTTCGGTGGTTCCCACCTTAACGGGGACATTTGAAGCTCTCATGAAGTCCTTATTTAAAGTAGAACCCCTTATATTGGGACCAGGGGTAAAAACCGGAATGCCTATTAAGACGGATAATCCCCGGGAAGTGGGAGCGGACAGAATAGCCAACAGCGTTGCTGCCTATGAGCTGTACGGCGGGCCCGTTATCGTAGCGGATTTTGGAACGGCTACCACCTTTGATGTGGTTTCTGAGAAAGGCGAGTATCTTGGGGGCACCATTTCCCCAGGGGTTTATATATCTATGGAAGCTCTTTCTCGCAGAGCTGCAAAGCTTCCTTGGGTGGATTTTAGAAAGCCTGACAGAGTTATAGGAAAAAATACCATAAGCAGCATGCAGTCAGGAATCATGTGTTCTGTTATTGGATGTATAAACTACACTGTTGCTGCCATCAGAAAAGAATTAGGAATGCCTGCCCAGGTGGTGGCAACGGGAGGGTTAGCCCATATGGTGGGCAGGTACACGGAGAGTATAGATTATATTGATCCTGATCTTACCCTTAAGGGGCTGAGAATTATATACAGCCGCAACAAATAATGGAGGCATGGAAATGAAAATAGGAAACATTGTACTTAAGAATCCTGTATTTTCAGCTCCCATGGCAGGGGTAAGCGATAAAGCCTTCCGCATTATAGCCCGGGAGTTTGACTGCGGCCTAACATATACCGAAATGGTAAGTGCCAAGGGGCTCTGCTATAAAAACAAAAAGACCTTTGAGCTTATAGATCTATCCCAAGAATCTGGTCCCGTGGGCATCCAGATATTTGGTTCCGATCCTTCTTCCATGGCAGAAGGAGCAAAAGCAGCAGAAGAAGCGGGGGCTGCACTTATTGATATTAATATGGGATGTCCCACACCCAAGATAGTAAAAAATGGGGACGGAGCGGCTTTAATGAAAAATGTGGATCTGGCAGTAAAAATAGCCGAAGCTGTGGTGAATGCAGTGAAAATTCCTGTAACAGTTAAGATGAGGAAGGGCTGGGATGAAACGATGGTTAATGCAGTGGAGCTGGCAAAGTGCTTGGAGCAAGTAGGGGTAGCGGCTGTTACGATTCACGGGCGCACAAGGGATCAGTTTTATTCCGGTAAGGCAGATTGGAACATTATTAGGGAAGTAAAAAACTCTGTAAACATACCTGTTATAGGAAACGGCGATATTTGGACCCCTCAGGATGCCTGCAAGATGATGGACTTTACCGGATGTGACGCAGTAATGATTGGTAGGGGATCCAGGGGAAACCCCTGGATTTTTAAACGTACTGCGGTTTATCTGGCTTATGGAGAACTGCTTCCTGAACCTACGTACCTTGAAAGATTGGAAATTGCAGAACGTCATCTGGAACTTGCTGTGATGTTTAAAGGGGAAAAAAGAGCCCTGCTGGAAATGCGGAAGCATTTGGCGTGGTACACAAAGGGGCTGCCCAAAGCAGCACAGATTAGAGAAAAGATCAATAGAATACAGGATATTAATGATTTAAGGGAGTTCCTAAGGGATATAAAGAGAGAAATGAACTGAAACAATTTCCTAGGAGCTCTTTTTTATGCCCTAAAAATTAAATTAAATTGAATAAAAAAGGCAGTTTCTGCTAAAATTAATTGTAGACATTTTTGTGCACAAGGTTTAATATTATGAAAATAATTCGCATCGGCAGCAAGCTGATAAGTGTGGATAAAATCTATAGAGCCGTTGATAAAATTCTTCAGCTGCGCTCCTCAGGCCTTTCCCAGCAGGAAGTGGGAGAAAGGATGAAGGTGGATAGGGCTTTTATTTCCAGATTGGAAAGTTTGGGAGAAATCCGCAAGGGTAAGCGTATAGCTGTTATCGGCTTTCCTATAGAAAACAAGGAAGAGCTGGAAAAAGCTTTAGCAGCTAAGGGGGTTGAATACACGCTGATTATGACCGATGAGGAGCGCTGGCGGTTTGTGCAGGAGTCAAGCGGAATGGAACTTTTCAACAAAGTAATGGATATTATTACAGAATTAAGAAGCTATGACGTTGTGATTGTCCTTGGGTCCAACTACAGAATAAAGCTGTGCGAAGCTCTTCTTGATAAAGAAGTGATTGGTATTGAAATAGGAAAGTCTCCCATTAAGGGAGATAGATATGTTCCCGTTGAGGAAGTAGAAAAGCTTATTGACAGAGTAATGCTGGAAAATTGATGGGATGATGAGTGACGAAAGGGAACGTCAATACCAGCTGAGGGAGGCCTTAGGAATGAAGAGAATAGTCAGCATAAGTTTGGGTTCTTCTGACAGGGACCATAAAGTGGAAACTGAAATTTTTGGAGAAAAGGTTCAGATAGAAAGAATTGGAACCGACGGAGACTTGGCAAAGGCAATATCCCTTTTAAGGGAACTGGACGGCACCGTTGATGCCTTTGGAATAGGGGGTATTGACCTTTATATTTATGTGGGGAAAAAGAGGTATATCTTAAGGGACGGAAAAAAAATGGCTTCGGCTGTTAAAAAAACTCCCATTGTGGACGGCAGCGGTCTCAAAAATACATTGGAGAGAAGGGTTGTGGATTATCTCCAAAGGGAAGAAATTGTTTCCTTTGAAGGTAAAAGGGTTTTGATGGTATGTGCGGCGGACCGCTATGGAATGGCAGAGGAAATGATAAAAAATGGGGCTCAATTGATCATTGGAGACCTCATGTTTGGTTTGGGAATACCCATCCCCCTTTATTCCCTTGACACTTTGGATAGATTAGCCCGCTTTGTTGCTCCATTGGTCAGCCTTCTGCCTTCTAAATTTATATATCCTTCAGGAAACAAAAAAGAGAAGAAGCCCAGCAGAAGGGTAGCAAAGTATTATTATGAAGCAGAGATAATTGCTGGAGATTTTCACTATATAAAACGCCACATGCCTGAAAACCTTGAAGGAAAAATAATAATTACCAATACCGTTACCCAGAAAGATGTGGAAACATTAAGGGATAGAGGAGCTGCAAAACTTATAACTACAACCCCTGAATTCAACGGCCGATCCTTCGGAACCAATGTGATGGAAGCTCTGCTGGTAGCTTTTTTAGAAAAGCCTCAGGACGAAATTACACCCCAAGATTATTCCCAAATGATTGAGAAAATGGGCTTTAACCCCAGGATCCTGGATTTTAAAGCTGAAGATTTCTCAAAAAAAGATAAAGCAAATGTGGAAAAATTAGAGGGGGAATCCGAAAGGAGGCTCATTTATGGCTGATTTTGCCTTTATAATTCATCCGCTGGATGTTAATGATATCCTCCGCAAATTTCATTTTGCCAAAAAGGTTCCTGGGAAAATAATAGAAGGAAGCTTCCGCTTTTCACCGCCTTTTAAACTGGCTTCCGTAAGCGGAATACGTTCTGCTGCAACGGGAAAAGAAATTTCCGGGGTTTTTGTTGTATGCCCCTTAACTACAAGGCAGATGCTTTATTTTCCGGAGCAGTATGTGCTGCGGAGGATAATAAAAGCTGGAAGGTTGGGAGAAAAATATGGTGCCAAAATTGTGGGTTTAGGAGCAATGACTTCCGTGGTGGCTGATGCTGGGATAACAGTGGCCGAAAATCTAAATATTGCTGTTACCACAGGAAACAGCTATACTGTAGCCACTGCCATTGAGGGGACAAAAAAGGCAGCGGAAATCATGGGCATTGATATATCAGAGGAAGAGGTTGTGGTTGTGGGGGCAACGGGTTCCATTGGGGCTGTATGCGCAAGGCTTATGGCAAGGGAATGCAAATATCTTACTCTTATTGCCAGAAACAGAGAAAAACTTGACCGTCTTTCCAGAATAATAATGCATGAAACAGGGCTGGCAGTCTCTGTGACCAATGACCTTGAAAGGGCCCTGAAACGAGCGAAGGTTGTTATAACCGTCACTTCATCAGCAGAGGCGATTATACAGCCTGAGCATCTTGCTCCGGGAGCGGTGGTCTGCGATGTGGCTAGACCCAGGGATGTAGCCCGTCAGGTTGCAGAAAAGAGAAAAGATGTGTTGGTTATTGAAGGGGGATTGGTGCAGATCCCCGGAGATATAAAAACAGACCTGAATATCGGATATCCTAAAAATGTTACCCTTGCCTGCATGGCGGAGACCATGATCCTTGCCCTGGAGGGCAGATATGAAAACTTCACTTTGGGAAGAGACATAACCATAGATCAGGTGGATGAGATCAAAAGGCTGGGAGATAAGCACGGTTTTAAACTTGCAGGCTTCAGGAGTTTTGAAAGGTCCCTAACGGAGGAAGAGATTTTTTCCGTTAAGAAGAATGCCGAAGAGGCTAAGAAGCATATGGCCCTTTAGTTATTTGAAGTGACTGTGCAGGAAAATCCTAAAAAAAATCTGTCTGAAAAAAGGAATTTGAAGGGCAGTATAGAATAGTTTACAGGCATATAGGGGTATAAACCAGTTTATTAGGAGAGCGCTTCATGAAGGAGCGCATTCATAAAATATTAATTTAAATGCTGTTTTCATAATTGGTTATCCTTTTTATGTTGTGATTAGTGGAGACCATGAAGGTCCCCGATGCCTTTAGAAAAAAGGCGGGGACCTTATTTTTTGTAGAAAAAAAGCAGATGGTGCTTAAAAATAAAAGGGAGTGAATAGAGAAATGGACTTTAGGTTTAAAAAGACAGCGGCGGCTGCGGTGCTTGTTCTGCTTTTTGCTGCTTTGATAGGAGGCTGCGGTTCTGCTGGCTCAGAAAAGGGTGCAGCAGAACAGAATGGTGATAGGGCTGTAATAACAGATATGCTTGGCCGGAAGGTGGAGGTTTCTATTCCTGCTGAAAGATTAGCTGCCATTGGTCCCGGTGCCCTCAGACTGGTCTGCTACGCTGGAGGAGCGGAAAAGGTTGTGGGCATTGAAAATTTCGAAAAACAGCGTTCTGCTGGGAGACCATACATTTTAGCCTATCCTGAACTTAAAAACCTCCCAACCATTGGGCAGGGAGGTCCAGATTCTGCTCCCGATGTGGAAAAACTTGCAGCGGTGAAGCCCGATGTGATTTTTGCCGCATATCTGCTGGATAAATCCAGAGCTGATGAGCTGCAGGCTAAAACGGGTATACCTGTGGTTGTTCTTTCCTATGGAGAAAAGGTTCCCTTTGATGAGGATATATATGAATCCCTAAAGCTGATCGGCCGGGTTATTGGAAGCGAAAAGAGGGCAGAAGAGGTTGTGAAATATCTTAAGAAGTGCCGGGAGGACTTAATAGAAAGGACCAGGGGTATTCCAGAGGATGAAAAGCCCAGGGTTTATGTGGGTGCTTTGGGCATGAAGGGTTTTCACGGCATTGAGAGCACAGCTGCAGAATACGGTCCCTTTGATGCCGTGGGTGTAGTAAATGTGGTGGATGAAACGGGCAGCAGTGGAAGTATTATGATAGAGAAGGAAAAGCTTTTATCCTGGGATCCTGACATAATCTTTATTGATGAAGGCGGACTGCACTTAGTTAGAGATGACTATAGAAAAAATAAGAAGTTTTATCAGTCCCTTAAAGCTTTTAATAATGGAAGGGTTTACGGGCAGATCCCCTTCAATTACTATGCCGCCAACATTGATACCGCAGTGGCAGATGCCTATTTTGTGGGAAAGGTTGTTTTTCCTGAACAGTTCAAAGATGTTGACCCAATAAAAAAAGCCGATGAGATATACAGCTTTATGCTGGGGAAACCCCTATATGATCAGATGGCAGGGGATTTTGGAGGCTTTAAAAAAATCACCTTCAGCGATCTTGAATAAATAATTGGAGTGGTAAACAATGGATCAGGGAACAGCAGAAAATATTTACCATGGGTACCTTAAATATACAGGCAGAAAGATTCTTATAATACTTCTTACCTTTCTTTTAAGTGTTGTCCTCGGTGTTTATGCCGTTAATGCAGGGTCAGCAGACCTTTCCCCGGCACAGGTTCTTTTAACGCTGCTGGGAGAAGGGGACGAGCGCCTAAATGTCATTATCTGGAATATAAGGTTGCCCCGCATAGCAGCGGCTTTTATTGCTGGAATAGGCCTTTCTGTAGCGGGATGTGTTATGCAGAATCTTCTGCAGAATCCCCTGGCTTCTCCTTCCACCCTGGGGGTTTCCCAGGGTGCAGCTTTCGGGGCTGCAGTGGCAATTATTGCTTTGGGAGCAGGAAGCCTGCAGAGCACAAGCGCCGATGCGGTTGTTATCAACAGCCCCTATCTTGTTTCTGCCGCAGCCTTTATGGGGGCCATGCTTACCACCATAACGGTGCTTATGCTGGCCCGTCTTAGAGGGGTAACCCCTGAAGCTATGATCTTGGCTGGTGTTGCCGTGGGGTCCCTTTTTTCTGCCGCCACCGTAGTTCTTCAGTATTTTGCCAGTGATGTGCAGGTGGCATCCCTGGTGTTTTGGACCTTTGGAGACATCGGCAGGGCATCCTGGGGAGAAATTAAAATAATGGCTTTCGTGGTGGGAATCTTTTTCCTGTATTTTATGGCGAACCGCTGGAACTATAATGCCGTTGACGGCGGTGAGGAGACAGCAAAGAGCTTGGGAGTCAATGTTGAAAGAATAAGAATACTGGGGATGTTTGGGGCTTCACTGATTACAGCGGTTATAGTTTCCTTTTTGGGAATAATCAGCTTCATTGGGCTTTTAGGACCTCAGATAATGCGGAGGCTTTTGGGCGGTGATCACCGTTTTCTGATACCTGCTTCTGCGGTTATGGGGGGATTTCTGCTTCTAGCCTCCGACACCATTGCCCGCACTATAATAGCTCCTGTGGTTCTGCCTGTGGGAGCCGTTACTTCATTTATGGGAGCACCCCTTTTTCTATACCTTTTAACAAGGGGGAACAGCAGAAGATGATCCTTTCGGTGGATGGTATTGAATTCAGCTACAACGGACGACCTGTTTTAAGGGATATTAAATTCAGCGTCAACAGAGGAGAGGTTCTTTCCATACTGGGAAACAATGGAGCTGGGAAAACTACCCTTTTAAGGTGCATAAATAGGATTCTTAAACCCAAAAGGGGAACGGTTTTGATCGACGGGAATGATCTTTTCTCCTTAAGCTCCCGGGAAATTGCCCGCAGGGTGGGTTATGCAGCCCAAAGGCATGAAGGGGGAAGGATTACCGTTTTTGATGCTGTGCTTTTGGGCAGAAAACCTCACATAGGGTGGGAGGCTTCGGAAAAAGATCTGGAGATCGTTCGGGAAGTTTTGGCCTCCCTCAGTCTGGAGGATCTTTCCCTGCGCTATCTTGATGAATTGAGCGGAGGAGAGCTGCAGAGGGTAATTATTGCAAGGGCCCTGGCCCAGGAGCCCAGGGTGCTGCTGCTGGATGAGCCCACCAGCAGCCTGGATTTAAAAAACCAGTACGAAGTGATGAAAATAGTAAAGGATGCCGCAGAGGAGCGCAGAATTGCAGTGGTTCTGGTAATGCACGATTTAAATCTGGCCCTGCGCTTTGCGGACAGGTTTTTGTTTTTGAAGGATGGAACCATATATGACTGCGGCGGCTTGGAGGTTATGACACCTGAAAACATTTCTGCTGTTTACGGCATTTCAGTGGCTGTGGAAAAGCTGGGGGATATACCGGTTGTGGTGCCGCTGTAGCAGTCTGGGACTGATATTTGCATTCCTCTTTTTTTTAAATAGTTTTTAATATAAAATTAATTATTGACGATAACACAACAGCTGTCAGCTGTTAAAGTTGGCAGTTTTCTGTTTTGGGACTTTTTAAAGAACGGACAGTATTTAGCATTTTAAGCTTAATCTGGTAAATTTTGCCCCTCAGCCAAATTTATGGTTAGTCTTGACAACGGCTTTTTAGGTTTATATAATGGCTTTTAAGTTTATGGGAAAGAAGCCCTAAGCAGAGATTTTATGTTTTTTAGTGCCCCTTATTTTTTTATAGGGCTTTTTATTGTGCATGTAATTTTTAACTGTGTGTATTTTTAGTGGTTTTTGTTCATAATATTTTGGCGATCAATTCAGTTTATTAAGGAGAGAAAAGTATAGCAGAAAAGCAGATTATATTGACACCTGCGGGGTTAAAGAAGCTTGAGGAAGAACTCAACTATTTAAGAACTGTTAAAAGAAGGGAAATTGCCGATAGAATAAAACAGGCTATAGAGTTTGGAGATATCAGCGAAAACTCTGAGTATGATGAAGCTAAAAAAGAGCAGGCTTTTATTGAAGGACGTATTTTAACCCTTGAAAAGCAGCTGAGAAATGCAGAAGTTATAGATTTAGATCAAGTGAGGACCGATGAAGTTTCCCTGGGTTCAAAGGTGGTTTTGGAAGATATGGAGCTGGGGGAAATAGTGGAGTATGAAATAGTGGGATCAATGGAGGCGAATCCCAGCGAAAACCGTATTTCCAATGAATCTCCTGTGGGAAAAGCTATTTTAGGGAAAAAAGTGGGCTCTGTGGTAGATGTACAGGTGCCTGAAGGTGTAATTAAATATAAAATATTAGGTATTCAAAAATAACTGCTGTAAAAACTTTTTAAAATATAAAATGCTTTGCCGGGAGGATTAACCATGGATACACAGATGAGTGAATTGAATGAACTAATGAAAGCAAGAAGAAACAAGCTGGAAGCTCTTTATGCTAAGGGTATCAATCCCTTCGGACAAAGGTACGATAGAACCCATTCATGTACAGAAATTGTGGAGAAATTTGATGAGCTTGAGGGGAAAAAGGTATCCATAGCAGGAAGAGTGATGGCCAAAAGAATTCACGGCAAGGCTGGATTTGCTCACATTCAGGACATGAGCGGGCAGGTGCAGATCTATGCTAGGGTAGATGATTTGGGTGAAGGCTATGAGCTTTTTGAGTCCCTTGATATTGGCGACATTATAGGAATTAAAGGAGAAGTTTTTAGGACCAGAAAAGGAGAAATTACCGTAGCCTGTAAAGAACTGGTAATGCTGTGCAAGTCTCTGCGCCCCTTACCAGAGAAGTGGCACGGATTGAGGGATGTGGAGCTCAGGTACAGGCAGAGGTATATAGACCTCATAGTAAATCCCGAAGTTAAAGAAGTTTTTGTGCTGAGAAGCAAAATCATTACTGCCATAAGGGAATTTTTAAATTCAAAAGGTTTTTTGGAAGTGGAAACTCCCACTATGCATCCCATTCCAGGGGGAGCAAATGCCAGACCCTTTATTACCCACCACAATGCCCTTGATATGGATTTGTATCTCAGAATAGCTTTGGAGCTGCATCTAAAACGTTTGCTGGTGGGGGGATTTGAAAAAGTATATGAAATAGGAAGAATTTTTAGAAATGAAGGAATTTCCACGAAGCATAATCCTGAGTTTACAATGCTGGAGCTGTATCAGGCATATGCTGATTACGAAGTAATGATGGAACTGGTTGAAGAAATGATAGCTTATATTGCGGAAAAGGTTCTGGGAACATTAAAGATCTCTTATCAAGGGGAAGAGATTGATCTAACTCCCCCCTGGGAACGTATTTCTATGCTCGGGGCAATTGAAAAATATACCGGCATAGATTTTTCTGCAGTAAACAGTGAAAAGGACTTAAAAGAAATTGCAGAAAAATTTGATATAGAGATAAAGAAACCTTTCAGTAAGGGTAAGCTCATAAATGAGGTTTTTGAAAAAGAAGTTGAACCCAGACTTATTCAACCCACGTTTGTCCTGGATTATCCCATTGAAATTTCTCCTTTGGCAAAACGCAAAGAAGACAATCCAGAGTTGACATACAGGTTTGAGGGCTTCATAGGAACTTTTGAGCTTGCCAATGCCTTTTCAGAGCTTAATGATCCCATTGATCAGCGTAAAAGATTTGAAGAGCAGGCAAGGATGCGGGAAGCTGGCGATGAAGGAGCCCATGCTATGGATGAGGATTTTCTTAAGGCATTGGAATATGGTATGCCCCCTGCGGGAGGCCTTGGAATTGGGATAGATAGACTGGTGATGGTTTTGACAGACTGCCCATCCATAAGAGATGTGATCCTATTCCCTACAATGCGTTTGCGGGAATAGAAAGGCTGGTTAAAAAAAATAAAAGAGGGGAGAAGGGACTAGCTCTGGTATCCCTTTTCCCCTTTTAGTTTCTAAAATCTTAGACCTGGGGCTGAATAATACTGCTGTGCAGCAGCCTGACTTTGTTCTACGAAACTTCTTATGCGGTTTACTTCCTGTTGATCTGCAGATCCTGCAGGAAGATACCATCCTTCCCTAATGGCCAGATTTGCTAGATTTTCCTGGCGCTGTTCCACAGCACTTCTCATCTGGATCAGTGTTTGTTTGAGCTGTGGATTGGTGCATTCTGAAGCAGCCTTAGTAAGTTCGGTGGCAAAAACTTTGTACATTTCCAGTGCATCGTTTGCCATATCCTTATCTGTAAGCATTGTACTTTCCTCCTTTAGTGCAGGAATTGTTTTAGTTTTTCTACATTAGATTTAGCTTCCTGAGCCCCTTTTTGAAAAAAGTCTTTAAGCTGGGGATGGTTGCATGCTTCAGCGTATGCACTGCATTTTGAGCTGCATACCATTTCGTTAAAAATTAAGTGCCTGAGATTCTGCAATTCCAGCTGATTGATATGCTGCAAAATCCAAAACCTCCTCTAATAAGATTTTGTTTTCTCACTTATTATTTCCACACTGAAGGGAATTTATTAAAAATGAGTCCAAAAAGGCTTCTCCTTTAACAGAGAAGCCAAGATGTTTCAATATGCCTTTAGTTATATAAGATTTGTCTAAATTTTCTTGGTGCAGAGATACCAGTCAATGCATTCCAAATCTTTTTGCTTCATTCTTTCTTCTGCTGCTTCTTGGGTTGTAGGAGCAGGTACAATGACTCTATCTCCAGGCCGCCAGTTAGCAGGAGTTGCAACACCATGCTTGTCCACAGTTTGTAAGGAATCAATAAGCCTCAAAATTTCATCCATATTTCTTCCTGTAGAGAGAGGATAATAGATAATGGCTCTGACGATTTGATTAGGGTCAATTACAAAAACGCATCTCACAGCAGAGGTACTGCTTTGTTTTGGATGGATCATGCCGAATTTTTTAGCTACTTCCATACTAAGATCTGCAATAATGGGGAAAGGAACCTTTTTACCAAATTTCTCTTCAATATTTCTTACCCAAGCAATGTGAGAATGAACGCTGTCAATGCTCAGTCCCAGCAGCTTGACTCCTCTTTTTTCCAGCTCTTCGTAAATGTCTGTGAACGCTACAAATTCTGTTGTGCAGACTGGGGTAAAATCTGCGGGATGGGAAAATAGTATCAACCATGAACCCTTGTAGTCCTTTAAGCTGATTTTCCCATGGGTGGTAACCGCTTCAAAATCGGGGGCCTTTTCTCCTATCATGGGAATGCGGGGCATATCCTGAGTCTCAATGTTGATATTTTCCATTTAAAAAAAACCTCCTTCTTTTTAATGCTTTTTGGTATTCCAGTATACAAAAAGAAAATGATTTTCATTACTAATATATTAACAGAAATTTACTTTAAACAAAAATTAAGAAATGTTTGCTAAATTGCTTTAGACAAAAACTTCTATGGTAGGTCCCTTTTTTCTCGTTTTTCCTTACTTTTTTGCCTATTTTGAAAAACATAATAAAAATAATAATTATTATTAAAAAGTATTTTTATTTTTTAAAAAAAATGGTATTATTGAGTTAAGAAAAATGTTTCTTCTGTTTCACATCCCGGAGGGAGACATTTTATAAAAAATTTGAGGAGGGTTATATTTTTGAAAATTTCTTTAGCTGAAAAGGATGTATATGCCCGTTGGATTAGCAGTGCAGAAGATATGCTGAAAATGGCTGAAAATGACAGAAAAGAAGGTTTTTATGTCTGGAGCTATTATAAGTCTAGAAGGGCTGCAGAATATGCATTAAAGGGTCTGCTTAGGGGAATGGGTATATTGGGTTTCAATGAGCCATATCTCCTTCAGCTTATCACAAGGGTTGGACAGGAAGGAATAGAATTTTCTGAAGAAGTAAAAGAATGTGCAAAAAACCTTGATAAAAATTACATTATTCCTGAGGATGGCAAGCATTTTGAGAGCAAAGATGATCAATTTATCGATGCGGAAACAGCAGAACAAGCCGTTTCATGGGCAGGAGAAATAGTTGGCTTCATTAAAGAAGCCTGCTGTTAAGCTTTATTGAGACAATGAAGCCTTCCGGTTTTTACTGGAAGGCTCTTTTTATTTTTTCACTAAAATAAAGATAAAAAAATAAAGTTATAAAAGGAGGACAAAAAGGTTTATTATAAAATTAATCTTCTATTAAGGGAAAATTATACATGCATGCGGTGTATTAAGATATGGAAGAGAAAATGAAAGGAATGTCCCTAAAAAGAAAAGTTTTTGCAATTTTTATAGCAGCCTTGTTATTGCTGACTCTGATTTTTTTCGTTGGTGCGGATTTGTTTATAGATGAAATAATACTAAAAGTGGAGAAGGCCCATATAAAGGTGGATGCAGAAAGGGTTTACAGCTTTGTGGAAAGGGAAACGGAAACCCTTGAAATGTACGCTGAAGATTGGGCTGTTTGGGATGATACTTACAACTTTGTAGTAAATGGTAATGAAAATTATATAAGAAGCAATCTATTGTACAATACTTTTAAAATTTTAAGCGTAAATTATATTTTAATTTTGGACAGAAGTGGAAACGTGATTTTCAGCCGGGGATATAATCTGAAGAATGGTAGGGAAATTGGAGTGCCAGAAGAGCTGGTACGTTTTGCTGCACAGTCTGGAGATAGAGGATTAAAGGGGATAGTAAAAACTTCTGATAATATTACAGTTGCAGCGGTTGAACCGGTGCTGAAGAGTGACGGAAGTGGACCAAGTGTAGGGGTTTTTGTTTTGGGCAGAATTTTTGATGAAGGGTATATAAAAAATATTTCTGATACTTTAGGCATAAAAATTTCGAAGGCTGAAACAGAAAATAGAATAACAGAACTTAAGGAAGCATTATATTTAAAAAATGGACAGCCCCTTTGGATTAAAACTATTTCTCCCAAAAAAAGTGAGGGATATTTTGCCTTAAAGGATGTTTTGGGGAATGATGCCCTTTTGCTGAAAATGGATTTTATCAGACATGCTAACATAGCTTTTCTTTCATTAAGAAGATTTTTTGTTGCATTTTTGATATTTTCCATATCAGCATACTGCATTTCAACACTTCTGTGGTTTGAAGGGCTTTTCTTTCACGCCTTTTACGCTTATCTCTGCTATTAAAAGTATAGACAGGTCTTTCCTTAACAGTTATTACATTCCAGAATTTAAAGAGAAGGATGAACTGTCTGTTCTTTCAAATGAAGTTAAAAATCTTTTAGAAAGGCTTGAAACCTATCAGCGGGAAATTGAAGATAAAGAAAGAAAATACAGCACTGTGGTTGAAAATTCAGCAGAAGCAATTTTTGTAACCCAGAACAAAATAATTCGGTATGCAAACCCAGCGGCATCAAAGCTTCTTGGGGTAGCTAAAGAGGAACTTATTTCTAGATCATTGGAAGATTTTGTTTTTGCAGATGATTTGGAAAAAAAGAAGAAGCATGTTGTAGACCTAATTAATAAAGGTAAAAAAGTAATATATGGGTTTGATTTTAGATTAAAGGCTGCAGACGGCAGCATTAAATGGGTTGAAGGAAGCTTGGTGCTGATTGATTGGGATGGTTCGGATGCTGTGCTTTACTTTTTGAATGATGTTACTTACAGAAAAATTATGGAAGAAGAATATCAAAGGCTTTTGGATGAAAAGAACCTTGTTTTAGATGGCATTGAAGAGCTGGTGCTTTTTATAGACAGGGATATGCGTATCATAACTGCCAACAAAAAAGCCTGTGAAGTAGCGGGCAGAAGCAGAGAGGAAATTTTTGGAGGGAAATGCTATGAGCTGATTCCCAAAGGAAAAGAAATATGTAAAAGCTGCCCCGTTCTTGAAGCCATTTGGACTAAAAAGGTAGCAGCGGGGGAAATTTACAGCGCTGATGGTAGAATATGGAGTGCCAAAGCTACCCCTGTAAAGGACAAAAATGGAAAGGTTACAGGAGCTGTGGAAGTCCTATTGGATATCACAGACAAAAAGAAATATGAAGAGCGCCTTAAGCATATGAGTATGTATGATTCTCTAACAGGGTTATACAACAGAGCTTATTTTGAGGAGGAAATTAACCGTCTTTCTTTAATGAAAGGGAAATTTCCTGCAGCCATATTGATTGCTGATATGGATGGATTGAAAGAAATAAATGATTCCATGGGGCATTCTAAGGGAGACGAAATGCTGAAAATTTGTGCAGATTTACTAAAGGGAGTTTTACGCAGTTCTGATGTTCTGGCACGTATAGGTGGTGATGAGTTTGCTGCTGTACTTCCCGGTGTTGATGAAGAGAAAGCCCAAAAAATTGTCCAAAGAGTCTATGATGCTGTGGATCGATACAATGAAAAGCATCAGGAAATTCCTCTAAGCATATCAGTGGGAATAGCCGTACAGGAAAGGGAAAATGAGCCTCTTGAGGAAACGTTCAAAAAAGCAGATGATTTAATGTATCAAAACAAGCTCCTTAAACAATCAAGCAGCCGCAGCCATGTTGTAAGGGCTCTCCTTGCAGCCTTAAAGGAAAAAGATTTCATTTCGGCAGGGCATGCTAAAAGGCTGGAAGAATACTGTGTTAAGATGGGGCAGAAAATGGGACTTTCTTTTGAGAAAATAGCTGATCTTTCCCTTTTGGCCCAGGTACATGATTTAGGGAAGGTTGTCATTCCTGATGAAATTTTGTTTAAGAAGGGTCCATTAAGTGAAGAAGAATGGGAAATTATGCGCCAGCACCCCGTAAGGGGTTCGCGGATTGCCCTTTCATCACCGGATCTCGCAGGAATTGCAGATTTAATTTTAAAGCATCATGAAAGGTGGGATGGAAAGGGATACCCTTTGGGGTTGAAAGGGGAAGACATTCCCATTGAATGCCGTATCCTTGCTGTGGCTGATGCCTTTGATGCGATGACTAATGATCGTCCGTACAGGAGAGCGATGAAGAAGGAAGAAGCCCTTAAGGAAATAAAAAATGAGGCAGGAAAGCAGTTTGACCCCCAAGTTGTGGAAGTTTTTCTGTCAATGTTTACAGGAAAAGATGATAAAGAGGTAATAAATTTAAACGAAAAAAGGGCAAATTAAAGCCTCCCTCAGAAGGGAGGCTTCTGTGCTTTTAAGAATTTTTCAGTTCTTCTGCAATTTTTTCTACTTCTTCAAATCCCTGCTTGTAGAATTCTTCTTCTTTAGGATCAAGATGATATAAAAGCTTTAGAAACTCACCTGCGTGAACCTTCTCTTCGTCAGCTATATCCAGAAGTACGGCCTTTGCAAATTCATCATCGATGGAGTCAGCAAGCTGAGCATAGAGCTGTATGGCCTCATATTCTGCTGCAATCATAAACCTTATCGCTCTGATAAGTTCATCTTTGGTCAGCTTACACTCGAACTTGTTCCCTGCAAAGGAATTACCAAAATCAGGCATCACTAAGCCTCCTCTTAAATATATATTTCATTATGTTCAATATATTTTAAACAGCATCCAATTTAAATACTTTTTAAATACTTTTTAAAAAGTTTTTTCCAAAATTGATGCAATTTTCCAACGCTTTTTCATCAGGCTTCCACAATTCTCTTATACCATCATTGACTAATTCGAAGCCGGCTGCTTTAAGGGCTTCACTTACCAGCTTAACAGATTCACCGCTCCAGCCATAGGCACCGAAAGCTGCAGCCTTTTTACCCCTTCCCAGTTTTAGGCACCTAACTTCTTCCAGTAGCCCTGCTACTTCGGATAGCATGCCGTTGTAGAACGTTGAAGAACCTACCAGCACTGCTTTTGATTTGAAGATTTCCGTAATCACGTCATTTTTATCGGAAACACCTATGTTGTAAAGTTTTACTGTTATGGAAGGATCTTCTTCTGCTATTCCCTGGGCTATGGCTTCAGCCATTATTTTTGTAGCATCCCACATGGTCCCGTAGACAATTGTAATCTGATTTTCAGCATAATTCTTTGCCCACTTTAAATAAGTTTCCACTATCTGAGCGGGATTGTCCCTCCAAATAACGCCATGGGCAGGACATATCATTTCAATGGGAAGGTTGAGGTCTAGTACTTCTTTAATTTTTCTTTCTACCATGGGGCTGAAGGGGGCGACGATGTTGGCATAGTATTTGATGGCTTCTTGATACAATTCATCTTCATCTACCAGATCGTTAAATGCTGGCTGCGCTGCATAATGCTGACCAAATGCATCGCTGCTGAATAGAATCTTTTCTCCTGTTAAATAGCAAAACATGGTGTCCGGCCAATGAAGCATGGGAGCTTCAATAAATATTATTTCCTGGGAACCAATTGAGAGCTTGTCTCCAGTTTTTACGGTTACGAAGTTCCAATTTTTGTGATACTGGCTTTTTATAAACTTGGCGCCGTTTGTGGTGCAGTAGATGGGAGTGTCAGGGATTTCTTTCATCAATTGGGGAAGGGCTCCGCTGTGATCTATTTCGCTGTGTAGAGAAATGATATAGTCGATCTTGTTGAGATCGATTTCCTTTTTTAAATTTTCCACAAATTCTTCAGCGAAAGGTGCCCAGCTCGTATCTATTAAGACAGTTTTTTCATCGCGGATTAGATAAGCATTGTAGGAAGAACCCCTGTGGGTTGAGAGCTCTTCACCGTGAAAAGTTCTTAGCTCCCAATCCACTTTTCCTACCCAGTCAACAATGCCTTTAATTTTGTATCCCAAGTCCATACCCCTTTCTATTTAATTTTTTTAAACCTTTCTATTTAATTTTTTTAAATTATAACATAAACATTTATTTTTTAAGTCAATGGGATTACTTAATTTTGCTTTATTAAAGCAAATTTGAACTTTTTTAAGCTAAAGAAGGAGAAAAAACATTAAATGTAGAAATTTCCACAACATAAAAAAAATTGGGGAGGCTATAGAATGAGGAGAAAGAAGTTTCTTTTTGCAGCTTTAGCGGCTGTAATTATTGTTATTTTATGTGCGGGTACTTTAAGTGCATCCACAGGTGTAACCAACTTAAAGACAGTATTTAAAAACATAAAAATTATAGCTGACGGCATGGAAGTTGCCAGCACCGATGCCGAACCCTTTATGGTGGGGAATAGGGTTTTTGTCCCCCTTCGTACAATTAGCGAAGCCTTAGGGGCTAAAGTTCATTGGGACAGCGCCACCAGCAAAGTTATAATCAACAGCGATACCTCAGAAGTTGAAGCGCTTCAGCAGCAGCTTATTGAAAAGCAGCAGAGAATCAACGAGCTGGAGAATCAGGTATCTCAGCTCAATGCTCGTATAGCAGATTTGGAGGCTCAATTACAGAAAAAAGAAAATGAGGAAACAAGCGACCTTTCCGATCTGGAAGATGAGTTAATAGATGAATTTGATGAACTGGAAGGCGTAGTAATTGATGACATTTCCTTAGACGGCGATGAAGAAAATTTAGAAGTGGAAATTGAAGTGGATCTGGGAAAATATGATGATGAATGGGCAGAGCTCAGTGATAGAGATATAGAAGACTGGATTGAAGATTTGGTTCAGTATATTCATGATGAGCTGGATGAGGACTGCTATGTTGAAGGAACCATCATCGATGTGGACAGCGATGACGACCTTGTGAAGTTTGAAAAAGATGGAGAAGATGGAGACCTTGAAGTAGGTTTTTATGATGAAGACTATCGTTAATATTTAAGTTGAAAATGGAGGTCGCTGTTTAAGCGGCCTTTTTTGTTTAAAATTTGTTTAAAAATCACATTTCATTGTGATGGACAGCACAGAAATAAAGGAAAACATTTTTTATAATGAACGCAGTAGAAAAAAAAGGGAGGAACAGGAAATGGTTAAAAGGAAGATCGTGCACATAGATGAAGAAAAATGCAACGGCTGCGGTCTCTGCATACCCTCATGTGAAGAAGGAGCCCTCAAAATAATTAACGGAAAGGCGAAGCTTGTTGATGATAGGTACTGTGATGGATTGGGTTCCTGCATAGGCAGCTGTCCCAGAGGGGCTATAACAATAATTGAAAGGGAAGCAGAGGATTTTGTGGACTTAAGGGAAGAAGAAAAAAATCAAAAAGAAGAAGAAGTAAATGGCTGCTGCGGACATGAAGCTGAGGCTGATCATGAAAGCTTTAAAAAGTATGGTTCCTTTTCAGGCTGCCCTTCCAGCAGACCTATTAACCTGGACAGCGGCGATGCCGTTGATACTTCGGGTGTGGTTGTGGAAACGGGAGATGTGACCGTAAACATAAAGCCCCAGCTTAAAAATTGGCCTGTACAGATGTTTCTCATTAATCCAGAAGCGGATTATCTTAAAAATGCTGATCTTCTTTTAGCGGCAGACTGTGTGCCGGCAGTTCTACCTCTTTTCTATTTGGAAATGCTCAAGGGGAAAGTTTTAATAATGAGCTGTCCTAAACAGGAGGATCAGGCATTTTACACAGATAAATTAACTGAAATAATAAGAAAGAATTCTACAAAAAGCATCACCATAGCATATATGGAGGTTGCCTGCTGCAGAACCCTTCTTATGTCGGCCCTCAAAGCAGTGGAACGGTCAGGATTGGATGTACCTGTTTATGCGTTTAAAGTTGGAATGAATGGGAGAAGCATCCGTCAGCGCATAGCTTATCCAGGAAGAAAGGGAGCTTAAATTTAAGCTCCCTTAATTAGTTTCTAGTTTTTCGGAACTGTAACTTCTATGCGGTTTGAGGGGGATTTTAAATTGGAATAAACGTCCACAGCTACTACCCTGTATAAATAGGTATTGCCTGGTTTTACATAAACATCCGTCCATATGTTTTTGGATGTTATGGCGATTTCAAATCTTATGGGATAAAGGGGTGTCCACCTTTCTATGGAATAAAGTATGGTTCCCGAATGATCGGGCACTTTCCACTGGAGGCGCACCACTGGTTTTCCTCCTTCTCCCTTTGAAACATAACCCTTCAATATGGGAGTGGGAGGTACGGTTCCTGGATTTTGGTTTCCCGTATCCAGCTTAAGCTGATGATCTGATATGGGGCAGTACTCCCTGGGCTCTTTGCCTGCAGGGAAGCTCATCTTCTCTATATATTTTGATGGACAGCCTCCTTGGTATCCTTCCACAGGAATATTTGCAAGATAGTATCTTCCTTTATGTCTGGGATCCGTACATACGTTAACGGTTATATAGCTCTCAGTAGTGGTGTGCAGGGAACAAACTTCCCTTGGTGCTTCGAGGGCTGCATCCAAAGGCTTTATTTTTCCAGATACAGAAGGCCGTTTAAGAAATACTTTTTTTAAGGTTTTGGGGCAGAACTGTGAAGCCAGAAGCCCGCTTTCGGCACATATTTCCTTTTCTACCCATACGTCAGAAATTTCCTTGGGGACTTTATCCTTTCTAAAAAGCTCCTTTACGATGTACTTTTGAGGTGTAAGCCTGCTGGGCAGCTTTCCTGATTTTTTATCCACAAAAACCTCAACTATTCCATGGGGACGAACAAAGTCCCCAGATTTTATGCCTCTGTGAGCTTCATCCATTACTTCTTTCCAGATGCTGAAGCAGAGATTTTTGTAATCATGCTTTAAATACTGTTTAGAAGATAACTGGTCGAATCCCAACCACACAGCACCCAGCAGCCTGGGAGTGTATCCGATGAACCACTGGTCCTGGTAGCCTTTTAAACCCGAAAATTCTTTAATATTTGGGAGAGGAGCCAGACCATCTATTGCTGCTGCAGTATTGCCGTTTACAGATAAAGCCGATCTCCCATGAGCTGTATTAAGGGCAGTTTTAAGCATATCTGTAAGAAGGTATGCTGTCTGAGAACTCATTACCCTTTTCTTTACAGGATTGACCTTAATAATAACTTTCCCCTGGTAATCGGTTATTTTTGTAATGGTGTGGGGTTCGATCATAAATCCGCCGTTGGCAATGGAGCTGTAAGCGGCAGCAAGTTCCATTAAATTTGTGTCCCTGTTTGTTTCTCCAAGGGCAGCTTTTAAGTCTGCTTCCCTTTGGGACAGCTCGAGACCCAGCTTTTCTGCAAAGTCTATTCCCCTTTCCACGCCAATCTCATTTAGTATCTTAACTGCAGGAACATTAAGGGAAAGGCTTAGTGCTTCCCTCATGGTAATTAAACCCCTGTATCTTCCGTCTTTATTTCTGGCAATAAAGATGTTTCCGTCTGGTGCTTTGTATGCAGCAGGGACGTCATCTACTACAAATGCTGGGGAATATCCTAGTTCGAGAGCTGGGGCGTATACGACTAATGGGGTCAAAATGGATCCAGGTTTTCTTTCAGCCTCAAAGGCTCTGTTGAAGCCGTTTCTGCTGCTGTAGTTCCTTCCTCCTACCAGCCCCCTTATTTCTCCTGTCTGATGGTCCAGCACTACCACTGCGCTTTCAGCAGTGCTGCCTGAAGCCCCCTTGGGGAAATCTTCCCTTTGGCTTAAAATGTTTTGAATTTTTTCCTGAACGGAAGGATCGAGGGTGGTATATATCCTCAATCCTTTGCGGTAAAGTTCTGTCTGATCCATACCGGCATCTTTTAAAAGTTTCTGGGCTTCCTGGACTACAGCATCCACAAAATAAGGATATTTGTAGGTTTTGTTTTCATTATGATGGGCAAGTTTAATGGGTTCCCTGTCTGCTTTTTCTGCTTCTTCACGGGTTATGTACCCTTCTTCTACCATGGAGTTTAAAACTATTTTTCTGCGTTTTTCTGCTGCTTCTCTGCTGACAAAGGGAGAATAAATATCAGGATTGTTGGCTGTACCGGCAATCAGAGCACACTCTCCTAAAGTGAGTTCCTTTACATCCTTATCGAAATAAGTCTGAGCTGCTGCCTGGACTCCATATGCACCGTGCCCAAAATAAATTTGGTTGAGATAAGCCTCCAGTATTTTTTCCTTTGAAAACTTCTGCTCCATTTTTAAAGCGAGATATGCTTCTTTGATTTTTTCCCTGTAATCTTTTTGGGTTTCCCCCGGATAAAAAATATTTTCCACCAGCTGCATGGTAATGGTGCTTCCGCCCTGAACGATTTTTCCTTCCTTTAAGTTGGCCATAAAAGCCCTTAGTATGGCCTTTGGATCAATTCCTTTATGCTTAAAAAAATCCCTGTCTTCCACTGCTATAAAAGCATTTTTAAGATCTTCAGGAACATCCTTAAGTTTCACAGGTATGCATTTTTGCATGCCGTGGAGATCCGTTATCCTATTTCCGTCTTTATCGTATATGAAAGTAGTAAGAATTCCAGGCTTTAGACTGTCTTCTGAAATCTCAGGTATATCCTTTAAAACATTGGCAAAAAACGCAGCAGCTGCAAAAATAATCAACACCCCGGTTATTATTAAGGGGGTGAAGTATTTTCTCAAATTGATAAAGTCTTTTTTGCTGTCCATAAAAACTGCCCCCTGTTTTTTATAAAGGGTGCTGTAAAAATATTATAATAACTAAAATTATACTGTGTTCTACAAATTCCTTTAAACTGGAACATTTTATTTTGAAGTTATAAACAGAAATGGAGAGTTTTATTAAAACACAAAAAAGCGGTAATAACAAAATTATAATTTATAAAGAATTAAAAACAAGGGGAAAAGATTTTTGAAATTTTAAATTTTAGCAAAATTTGATTTTTTGAAATCTTTTTATAGAATATAATTAAGGAACTATATAAGGGCGATAGGGCTGCACCTACTTTTTAGTACGCTGTTGCTGAAGCTCATGCCGCGTGGGTTTAAAAGCTGTAACAATTAAGCACAAGAGAAAGGAGGGGTTTTGATGAACCTGGCGGAAACTGTCTTGGGCAGGAGCTTCCTGCAGCAGGGAATAAAATATTTGGTGCATGCTCCTAAAAAAAGCTTTCCATTGATGCTTTCCTGGGCAGAAAAAATTGCTGAAGAAGAACACCACAAGAATGCCATTAAAGGGATACGAAAAGTACTGTCTGATAAGGAATCAAACTGGTATAAACTTGCTGAAAGGCTTCTTACTGAAGTTGATCCCAATGTAAAAGAAAGGATAGCTGTGAATTTTTTTGTAAATGCCACACTGCTGGGAGTACCCAAGCAAAAAGAGATGGAAAAAGAGCTTGGAGCAGCAGTTCCCTGGGCCATACTGATGGATCCCACAGGGAGATGTAACTTGAACTGCACGGGCTGCTGGGCGGGAAAATATCAGCAGTCCCAGGAATTGGAATTTGAGCTTATGGATAGAATCTGCAGTGAAGCTGAGGAGCTAGGAATATACTTCATAGTGCTGTCTGGGGGAGAACCCCTTATTAGAAAAGATGATATCGTCCGTTTGGCGCAGAAACATCCTGATCAGGTATTCCACATTTTTACCAATGGAACGCTGATCGATGAAAACTTTGCTTTGGAAATGAAGGAAGCGGGGAACATAATTGTTGCCTTAAGCATTGATGGGCTTGAGGAAAAAACAGATGAGAGGCGCGGGAAAGGTGTATTCCAGAAGCTTATGAGGGCAATGGACATCTTACGGGATAAAGGATGCATTTACGGCATATCCACGACCTACACGCGTAGGAATACCGAAGAGCTGGGCAGCGATGAATTTATCGACCTGATGGTTGAGAAGGGTGCTTATTTTGCCTGGTACTTTACATATGTTCCGGTGGGAAAAGATGAAGATCTGAATTACATGGCCACACCGGAACAGAGGAAGTATATGTATGAAAGGGTTAACTATTTCCGCAGAACAAAGCCCATATTCGTAGTGGATTTTTGGAATGATGGAGAATATTCGTGCGGATGCATAGCTGGAGGACGCCGCTATTTCCATATCAATGCAGCGGGAGATGTGGAACCATGCGCCTTTATCCACTATTCAACCTGTAATATTAGGGACATAAGCCTAAAAGAAGCCTTAAAAAATCCGCTGTTTAGGGAATACCAGAAACGGATGCCCTTCAGCAGAAATCTGCTGCGTCCCTGTCCTCTCATTGATAATCCTGAAATGCTTAAGGAAATGGTTCTTGCTTCTGGAGCCAGGTCAACCCATATGTATGAAGAGGAAAGTGTGGAAGTTATTGCGGAAAAGCTGGGCGGTTATGCTTCTGAATGGGGAAGCATTGCCGACGAAATTATGATGAACATGAAATGTTCCTAAAAAAAGCCCTGCGCTTTATAAACGCAGGGCTCTTTTATGTTAGACAGGCCATCTTTCCAGTTTGTAAGCCATTTCCCAGAAAAGATATTCATAACGGCTGCTGGTAATGAATATATCCAGCAGAAATTCCCTTTTTTGGGGCGGACACTGCTCTGCTTCTCGATCCATCAATTCAATGCACCAACGGCAGAATTCTTCAAACTCCTGGGAGGAATACATTTCTATCCAATCTCTGTAGGGATTTCTTTCCGATGTATCTCCATGCTCCTTTAGATATGTTCCAATTTCCCAAAATCCCCATTCACATGGAAGAAGCACTGCCATAAGCTCTGCAAGATCTCCACTGTAAGAATGGACCACCAAGAAATCGGTGTATGCCTGAGTGGTGGGAGCTGGGGTTTCACTTTCCAGCTCTTCTTCGGATATTCCGAATTTTGCTGCATATTTACGGTGCAGATTCATTTCAACATTAAGGGTTCCATCAAGGAGCTTAGCAAAGGTGCCCATAGTTGCTAAATCTTTGGCTTTAGCAGCGCCCAGGGCAAATACTCTGGAAAAATCCTTTAAATAAACGTAATCCTGCTTAACCCAGTATTTGAATTTTTCCATATCCAAACTTCCATCGCCTATCCCCTTTACGAAAGGATGGTTGAGGCATGCGTCCCATATAGGGGCAGCTTTTTTCCGGGCTTCTTCCGTAAATTTCAAAAATGAAGCACCTCCCATCAAAAATACAAAGTCTCATATTATTTCCATATTTAAACAGAAACAGGGGATTTTCCTTTTTACTGCAAAAAAAAGAATATAATAAACCTATGGTTATGCTGAAAAAAAAATGGGATTAGG
The DNA here is from genome assembly GCA_001508005.1 of Clostridia bacterium 41_269. Classification (GTDB taxonomy): domain Bacteria; phylum Bacillota; class DTU086; order DTU086; family DTU086; genus 41-269. Next base: position 41,704 of record LGEZ01000014.1, read on the forward strand.
GGAGGGGGATTTTATAAGGATTTTTATCAAAGGAGCATTCTTAGAATTTTTCAAATGGAATATATGGGGTTAGTTAGTGGGTTTCTCCGTGTTCCAATCCTTCTGGGAAAAGATCTTCAAAATTGTGGGTAAATTCTATAAGTTTTGTAGCCATATATATCTTTGCGTTACATCTTAAAGCGAGGGCAATGGCATCGCTGGGTCTAGCATCTATTATTTTTTCCTGATTTTGATGAATTAAATGGATTTGGGCAATATATGTGCTGTCTGGAGTAATGTCGCTGATTACTACCTTGTCAATGGTGCTGTCCGTTGCTTTGCACCATGAGATAAAAAGGTCATGAGTAAGGGGCCGAGGAAACTTTTCATTTTTAAGCCTCAAAGCTATTGCCTGGGCTTCAAAAAGTCCAATCCATATGGGAAGGGCTATTTTCTGTTCCTTATCTGTTAGTACCACCACATGCTGATTATTCTCGTCCAGGCAGACCATTTTAACCTCAAGTTCCAGCATTTATTTATCCTCCTTTTTAAGAGAACCTGCCCTTTTTAGCTTATTCTCCTTAAATCTTTGTTCTAGAACGTTAGGATTAAAGCATTTTTTATTTTTCTTATTTAGAGTCTACATGATTTTTTGCTGCCCGTAAATAATAATATCTAATTATATTCAGGGAATCCTAAGGATTTATGGAAAGGATAAACAACAGCCTTTAAAGCTTTAACGTTTTTATTCCCTGGTACCCGCTATCACTGTTACGTTAACTTCTCCTCCCATGTCTCTATTTAAAATTGTATCTGCAAAAAATATTTTTGCTTCCTCGCTGAAGGCTTTCTTTGCCATTTTCAGGAGTAAGTTGACGTCCAGAAGCCATGATTCCTTTCCCCTTGTAACGTTTAAAATAATGTAATCAGCTTCTCTGCTCTGTTTTTCTGTGAGGCAGTGAATAATTGCTGCTTTAGCTGCTTCTATAGTTTTTCTTTTACCGGAAGCGCTGCCTGTTCCAATGAAAGCGGTGCTGCCCTTTTTGAGAAAATCCTTCAACTCAGTAGAACAGGGATTTCCGCTGAAGGATCTTACCTCAGTAAAAGCTATGCTGCTTCTTCCGCTGTTTATTTCCCCACAGGTCAACGTAGTTATAAGAGCCTGAATGCCTCTGATGAGCATTTCATCGCCTAAGCGGAATATATCAGCGGGAACGGCGGTCCTGCCCATTTTTTCCTGAAGAACATCATTCTGTACCATAATTAAGGTGTGCACCCTTTCCTTAAGCACTGCAACCCTCTTTTCCGCCATTATTAACCTGTCTTTTAGACCAAAAGTAAGGGGCTTTGTTACAGCACCTATGGTAACGGCATTTACTTCCACTGCTGCTTCTGCCACTATGGGTGCTAAGGAGCTTCCCACACTTCCCCCCAGCGCAGCTACAATTATTACAACGTCAGACCCTTTTAACATTTTTAAAAAATAATCTCTATTGTTTCTGGCTGCTTCCTCCATAATTTGGCTTATTTCAATGGGTGATCCGCTGTTTTGAGACATGGTAAGCTTCTGATGTGCCCTGCACAGGCTTAAAAAATGGTAATTTGTATCTAAATTAATATATTGGGGACCTTTAATGCCCTGGGAAATCATTTGATTGATAACCAGGTTTCCCCCGCTGCCAATGCCTACAATTTTAATGTTTGTTTTTCTGCTCGATGCTTTATAGCCAAACATACAAAACCTCCAGCATCCGATTCCAAAATTTAATTACATAGGCGTTACAATACTGTGGACTGAGATCTGCAGGTATATATTCTATCATACCAAAAATCTACAATCTATACCGCTGCAACATGGTGCGTTTAGGCTGCGTTAAGGACTTTAAAACCTTTTTTGAAGAATTATATAAAAAGGGTTTTTTATTAAAAAAGCAGCATTAATGCCAATGGTCGATGTGTAAATGGATTTTTGCAACGGAAGTATTGGAATATTGAATCATTTTTAAGACTGACCCCTTGGGGGTCGATTTTTTGTTTTTCACAAATGAGGTTTTAAAATGGTCTCAACAAGTTTGAAGGAGGTGAAAAAAATGGCTGTTAGTGCAGTACCCCAAGGTTCAAGGTTGAGCCTTATCCTGCAGGTGGGTACCGATGAAACGGGAAATCCCGTTTACCGTACCAGGTCCTACTCAGGGGTAAAGCCCCAGGCAACCGATCAGGATGTTTATGATGTTGCTCAAATGATTGTAGACCTTCAGCAGTACCCCGTTGCAGAAATTTTAAGAGTCAACGATGTTGAACTCAGCGAAGCTTTCTAGTAAAGACGCATTCAAAAACAACTTAGAAGGAGGTGAGAAAAATAGCTGCTAGGCTTCAGCTTACTTTCAGAACAGCAGGGGGAAGCAGGAGAACCATTTCCATTGAAGATCCCAAGACCAATTTAACGGATGTAGAAGTGCAGGCTGCCATGGATACCATCATAGCTAAAAACATTTTTGGGACCAGCGATGGCGATCTTGTGGGTGTGGTTTCGGCACAAATTGTTACCACTGAGGTTCAGGAATTCAATGTCATGTAAATAATCTTTGGGGCGGCGGGCTTGATGCCGGCCGCCCTTCATTAATAAATCATTAATAAATACATTAATAAATACAAAGAAACAAGGAGGTGTTTGTTTTGGAAAACCTGTGGCTGCAGGTGGGTAACTACGGTTTTCCCATGGTAGTGGCTGTCTATCTTTTAGTTCGCGTGGAAAAAAAGCTTGATGAACTTACAGTGGCCATTGCGAGACTGGGGGAGGTGATTAATCGTGAATTATCCTAGAAGCTACATCATACTGCACCATACGGGAGCAGAGGAAAAAGACGCCCAGCAGGTGCGTAAAAACCATCTAAGCAGGGGATGGAGGGACGTTGGCTACAACTATATAATCGAGAGGGACGGCACCGTTGTAAAAGGAAGATCCCTTGAACTGCCCGGTGCCCACTGTGCTGCTTCAGGAATGAACCATAAGTCTGTGGGGATTGCCTTAATTGGAAATTTTGAAGTTCGAAGCCCCACGGAGCAGCAGATAAAAGCTCTCATTTCCCTTCTAAAAAAACTAAAAAAAGAATTGAACTTTCCAGAAAAGAACATCCTGCCCCACAAAAATGTCCCTGGAGCAAAAACTCTCTGTCCTGGAAAGAATTTTCCCTTTTCCCGGCTTTTAGAAAGCCTAAAAGGAACAGAGAGATTGTGGAAAGTTCAGTGTGGTGCCTTCAGCTCCCGAAAAAAAGCGGAGGAATTTGCTGAAAAGCTTAAAAAAATGGGAATTAGCTGTTTTGTGGTGGAACCGTAAAAAGTCTTGCTTGACATCGAACATATGTTCCCTATAATAGAGATAGAATTGGAAAGGGGTGGTTAAATGCCGAAGAAAATAGACCTGAGCGGGATATGGCGCAGTGTAGCAGGTTTTTACCCATATTACGATGAAAATGGCGGCAACTGTACCCGGATTCTCCTGGATGACGGCAGGGAAATTTCATATGTGAGAAAAACCAAAAGCATTCTAAAGGGGCTTGCTGAAATTTTTGCTGTGGACCTCATATCTCTGCGGCGGCGATATGGAAGCATAGTGGGAAAGAAAAACTGCATACCCCTTCCCCTCCATGGGGAGTTTATAGTAGTTCCCCTAAAAGTGCGCAGGACCCTTTCCAAAGATCAGGGGGCTTTGGGATATGTAGTCCTGAATAAGGTGGTGGATTGCATAGAGGAAGGAGAAGGAGAAGCTAGATGCAGCCTAAAGCTTGTAGGGGGAACTTTTTTTCCATGTATGGAGAAAATTATCACCGTAAAAAACAGACTTAGGGACGCACAATTTATTAAGGAAGAGTATTACCGATTTTTCAGCTCCTGCAGTTTGAAAAATGGGTCCGATGAAAGCCAAAGGGGTATTCTTTCCCCAGGAGGATTGGTAGTTTATCACCTTCACTGCTGTTCGAAGGATTACCCGCTTGTTAGAGTTGAACAGGATCTGGTAAAAGATTGGAAGAAAGAATAGGGTTCAAAAATTTTTACTTTTTTTATAATTGATTTCCATAAATTTGGTGCTGTAAAATTTGAGCAGGGAAGGCTGCATATAAGGAGGAGAAAGGCTGTGTTAAAAATTATGTACAGCAATGCAGTTAAAAAAGCTGCTGCCGCTTCAGTACTGGCTCTGCTTTTTATTTTTATAATCTGCCCCTTTGCGGAAGCAGCCGATTCTTACGATCTTCTTCAGGAAGTGCGGAATATAATCCGCGAATATTACTATCAGCCTGTAAATGAAAGGATTTTATACAGCAGTGATGATGTGGAGCAGTTAGTGGAGTTTCTAGGAGATCCCTACACCAAGTATTTTTCTCCTGAAGAGTATCAGGAATTTATGGAGGATACCAATAGTTCTTACGGCGGCGTGGGGATGGAACTGGGCATAAAGGACGGAGCACTGGTAATAATTAGTGTTTTTAAAGGAAGCCCAGCAGAGGCTGCCGGACTTAAGCCCGGAGATATTATAACTGCCGTGAACGGCAAAAGCATCTATGGAGAAAGTCTTGACAGCGTTGTGAGTATGGTAAGGGGTGAACCGGGAACCAGGGTTACCCTTACTGTTGTTAGGGGAGAAAAAAGCTTTGACGTTACATTGACCCGCAAAATTATTGAACTGGAAACGGTGGAATATGGACTTTTGGACAGCGGAGTGGGATATATCAGGATCACCACCTTTTCTTCCGATGTGGGAGAGAAAACTGAAAAGGCATTGAATGAACTTAAAGCCAGGGGCGCCAGAGGTATAATTCTTGACCTAAGAAACAATCCAGGGGGTTATCTTTCCTCAGCCCTGGAAGTTGCCGACCTTTTTCTTCCTCGGGGTAAAACCATAATGTTTGTAAAAAACAGCAGAGAAATTATAAGGCTTGCTGCAGAAAGGCCATTAATTAACACCTTACCTCTTGTGGTCCTTGTGGATCACGGCAGTGCAAGTGCTTCAGAAATTGTGGCTGCTGCTGTTAAAGAAAATAATGCTGGTATTTTAGTGGGCACCACTACATTTGGGAAAGGGACTGTACAGACCATAATTCCCTTGGACAGCGAAGCTGGGGCAGCCATTAAGATAACTACTGCTGAATACCTTTCCCCATTGGGTAGAAAGATAAACGGTATAGGAGTAGTCCCCCACTATGAGATTTGGGATCCTGATCTTCAGCTTAAAGCGGCAGAGGCCATACTGCTTGGTCATGCACAGAGCGTGGGCAGCTATGGAGGAAGGCTCATAGTTGTGCCCGATGACGGTGCTGCATACTTTAACGGAAAGCTTGTGGCTTCTGGGGAAAGGATTTTTATTTATAAAGGAAACCTTATGGTGCAGGCACGGCTGATTGCCGAAGCCTTTGGAGGAAGCATGGTTTGGAATCCTCAGAAAAAGGAAGCTGTTCTGAGCCTTGGAGGGCAGAAAATTTATATGGATCTTAAGAAAGGGACTGTAAAGATTGATGGGAAAGAGGTTAAACTGACGGCAGCACCGAGGATAGTAAATGGAAGGGTTTATATACCCCTCCGTTTATTGTCAAACGTCCGTGGGTTTTCAGTTTATTGGGATGCCGGCAGCCGAAGGGGTATAATATCACGGCAGCAGTAGATCCTTTTGAAGAAATTTGTGGGCAATATCTCTTCTGCAGTTTTCTCACTCCAGAACTCACACTGGACATCCCTAAGCAAAGGGTTAGGGGCAAAGCCGGACCGCTCCAAATTCGACATCCCATCTCAGTTGGGGCTGGCGCTTACCTCCTATTCGCGCCTTCCGGTTTTGCCTTACGCTTTGCCAAGAGCTGCTAGCCAGCGCTCGTTAAGTCGTTTCGCAAACTGCAGCAGAGACCTGCTAAGGTTATAAAAAGAGTTGTCTTCAGTTTGGGCAGCAGTAAATCTGCTGCCTTTATTTTTTATTTTTTTATATATTTTTATATAAGTTTTTCTGGATAGTTTATCCAAAGGGTGCTATAATTTTTTTAGCAAAAAAATGACCAAGCGGTCATTTGTTTTTAAAGCGGGTGGGAGGTGGGTTTATGGATGCATTTTCTACAATTAAACTTAAAAAGCTGGCAGTGGTTGTTTTGGCTGCGGCTTTGCTTTTTGGAGGGTATTATATCTTTAATAACTATTTTTATGAAAATGAACAGGCTCAAGCAAAGGATAAAAACAAGCTGACCGCTGTGGGAACTGTTGAAGCAGTTTCTGCCAATGCTTCATTTAAAATGGCAGGAAGAATTGAAAAGATGTATGTAAAAGAAGGAGACAGGGTGGAAAAAGGGCAAATTTTAGCGGTTCTTGACAACAGTGAGATCAGGGCTAAAATTGCCCAGGCTGAAGGAGCCTATGAAGCGGCGCTGGGACAGGTGGAGGCTGCCCAAAAAGCGGTTGCAGCTGCAGAAAGTCAGGTGGAGGCTAAAATTGCCCAGCTCAAAGCTAAAGTAGCCCAAGCAGAGGTGGGTCTTTCTGATGCTAAGCAGAAGCATGAAAGGGCAAAACAGCTCCATGATGGTGGAGTCATATCCGATGCCCAGTATGACGAAGCAGTAAATAACTTGAAGGTTGCAGAAAGCACTCTAAAAGAGGCACAGGCGGCACTGCAGGAAGCTACTGCTGCAAAGAAAAACATTGAAGTGGCAAAGGCAAACTACGAAGCTGCCCTGGGACAAAGCAGGCAGGCAGAAGGAGCCATCCAGGAAGCAAAGGCTTATCTCAACAATACATATTTAAGGGCTCCCATGTCAGGGTATATTACCGATAAATTTTTGGAAGAAGGGGAGCTCGTAAACGCCGGAACCCCTGTATTTGAAATTTCGGATCTAAAAAATACCTACGTAAAGGTATTTGTAAGTGAAGATAAAATAGGAAGAGTATTCTTGAACCAGGAAGCGGAAATAACTGTGGATGCTTTTCCCGATAGAGTATTTAAAGGGAAGGTTACATGGATAAGCAGTGCTGGAGAATTTGCTGTAAAAAAAGCTGTTAGCGAAATGGACAGCCACGACATTCGGAGCTTTGAAGTGAAGATAGAGGTTCCCAATCCTGACCTGGAATTAAAAGTGGGAATGACTGCAGAAGTTAAATTTATAGAAAAGAAAGAAGGTTGCAGGAAGTGACCAAAGAACAGCTAGTGGTTAAAGTGGAGAATCTGGTGCAGAGGATTGGAAAGAAAGAGGTTCTTAAGGGAATATCCTTTGAGGCTGCGCCTGGTGAATTCTATGGAATTTTCGGCTATGGGGGTTCAGGAAAAACGTCCCTTCTTCATATTATCGGGGGCATAGAAAAGTTCACCAGGGGAACAGTGGAGGTGCTGGGCTTTAATGTAAGAAAAACTGAAAGGTTTAAAAAATATATAGGCATAGTGACCCAGAAGCCGAGCCTCTTTAGGGATCTTCGGGCAGGGGAAAATATAGAGTTCATCGGATCTTTAAAGGGTGCAGATATGAAGGGAGCAGCGGACCTTGTGGATAGGCTGGGCTTAAAGGATCATCTTAAGGAGCCCACTGCAGCACTGGATGCTGGTCTTTACAAGAGGCTTTCCTTGGCCTGTGCCCTTTTGGGTCCGCCTAAGCTTCTCCTTCTTGATGAACCATTTTCAGGAATAGAACCGGAATCCCAAAAGCTCATGCTTAAAGAAATAAAGGATTTTGTGGACGGTGGAGGTACCTGCATTGCCTGCTTCAGCAGTATTGAAGCCTGCGGTGCCGTAAGTTCCTGTGTATGGCTTGAAAACGGTATTCTTACTCCCATGAACCCTTCAGGTCTTCGGCAGAAATGGGAAGAAGAGATCAGAAATCTTTATGAAAAAAGGGATGGGGAAAATGCTTAGGAAAGTCTTTGCTGTGGCGGCAAGGGAATTTCAGCTCATATGGAGGGACAATGCTTTAAGAAGAATATTATTTTTTGTTTCAATCCTGTCCCTGCTTCTTTTCTTTGCAGTTTACAACGCCCAGGTGCTCAGGGGAATCCCCACAGCTGTTCTGGATCTCGATGGTTCACCCCAGAGCCGCGAAATGCAGCAGAGCATTGAAAACTGCGAAGATCTGAAAGTGGTGCTGTATCCCACGAGCTATAAGGAACTGTGCAGTATTATTGAAAAGGGAGAAGCGGTGGTAGGCATAGTGATCCCTGAGAACTTCGGCAGGGATGTTACCGCAGGAAAGGGTTCAAAAATACTGAGCGTCATAGACGGAAGCAACCTCATATATGCAAACAATGCTGTATCAGCGGTTCTTACCGTGGCTCGAACTCACAGCGCTGAGTTGGGGGTTAAAACACTGATTTCTAAAGGTGTACACTACAGCAGAGCTCAATATGCCCTAATGGGCATTACCTTCAGGGATGAACCCTGGTTTAACCCAACCTTAAACTACGCCTTTTTTGTGGTTTTGGCTATGGCTTTAAATATCTGGCAGCAGTGCTGCACCATAACGTCAACCTACAATATAATCGGTGAAATGGGGGCTGAAAGCTGGCTTCAGATAAAAGCTCTGGGTGTATCAAAATTTCTTTTCTTTTTCAGCAAATCTTTAGCCCACATAGCGGGGTTTATGCTGGCAGTAATCCCCCTCTACATCACAGCCTTTGGAATGTATAAGGTACCCCTTGAATGCAGTCCTGCCCAGCTGATGCTGTTTACCTTTGTTTTTGCAGTATCAGTTCACAGTTTGGGAACGCTGATTTCTGCCCTTTGCAGTGATTCTGTTAACGCTGTGAGAATCGGGATGGTAATTGCGCTGCCTTCGTTTATTCTTTCTGGTTATACCTGGCCTTTAGAAGCCATGCCTGTTTTTGTGCAGAAGGCTGCAAAGTTTTTCCCCCAGACATGGTTCTTCCAGGGTTTCAGCCTTCTGGTTTTCAAAGATCCAGGATGGGAAGCCCTAAAGCCCTATATCCTTATTCTCGTGGGCATGTCGTGCATCTTTTACCTGCTGTCTACAGCGGTGGTAGCGGTCCGTAGCTGATTTAAAAGCTTGCTTAAAGAACGGTAAACAGTTTTAGGGATGGTGAACAGTTTTGCGGCAGATACTGAACATTGCTTTTTATGAGGTGCTTTACATATTCAGAAATAGGGTGCTGACCCTTATGGTTTTGGTGGTGCCACTTTTTTATGCTGCTGTTATGGGTACAGCCTATGTAGAAGGAATTTTTGACAGCATACCCATAGGCATCGTTGACCTAGACCATTCGCAGCTCAGCCGTGAGCTGGTGGATGATTTTAAAAACTGCCCCCAGTTCAGCGTTAGAGAAGGAGTAGAAAACTACCGAGTACTTGAAAGAGAAGTGAGGGAAGGTAGGTTAAAAGCCGGTGTGGTTATTCCTGAAAACTTTGAAAATGATGTTATAAACAGCAGGGGAACAGAGGTGCTGGTAGCCTACGATGCGTCTAACCTTATCTCTGCATACAACATCAGAAAAAATGCCCTTCAGGTGATCAACACCCTAAATGCCCGCTGTGCTGCTTCATACCTTGCGGGAAAAGGAATGACAGAAGGAGAAATCAAAAGCACCCTGGATGCGGTGAGCTATGAATATCAGGTCTGGTATAATCCCACTTTAAATTACGCTGTTTTCATTTTCCCCGGCATTATAATGATGGTCATTCACCAGATAGGAATGTACAGTGTTGCACTTTCGGTAACCAGAGAGAAAAATTACAACTCCTGGGTGCAGTTTGTTTCATCCCCTGTGCCGTCGTGGAAAATATATTTGGGCAAATCCCTGCCCTACTTTATTTCAAACTTTTTTAATTACGGACTTCTTCTGTGGTTTGCCTCCGAATTTATAAACATAAAAATAAAGGGTAGTACTTACATTCTGGTACTTCTGGGCTTTTTGTACGTTGCTACGATAACTTCTATAGGATTCTTCATTTCCGTTCACTCAAAAAACACCCTTCAGGTTACACGGTATATGCTTCTGCTGTCAGTACCTCTGTTTATGATTTCCGGATTTACGTGGCCAAAGGCCTATATGTCTCACTGGGTGAGTGCTGCTGCTGATGCTGTGCCCTACACTTGGATGGCAGAAGGCATCAGGCTTGCAGCAATAAAGGGTCTGGGATTGGAATATTTAAGAAAAACCATTAAAGTTCTTTCTTTGATGGCCGTTGTTTCTGTATTCCTTGGAGCAGTTTTTTCCAAAAGAGAAAAACCAAAAGAGAGGATAAGATTTGGGTTTAATGGAGACAGCTATTTTCCCAAAATTGAAAAGGTTTAATATAATTAATCCTACATGGGTATTCTGCAGTTCAGGGTGATAATTTATGGATGTTGAGGAAAAGAAAAGGGATAAAAGGGAGCGGCTTTTAAAAGCAGGAGCCGATCTATTTGCACAAAAAGGGTATCATTCTGCGACCGTTGAGGAAATAACCCGCAGGGCTGATGTGGCAAAGGGCACCTTTTACCTTTACTTCAAGGACAAAACAGATCTGATGAACAGCATACTTAAATGGCTTTCAAAAAGACATGAAGAGAGTGCGGAAAAATTAAATTCCATTAAATGTCCCAAAGAAAGAATAAGAAAGTACATAGAAAATGAAATTAGATTTTATGAGGAAAACGCTTCCTTTGCCAGACTTAACATAAATGTGCTGGGTATGGTGGACTCTTCTTTTCTTGATTGGTACATGAATATACAGAAAAGGCACGTGAGCTTTCTTAAAAGCGCAGTTGAAGAAGGGTGCAGGAAAGGAATTTTTGACGTTGAGGATCCCTTTAGGACTGCGGTGTTTCTGCGGGGAGCGGTTTTTATGTTTTTGGCATACAGAGTCTTTAACTTGGACACAAGCAACCCGGCAGATGAAGCAGAATTTATAATGAACCTATTTTTAAAGGGAGTAGAAAAAGGCGATAAAAAATTAATAGATGACCATTAATTAAGGGATCTATGGAGATAGGAGGCTCCTATAGTAAGCGGCGCCTATATAATTTTTTAAAGATTGGAGCGGAAAGTTAAGAGACGGAAGCTTTTATTTCCAAAGGTCTTAGAGAAACTGTTTAATTCCTGATTCCTTTGGGATCTGGGAACTTTTTTATTTAGAGATCTGACAAGGCAGAAGCTGCATCTGCTGTTGCTCGTTTAATTGAAAAGGAAAAAGTTTCTGCAATTATCGGTTCGTGGGGTTCATCTTTTTCCATTGCTGCAGGTAATATTATAAAGGAAGAGCAGGTGCCGGCAGTGGGCGTTTCATGTTCTAACCTTCTGGTTATTCGGGATTCTTTGATCCCTCAGTAACCTTTACACCTGAATCCAAGAAATTCCTTGAAGCTTACGAAAAAGAGTATCCCGATAAGGAACCTGCTGCTGTTACCCCACTGGGGTACGGTGCATACATCTTGATACTTGATGCCGTTAAGAGGGCAAACTCTGCTGATCCAAAAGCTATCTGTGATGCTTTAGCAGAGACAAAGAATTTCATTGGAGCAGCTGGAGTTATCACCCTGGATGAAAACGGTGATGCCATTAAGGATGCAGTCTAATTTTGCCTCTGCTGCATTAAGGTTTCCTAAATATAGAACTGAGGAAAAAAAGAATGAGGAAAAAAGGTTCATACGCTTATCGAACTTGAGAAACAATAAAGAAGAAATAAAAAAGATCTGGCATGTGTATACGAACTTTTCCCCAGGCTAAAGGAGCGCTCGTGGCAGCTAGCAGGACTTTGTCTGGAGGAGAGCAGTAGATGCTTGCAGTGGGAAGGGCGCTCGTGTCCTGCCCTAAAGTTCTGGATTATAAAAAATGTCGTCGACCTCCAGTAGTGCAAAAACCCCTGGGGATCGACGACATTTTTATGTTAAATACCGTTGACCGTAAAAGGCTTTAGCCCCAAAGCTTTTGAGGAATTTTGAAGATTAAAAATAAAAAGTTGATTGAAAAAAACGCATGATGTATAATTTTGTCAGACGTTGATTCATGCACCCAAAACGGGTTTTCAGCCTACCTACGAGGGATTGAAACTGCTGTACTGGAGAAAGGAAGAACTATGGTACTACAGTTTTCAGCCTACCTACGAGGGATTGAAACATAGTGAAGGGGACTTAATTGCCATAGGTAAATACCCGTTTTCAGCCTACCTACGAGGGATTGAAACAGTGCATTCGGTTTAATCAAGGTGGAAGGAGACAAGTTTTCAGCCTACCTACGAGGGATTGAAACAGGACCTGATGACCCAGTTTCACGTTGAGAAGAAAGCGTTTTCAGCCTACCTACGAGGGATTGAAACTTCTCGGCATTTTCGCTATCTACCCAGGCGCACATTGTTTTCAGCCTACCTACGAGGGATTGAAACGATGTATGGGGATAGTTTAAATGCCATAAGAGGGCTTGTTTTCAGCCTACCTACGAGGGATTGAAACCTGCATAGACTACATTTACTCTTTTCGTAACCTCGGGTTTTCAGCCTACCTACGAGGGATTGAAACATACCAGCGATGAGAATATGGCAGTAGCCGCCTTTTTGTTTTCAGCCTACCTACGAGGGATTGAAACGTGAAGCAGCCGTAGACATGGCAAGGGCAAAGAAAGTTTTCAGCCTACCTACGAGGGATTGAAACCCGTACCCGTGTCACCTATTACCACATCCGCAATCGTGTTTTCAGCCTACCTACGAGGGATTGAAACGTGTGTTTGAAAGCAAGCATCAAAAAACGCAGGACCGTTTTCAGCCTACCTACGAGGGATTGAAACAACCTCCCAAACTGCCGGTTGGTTTCTCCTGCCCAGGTTTTCAGCCTACCTACGAGGGATTGAAACTAGCAAAAAGAGAAAATGAGGAGGGTGTAAAAACCGTTTTCAGCCTACCTACGAGGGATTGAAACTTAAACGAACCCCCTTTCAGACGCATTTTCTGCTTCGTTTTCAGCCTACCTACGAGGGATTGAAACATCTTCCGGCAGGTCAGAACGCCGTTCTGATGATTGAGTTTTCAGCCTACCTACGAGGGATTGAAACTGTTGTTAATGCTCACCCAAATAACCTCCTAAAAGGGTTTTCAGCCTACCTACGAGGGATTGAAACCGACTTACCCAGAGCAGTATTAGAAAGCGAAATCCCTCGTTTTCAGCCTACCTATGAGGAATTGAAACCAAAAGACATATTCTGTAGCAGTGTATATTGCCTCCGTTTTCAGCCTACCTATGAGGAATTGAAACGGTACAGCATAACCGTGCTGTCTTTTCCGCCGCTCCAGTTTTCAGCCTACCTATGAGGAATTGAAACAGAAGTGGGTGACGATAATAATGACAATTGTTTGCGGTTTTCAGCCTACCTATGAGGAATTGAAACAGTATCAACGGATACGGGGTTTCCGCGGGAAATTTAGTTTTCAGCCTACCTATGAGGAATTGAAACTATCCCAAAGCGTCATGCCTTTATTGCTGTTCCTCAGTTTTCAGCCTACCTATGAGGAATTGAAACCTGGGAGTGCAGTAATACTGCACTCTTTCGGCTTTGGTTTTCAGCCTACCTATGAGGAATTGAAACTTCTATAGCACAAGTCAGGGAATGTGAGTTATCTAGTTTTCAGCCTACCTATGAGGAATTGAAACTTCGATTGTTCTAAAATAGCCTTTGTCTATATATTCGTTTTCAGCCTACCTATGAGGAATTGAAACGTTGAAGAGGCTTTACAGAGATTAAATCCTAATAGGGTTTTCAGCCTACCTATGAGGAATTGAAACTTGCCTTGTTTTGAATACCTATAAAATGCTGCATTGTTTTCAGCCTACCTATGAGGAATTGAAACAGGAAGGGGAGGCAATATACACTGCTACAGAATATGGTTTTCAGCCTACCTATGAGGAATTGAAACATCATAGCTTCGCCTATTTTTTCAAGGCCTAATACCGTTTTCAGCCTACCTATGAGGAATTGAAACACAGCCAAACCCTCAGCCATTTGCTGACCGATTTTGTTTTCAGCCTACCTATGAGGAATTGAAACACAAAACATTAGGACTTTTATGCGCAGCAAGGCCCCGTTTTCAGCCTACCTATGAGGAATTGAAACCTGTTAGTACAAACATAGTTAATACGGCAAAAACAGTTTTCAGCCTACCTATGAGGAATTGAAACACTAGTACTTACATACTAGGGCAAACCACCTGCCCGTTTTCAGCCTACCTATGAGGAATTGAAACATAAAGTTAGTCATTTTGTTTACCTCCTTTAAAGTTCGTTTTCAGCCTACCTATGGGGAATTGAAACGCATATAAGAATACCAAAAGCGGACAAAATTTACTCGTTTTCAGCCTACCTATGAGGAATTGAAACACGACCTTGACAAAATCACCGCAGGCTGGCAGAATGGTTTTCAGCCTACCTATGAGGAATTGAAACTTCATAAAATAGGTGACAAAGCCGAAAGAGTGCAGTAGTTTTCAGCCTACCTATGAGGAATTGAAACCTCCATAGTGACCAGATGTTATATTGCTTAATATTACGTTTTCAGCCTACCCATGAGGAATTGAAACAATATCTGCTAGCAGAAAATGAGGCATTCAAAAAAGCAGTTTTCAGCCTACCTATGAGGAATTGAAACTTATTCGCCCTGTTATCAAAATAAAAGACTATGCAAGTTTTCAGCCTACCTATGAGGAATTGAAACTCTCGATAACTTCGGTCAAAAATTTACACTTCCCCGTTTTCAGCCTACCTATGAGGAATTGAAACACGGTGAAGGCCGCCGGCAAGAACGAAAAGACCACGTTTTCAGCCTACCTATGAGGAATTGAAACTATTCGGCCAATACCTGATAGGTAGTCCCATAAGCCGTTTTCAGCCTACCTATGAGGAATTGAAACTTTTCTGCGGGTTTGGTATCAACGATTATTTCCTTCGTTTTCAGCCTACCTATGAGGAATTGAAACCTTCCAGCAGTTTTTCATAAATAGAGAGGACCCTTTCGTTTTCAGCCTACCTATGAGGA
>LGEZ01000015.1 GCA_001508005.1 Clostridia bacterium 41_269
TTTACTAAATATTACGGCTCCCTTGGGCATTTTTTAGGTTTTTTCTTTATTAAAAAAAGACTGCCGAACTAGACTTTGTCGACAGTCTGTATATATCTTTCACAGTTCACAAGAGTTTGTTTTCTAATATAATCTTCTGGAACTGCATCTATATTAGCTTTAGTAACTTCTATAAAATAACCAAAAACTTTATTAAATTTAATCTTGAGAGATTTAATACCTGTACGCTCTCTTTCTTTTTGTTCTAGATTTAGTATCCACTGCTTACTGTTTTTTAAAATATTTCTAAGTTCATCGATTTCTGAAGAGTACCCAGGTTTAAAAATATTTCCCTCTCCTACTGAAGAAGGAGGATCATCTACAATAGCCTTTTCAATAGTATCTACAATTTCAGGAAGCTCTCGTAAATTTTCTCTTAGTAATTTTATTTTTCTGCTGCCGCATTGTGAAATACATAATTTTATTTCAGGCATCTGCTTCAGCGAATCTTTTAAATTTATTAAATCTTTTGGGGTGGCATTTCCATACGAAATTTTTGAAATCAAACGTTCTAAGTCATATACATAGTAAAGAAGATTGAAAAGTTTTTTTCTTATTAAAGTATTGTTTTTAAATTCTTCCACAGCTTCAAGTCTCAAATTTATTTCATCTTCGTCTCTAAGGGGAAGCTCGATCATATTTTTGAGAAAACGACTTCCCATAGCGGTTCTAGTTTTATCAAGAACATGCTGAAGGGTAAATTTTTCATTTTCGGACTTGGAAGAAGTAAGATCTAAATGCTTTCTGGTGGAAGGATCCAGCATCATATACGCTTCTGCCTGATAGGGAACTATTTTTAAAAAATGACGCAGGCTTGCTTTCTGTACATTTTGAAGATAATTCAATAAAATCCCTGCAGCTGCAATACCTGCATTCATATGCTCACAGCCAAAGCTTTTCAATGAAACTACCTTAAAATGTTTGATTAAGGTTTCTTTATAGACTTTAAAAGAATCTTTTTTAAAAGTAACTATGTTAACCAGAGATTTTGGAAATTTTTCTCTAATGTCATCCCATAACTTAAAACTAGTAAAATTATCTGAAACCACGAATTCAGATGGATTGATCCTTATAATTTCACTAAAGAGCTTATCTGTCCCGTCGGCATCAAATTCAGTAACCTTGAGAGATCCTGTAGAAACATCTGCAAAAGACAAACCATAATTATTACTAAAAAATACTAATGAAACTATGTAGTTATTACTTTTAGCATCAAGCATTTCAGCATCAATTACTGTGCCAGGAGTTATAACCTTAACTACTTCTCTTTTTACTAAACCTCTGCTTTGTGAGGGATCGCTTACCTGTTCACAAATAGCTACTTTAAATCCATTCTCAATCAATTTTGCTATATAGCTACTCGCAGAGTGAAAGGGAACTCCACACATGGGAACCTTTTTTCCTTTACCCACTTCCCGACTGGTAAGAGTAATTTTAAGTACTTTGGATGCTTTAAGGGCATCTTCTAGAAACATTTCATAAAAATCTCCTAGTCTGAAAAAAAGGATTGCGTCCTTATACTGCTCTTTTATCTCAAAATACTGCCGCATCATAGGTGTTAATTCACCCAAATAACCATCCCCTCCCAATAATTCCAACCAGGGTTATATTAATGCCTGACAATTTTTCCACTTAGGGACCATGTCTGTGCAGATATAATTTCTACATTTTGGAAAGTACCATAAAGTTTCCTGCTTAGATCATCTTCTTGGATGTTTACAATTTTATTGGTTTCTGTTCTGCCAGCATAAATCTTTTTACCTTCTTTTTCTTCTTCGCTATCAATCAATACTATAAAATTCCTGCCCACAAGTTCTTTATTAATTTTTAGACTTATTTTATTCTGCAGCTCCATGAGTTCCTGAAGCCGCTCCTTTTTTTCCTCTAGGGAAACATCATCTTTAAATTTTTCTGCCGCTGCAGTTCCTTTTCTTGGAGAATAAATAAACATATAGGCATTATCAAACTCTGCTTCTTTAACCACATCAAGAGTTTGTTCGAAATCTTCTCTGGTTTCTCCAGGAAAACCTACGATTATATCTGTTGTTATGCTTACCCCAGGAATACTTGATTTAATTTTTGAAACTAAGCTGAGGTATTCTTCACGGGTATATCCTCTGTTCATACTCCTTAATACTTTATTGCTTCCTGCCTGAACAGGAAGATGAATATGATTGCATATCTTATCATAATCAGCAATTGTCCTAATCAACTTTTCTGAAAAATCTTTAGGGTGAGAAGTCATAAAACGTATTCTTTCCATTCCGTCTATTTCCACCACTTTTTTTAGTAAATCTGAAAAATCTATTTCTTCTCCTAAATCTTTCCCATAAGAATTAACATTTTGTCCTAGAAGCATTACTTCTACGCAGCCGTTTTCAGCCAAATATTTAATTTCATTTATAATATCCTTAGGCTTCCTGCTTCTTTCTCTACCTCGTACAAAGGGAACAATACAGTATGAACAAAAATTATTGCATCCATAACTAATAATTACTTTAGATTTTAAAAAATCTTTTCGCTTTTTATAAAAATCCTTTTCCTCAGGAATACCTTTATCTTTTTCCCATATTTCCAGTACCCTTTCTTTTTCTAAAAAAGCCCGATTTAATAACTCAGGTAATCTATCAATATTATGGGTTCCAAAAATTATATCAACTTCTGGAAACCTTTTCTGTATTTTTTCACCCACTCCTTTTTGCTGCATCATACATCCGCCCACGGCTATTACTAAATCCAACCTATCTCTTTTAATTTTAGAAAGCTCTCCCAATTTAGCATATACTTTATTCTCGGCTTTTTCCCTAACACAGCACGTCACCAGCACAATTAAGTCAGCCTCATTTATACTAGCTACCTCTTTCATTCCCATATCTTCTAACATGCTCTGTATAATTTCCGTATCCCTCTCATTCATCTGACATCCCCAAGTTAAAGTCATATATTTTAAATTCTCTAACATCTTCATTATCAGTCCACTCCAATAATTTATTTGTATATTTTACTTTTTAAATTTAAAGCCCTGGTATGCCAGGGCTTAAAAAGTTAGTTTGCTTTATTAGCATATTTTATCATTCTACCTTCCCAATTCCTAATTATAACATAATCTTTACCCGCTGAAATAAGATATTCTGGTAGTATGGGTGTCTTACCATATCCTCCTGGAGCATTAATAATATATGTGGGAATGGCAAGACCTGAAGTATAACCTCTCATTTTCTCCATAATTTCTATTCCTTCTTCAACTCTGGTTATAAAATGAGAAGTGCCAGTAACTGCTTTTGCATGGAAAAGATAATAAGGCTTTATACGAGCCTTAAGTAGCTCATGACAAAGTTTTTTCATTATATGGGGATCATTGTTAATGGATTTAAGAAGAACTGATTGATTCCCCAAGGGAACCCCTGCTTTTGCAAGTTTGTCAGTAGCAACCAAAACTTCCTTTGTAATTTCTTTAGGATGATTAAATTGGGTATTTACATAAACAGGGTGGTGCCTCTCTAAAATTGAACAAAGGTCATCCGTAATCCTTTGAGGCATTGTTGCCAGTGTTCTGGACCCAAAGCGTTTGATTTCAACATGTTCTATCTTATCTAATTTTGTTAATATCCAGTCTATTTTATCGTCGTCCAGTAAAAAAGCATCTCCTCCCGTAATTAACACATCTCTTATTTCAGGATTATTTTCTATATATTTTATAGCCTCTTCTATTTCTTTGAGTGATCTGGCCCTATCTACCTCTCCAATATTTCTTCTCCTTTGGCAGTGACGGCAGTACATGGAACACTGATTTGTAACATTAACAATTAATCTGTCGGGATATCTCCTTGTGATACATGGTGCTGGTGAAGTATATTCTTCAGCCATAGGATCATCATCAACCACATCTAATACATCATTTAGTTCCAAAATTGAAGGAATAGCCTGTTTTCTAATGGGACAGTTAGGGTTATTTGGATCCATAAGGCTGACGTAATAAGGAACAGCTGCCCATCGATATTTTTCGCTGACCTTTTTGATTTCTTCAACTTCCTGATCCGTTAAATTTATTACTTTAGCTAAAGCTTCAACAGTTTCAAAACGATTACGCATCTGCCACCGCCAATCTTGCCAATCTTTTTCTGTAGCATTTAAATATTTTAATATTCTGTGTTTATTCTCTTCAATTTGATCGGCAAGTTTCAAACCTGTATCTATATTTTTAGAAGCCTCTAAATAATCATTAATTCTTTCTTTTAATTCCTCAGCTCTTTTTAATGCTAATTGTCTTTTTTTTTCTATGGTTAAATCTTTATCTTTATATTTTTCTTGCATAAATATCACCGCTTCCTCAATTTTTAATAATAGTTAGGCGCTTCTTTAGTTATGGTAACATCATGGGGATGGTTTTCCCTTAAGCCTGCAGGGGTCATTTTAATAAATTTTGCTTTTTCCTGCAATTCCTTAATATTTTTTGCCCCACAATAACCCATGCCTGCCCTTAATCCGCCCACAAGCTGATAAACAGTCTCAGATAATGGGCCTTTGTATGGAACTCTTCCTTCGATTCCTTCAGGAACAAGTTTAGTTCCTTCTTGGAAATATCTGTCGCTACTGCCTTCCTTCATTGCTCCAAGAGAACCCATTCCTCTGTAAACTTTATAACTTCTTCCTTGATAAATCTCCACCTCTCCAGGGCTCTCTTCTGTACCTGCAAAAAGGCTTCCAATCATTACTGCGTTGGCACCTGCCGCCAAAGCTTTACAAATATCACCAGAATATTTAATTCCTCCATCAGCTATGATAGGAATATTATATTTTTTAGCTTCCTGATAACACTCATAAATGGCTGTTATTTGTGGAACCCCAATTCCTGCAATAACTCGAGTTGTACAAATGGAACCAGGACCAATCCCAACCTTTACTCCATCAGCTCCTGCTTCAATAACAGCTTTAGCTCCTTCGCGAGTTCCCACATTTCCTCCAATAACATCAACATCAGGATAATGTTTTTTAATCTTTTCTATCATCTCTAAAACTGCTTTTGAATGGCCATGAGCTGTATCAACTACAATACAATCCACACCGGCTTTAACCAGAGCATCTACTCTTTTTAAGCTTGTATCACTTATTCCCACAGCTGCACCTACAATAAGCCTACCATTTTCATCCTTTGCAGAGTTGGGATACTTTCTTGCTTTTTCAATATCTTTAATGGTTATAAGTCCTTTAAGATTAAAATTTTCATCAACAATAGGAAGCTTTTCTATCTTATATTTTTGCAAAATTTCCTTTGCTTCATCCAAGGTTGTCCCAACTGGAGCTGTAATTAAAGGATCTGTGGTCATTACTTCTTTTACTTTTTTTGTAGTATCCCTTTCAAACCTCAGATCTCTATTGGTTAGTATTCCCACCAGCTTTCCATTTACTGTAATGGGAATTCCCGATATTCTATAACGAGCCATTATATCAAGAGCATCCTGTATAGTATGCTCAGGGCTGAGATATATGGGATCTATTATGATTCCAAATTCAGAACGTTTTACTCTATCTACTTCCATAGCCTGTTTTTCGATGGACATATTTTTATGAATAACCCCCATACCACCTTCTCTAGCTAGAGCGATAGCCAATCTTGCTTCAGTTACTGTATCCATTCCTGCACTTAAAATAGGTATATTGAGCTTAATATTTCGTGTCACCCAAGTAGTCGTGTCTACTTCCCTAGGAAGTACTTCTGAATAATTAGGGACCAATAAAACATCGTCAAAGGTTAAACCTTCTCCAATAAACTTTTCCTGGTCCATCCTGTTGCCCCCTTCCCTATTTTTCTATTGAAAACATTATAGCACAGAGAAGCCGTCTTACAACATAAATTACAAGGCCATTTTGACATGCTCTTTTTCAAGCATATTAAAAAAGCACCCTTCTCGGTGCTTTTAAGTCTTTTAAAATCAATATAATTTTACCTGCTAATCGCGGCCCACAATTGATTGAATACCATATTTTTCAAAATGCTGCCTTAACTGCGCTATAACGTCTTTAGACACACCAAATTCTTTTGCCATTTCAGAATCACTGCGATTTAGTTTTAAGTTTTCAATAAATTTATCAAAATCAATTTCTAATTCATTTGTTTTATCTCTTAAACTAGGTTGAAGGCTCCATGGAACTCTGGATAGTGAATTTTTTTCTGCCACATCAATTCCTCCAGCAAATTAATATGCAGTTAATATTATGACCATTTTTTTGTTAAATATTATTTTTATGATAACCTCTTAAAGCTCCTTACCAAAGCTTCATTCCATAAGCACTTTTCTAATCTTTTGTTTTTTCGTAAATTTGCAAAATTACTGATATGTCTACAAAACTTTTACCAAGCCTATCACCTTCATAACCATGAAAATCTGAACCACCTGTGACAATTAAATTGTACTGTTCAGCTAACTCATTATAAAATCTAATATCATCCAGTGAATGCTCTGGATAATAAACTTCAATTCCCAACAAACCACCCCTTATTAATTCAAAAATAATTTCATAACTTCCTTTTAAACTTAAGCCAGGATGCGCTAAAACTGGTATTCCTCCTGCCTTTAATATAACTTCAATTGCTTCAAAAGGAGTAATCTTCTTTCTTGGAACATAAGCCAGTTTTCCTACATCTAATAATGAGGAAAAAGCTTCATTTGAACTTGGAAAATATCCTCTGCTCACAAGGGCCTTCGCCACATGAGGCCTTCCTATACTTCCATTAGTTTCTCCTTTTACTGCGATAATATCTGAAAAGCTTATTTTATATCCTAGTTTATTTAATTTAGAAATAATTTTTTCTATCCGTTCTATTCTGCTTTTTTGAAGAGAATGTAGGTAATCACGAAGCCAAGATAATTTATAGTTGATATTATATCCCAATATATGCAAATCTAAATCCATCCAGTAACTGCCTATTTCTATTCCTGGAACAATTTTTAAACCTTTAAATTTTTTTTGTAAAAGCTCATTTTCTCCAAGACCATCTATCGTGTCATGATCTGTAATAGCAATTCCAGCAAGTTCTACCTCTAATGCTTTTTCACAAATTTCTTCTGCACTGAAAAAACCATCAGAAGCAGTTGTATGGATATGCAAATCAGCTTTTTTCATAATTTTAAAATCAGCCCTTTAGCACTCTTTTTAATAATCTAATTATATTGCCGCCCATTATTTTTTCTATTTCTGAATCTTTAAATCCATTTTTTGATAATAATTCTATTAAAAAAGGCATTTTCCCTACATGTTCCAAACCTTTAGGCATGCTTTCTGTTCCATCAAAATCAGAACCTATTCCTATATAATCTACCCCAACAAGTTTTTTTATATATTTAATGTGAGTAACAACATCTTCCGCTTCAGCTGTATCAAAGCATTTCCTTAAAAGGAAAGGTACAAAAGTTATACATATTACTCCATCTTTTTCTGCTAAAGCTTTAATCTGTTTTTGATTAATATTCCTAGGATGATTGCATATTTCATAAACGTTTGAATGAGAAGCGATTACAGGATATTCCGAATATCTTATAACATCCCAAAAGCCGCCTTGATTAAGATGGGAAACATCTATAAGCATTCCCAAATTGTTCATTTCTTTTATAACCTCGATGCCAAAATTGCTGAGACCACCTACAGGTTTTTCATTAATTCCATCTCCAATTGCATTTCTTTGATTCCATGTTAAGGTAAGGCAGCGTACGCCCAAGCGGTAAAAAATGCGTAAAAGAGATAAATCCTCTTGAATAGCTTCGCCTCCTTCAATACAAAGCAGCGCAGCTATCCTATTGTTTTTTAGAATTCTATCAATATTACAGAAGTTTATAACTATTTCAATCTTAGCTTTGTTTTCTTCAATTTCTTTAAAAAAATCATCGATTAAATGCAGAGTCCTTTCAAGAGCACAGTGAGGCTTAAACTGCGGTTCCACAAAAACTGCAAAAAATTGTATATTTATATTGCCTTCTATCATTCTAGGTATGTCCACATGTCCCTTATCCGAACGAATTCCAATTTTTTTACCTTTATTAATCTCAAGTATGGTATCGCAATGAGCATCTGCAATAATAATATCCTTCGATCTCAGCAACAAAAATCACTCCTAAAACAATAAAAACCTGCCTATTAATCTTTAATAATAGGCAGGTTTTTTTATGATAATTTTTATCTAAATTTATCTCGGCTCCACAATTAATTTAATAGCAGTTCTTTCTTCCCCATCAATCGTGATATCTGTAAAAGCTGGGATACAAATTAAATCAATACCACTTGGAGCAACAAAACCCCTTGCAATTGCGATTGCCTTTACAGCTTGGTTAATAGCACCAGCTCCAATTGCTTGAATCTCTGCAGCTCCCCTTTCTCTTAAAACTCCTGCCAAAGCACCTGCAACAGAATTTGGGCTTGACTTTGCTGAAACCTTTAACACTTCCATCAGTTAATACCTCCCTCGCTGTCTCATTAGTTGAAAATTATCTGCTTCATTTTATCCTATTCGCTTTAATTAAAAAAAATCCTTTTTTAATAATTAAATTTTGCAATATTTTCTAAAAATAAAATCCAATTTTTTTTTTCTAAAAAAAACATCTATTTGTAAATATGTTCATTAAACTGGAAATTTATTCTTGAAATTTATTCTTTAAGAATTAAAAACCATAACTCTACCTTTTTCTCTAAAAGCAATTATTTCACCCTTAGATTGAGTTCTTACTCTTTCTAAAATTTTATTCTAAAATTTTACCAATATCTTCATCATACTTTACTAAATCATCTTCATCATACAAGCCATTATATTCAATTACGAGTTGGTCTTTAAAAAACTCTTTTAAAAATTTGATTGTTAAGGTTATTTCCGTTCCGCTAAGGGTATCCATATCCCTACTGATCTCCATTAAAGTTAAATTCTCATAAAAATTGTATTTTATATCTATAATTTTTGAATGAACATTTTTCAAATAGTGAAAAGTCTTCAAACATGAAACAAATTGCTTTTGGATATCTGATTAAAATAGAAGCCAACAACTCAAAACTATCTGCACATTTTTCATTTTTTTTTACCTTTATTTCCAAAACTGAAACACCTTCCCTACCATATATAGAGTTTTAACGATTAATAGTTAAGGTAAATTATTATATTCTTCTTTTTATCAGACCCATTTCCTTCAAGCAACTGCTGCCAATTATCATATAAAAAGGGCTGCTTAAAATAAGCAGCCCCCTATTTTCTCTCCTATTTTGCATAATCAACGCAACGAGTTTCACGTATGACCACAACTTTTATTTGTCCAGGATATTCCAGTTCATTTTCAATTGTTTTTACAATATCCCTTGCTAATTTTGCAGAACCAGCATCATCTATTTTGTCGGGTTTAACCATTATTCTTATCTCACGACCAGCTTGTATGGCGTAAGCTTTTTCTACTCCTTCAAAAGAATCCGCTATTTCTTCCAATTTTTCAAGCCTTTTTATATAAGCCTCCAAAGTTTCTCGTCTAGCTCCGGGTCTTGCAGCAGAAATCGCATCAGCAGCTAGAACAAGAGCTGCTTCTATGGTCTGCGCCTCAACATCTCCATGATGAGCGGCAATGGCATTAACAACCTCTGGAGGTTCATTATATTTTTTTGCAATATCAGCACCTATCTGAACATGTGGACCTTCGACTTCGTGATCTACTGCTTTACCTATATCATGAAGCAGACCTGCTCTTTTTGCTAAATTTATATCCACACCTAATTCAGCAGCCATCGTTCCTGCAAGATGAGCTACCTCAAGGGAATGTTTAAGTACATTTTGACCATAGCTTGTTCTGTATTTTAACCTACCCAAAAGCTTAATTAATTCGGGATGAATATTATGAACCCCCACTTCAAAAACGGCTCTTTCCCCTTCAGCTCTAATTATTTGTTCAACTTCCTTTTCTGCTTTTTTAACGGCTTCTTCAATTCTTGCTGGATGAATCCTACCATCATTTATTAAATTCTCCAGTGCAATTCGAGCTACTTCTCTTCTTATGGGATCAAATCCGGATAAAATAACAGCTTCCGGGGTATCATCAATAATAAGGTCAATACCGGTTAATGTTTCTAAAGTTCTAATATTCCTACCTTCCCTTCCGATAATGCGACCCTTCATTTCATCATTGGGAAGATTAACCACAGAAACTGTGGTTTCCGCTACATGATCAGCAGCACATCTTTGTATTGCAGTAGTAATTATTTCTTTTGCTCTTTTATCTGCTTCTTCTTTTGCTTTGGTTTCTATTTCTTTAATAAGCGTAGCAATTTCATGTTTCATTTCCTGCTCTATATTAGACAATAAAATTTCCCTTGCTTCTTCAGATGATAATCCTGATAACTTTTCCAATTCTTCTACTTGTTTAGCGTACTGTTCTTCTAACTTAGAACGAAGATCATCAAGTTCCTGCTGTTTTTTCTGCAGCTGCTCTTCCTTCTTTTCTATTGCTTCGCTTTTTTTATCCAACTGCTCCTCTTTATAAACCAGCCTTTTTTCTAACCTCTGCAGTTCATTTCTTCTTTCTCTAGTCTCTCTTTCCAACTCATTTCTTAAAGCATGAACTTCTTCTTTTGCTTCAAGAAGAAGTTCCCTTTTACGCGCTTCAGCTTCTTTTTTTGCTTCTTCTATTATTTTTTTTGCATCTTGTTCTGCTGAAGTTATTCTCGCTTCAACGATAAGCTTTCGTATCAAATAACCGGCTGCTAAACCGGTAATTAAAGCTATAACTGTTGCTAAAACAATACTAGATATACCATTTCACCTCCTTGCTTTATCCAATTTTCAATGAGCCAAAAAGAAAAACCGAGCGAAACTCGGCTTAAAACTACCAATATACTTCGGGTTTCCTTAAAAGCAAATACTAAAGTCTGAGCTCAATTAAATAATTTTAGCTCATATTTCAGCAAAAAAGCAAGCTTTCCACAAAAATCAAAAACAACTTAACAAAAAAATCTATTTTCAACCCGTATTGGTAGTTTTTTTCACCCTAGCTCCTTCATATGTATTGTATTAAGTTTTATCTAAGATGTCAAGCAGAAGAGCTGAAACAAAAGTCCGTACAGGCAGGATAAGAATCCATTTTTTAATCATTAAGTTTCAGGATTTTTCAGCAGAGCTGAATCTTCCAAATTACTTTTTTCTTCAACACTGCTTTTATTCATATTTTCTTTTTCATTTTTATGTTTACCCCTAAGGAATTTTTCGTTTAGTGTCTTCCTGATTTTATTTTCAATCTTTTCAGCAATCATGGGATTCTCAACTAAAAAAACCCGCGCATTTTCTCTACCCTGTCCCAAACGGTGTTCCTCAAAGGAAAACCAAGTGCCGCTCTTTTTAATTATGTTTAAGTCAACTCCTAAATCCAGCAGATTGCCTTCTTTAGATATTCCTTCTCCATAAATGATATCAAATTCAGCTTCCCTAAAAGGTGGAGCAACTTTATTTTTTACTACTTTAACCTTTGTACGGCTCCCGATCACTTCATTTCCCTGCTTTAATGTTTCAACTTTTCTTACTTCCATACGAACCGAGGCATAAAATTTTAAAGCCCGCCCCCCTGGTGTTGTTTCTGGATTTCCGAACATTACTCCTACTTTTTCCCTTATTTGATTTATAAAAACTGCAACCGTTCGGGATTTGCTTATAGCACCAGAAAGCTTTCGTAAAGCCTGAGACATAAGTCGTGCTTGAAGACCAACATGAGCATCTCCCATTTCACCTTCTATTTCTGCCCTGGGAACCAACGCAGCCACAGAATCAATTACCACCACATCAATGGCACTGCTCCGTACCAAAGCTTCCGCAATCTCTAAAGCCTGTTCCCCAGTGTCAGGTTGTGAAACCAAAAGATTATCAATATCTACACCTAGGTTCTTAGCATACGTAGGATCAAGGGCATGTTCGGCATCAATAAATGCAGCATATCCACCTTTTTTTTGTGCCTCTGCTATTATATGAAGGGCGACAGTTGTTTTCCCCGAAGATTCAGGTCCAAAAATCTCAACAATTCGTCCCCTCGGAACTCCTCCAACCCCCAGAGCTAAATCAAGAGTAAGCGCGCCGGTTGGAATTACTTCTACATTTAATTTAGCAGAAGCTTCTCCCAATCTCATGATTGAACCTTTACCAAATTGTTTCTCAATCTGTCCCACAGCCATTTCCAAAGCCTTAGTTTTTTCCAGCATTTATAACCCTCCCCAGAACATCTGTTCGTACACCCGCTTTTATTTATAATAAATTTAATCTTGGGAAAAAGTCAACTTTCTTTCAGCTTAAATGAAAAGATCTGAGTATAAACAGGCCCTTTAGGCAAAAGCTTGCTTTCCATAAAAACAATTTCTGAGATGTAATCATTAAAAGTAAAACTTATTTTTGGCAGGGAAGAAATTAAATCTTCAATATTTTTTCTTGAACGAACTCTACCTAGGGTGACATGGGGTTTAAAATTATTTGAAAATTCAAAATCCATTTCTTGTAGAATATTTTTTAAAAGAGAATATATAAAGTTCAATTCTTTTTGTCCTTGAGTTATCCCCATCCAAATAACCCTTGGATTTCTTTTATTTGGGAAAACACCTAATCCCGATAGAACGATTTCAAAAGAAGAAATATTTTGCAGTCCACTGCTGATGACAGAAATAATTGCATCTGCCTGCTCGCTGCTTATTTCTCCTAAAAAAGACAAAGTCAAATGATAATTTTTTTCTTCTACCCACTTTACATCTGTTTTATATTTCCTTAGTTTTCCCTGAATTTGATGTATTTTTTGTTTAACTTCAGGAGAAAATTCCACAGCTATAAAAGCTCTCATAATGTTACCTCTTTAAATTTATTAAACCTCTTTAAATTTATTAAAAAGTTAAAAACCATTTCGTTTTCTATTAGATAAAATCCTTCCATAAAACTATAATTTAACGATTAATTATTTTCCGGGTCATTGTGAAAACTCCGTTAATATTGTTAATGGTAAGTAAATCTGCAGCCCGAAGAACCCAACTTTCATTCTCGTCTTTTTCAAAATGAAGAAGAACAACAGTATAAGGAATATCCCTTGAAGTTTGAAGATTTCTTATACCTGCCGCACCACTAGTACCAGCATTAATAATAACAGAACCCCCTTCACTATCTATGGAAAAACTATGATTATGCCCGCATAGAAGCACTGGAGCGTATCCGATAAATTCCTCGACAACAGCAGGATTGTGAGCTGCTATAATAACCGGTTTAAACTTTTCCTTTTTAAGGAATTCCTTTAATTTTTTTATTTCGCTTTCAAATTGAACGTCATTACTGTTAATCATATAGCTGCTTTTTGAGGAAGGATCAGCAACCCCTACTATGGGTATGCCTTTTACCACACTACCTCCGCCATTTAATACGATCACGTTTTTAAGTGATGACATGGTCTTAATTACTTCAGGCGAATCATGATTGCCTGCTACAAAAATATACGGCAATTCCAATTTTTCCACTTCCTCAACAAGAGCAGTTTCAAGAGAAGTTCCAAAATCTGTGATATCACCCGTATCAATAATAAAAGAAACATCGAAATTAGAAATAACTTTTTTAATAAACTGGTAAGCAGCGGGATTATTATGAATATCTGATATATGAAGGATCCTAATAGAGCTGCTATCTTCAGAATTTAAAGGCTCTATTTCATCAATTTTTTCAAACATGTCATAAAAATTACTCGCAATAATTTCCATTTGTTTTTCCAGTATGTCTACTTTTACCAATGCTTCCTCAGCCATACCTATCATCCATGGAGCTGCTTTAAGTATACCTTGATATTCGGGTGTCAAAAAGCTTCGGGGATTATAAGTACAATAAGTGCTTAATAACAAAAATGCAGCTGTAAAAATTCCTATTACTGCACCCCGTAGATACACATATATATTTTTGCTTCTAAGAAATACCATTGTAAAAGCTCCACCTAAAGCAGCAAAAAACAAACTCTGATAAAAAATAGACTTAATGCCCTTATATATCTCATTAACAAAGAGATTAATAACCTCTTGTTTGGTGATGGGATCTTTGAGCATGTTTTTAAGAACTTCTAAGTCAATATTTTGAAGAGTTATAACTAATTTTAAAGGAGTTTTATGGGTAGCAGCTCTTATCTTACCAAAGGGAGGAATAAAAATTTCCGTCTTGCCCCAATCTTTAAAAACCATATCTACCTTAAACTGGAAAGCTTTAATTTGAAAATCAGTACCAGAAAAAAGAAAAACAAAAGCCAGCGCCCCAACGGCAGCTAGCAGCAATCCAATACAAAAAATATACTTATTTTCTTCCACATCTATCATTCCTTCAGAAGTTCATCTAAAAAAAACCTTAATGCTTCCAATACTGTTTTATGTCTTATTTCATGTCTGGAACCTTTGAGGTTCAGCTTAATCCAAGTTTTTCTATCCACCGTACTAAACCCCACAAAAACAAGCCCAACGGGCTTGGTTAAAGTTCCTCCTCCAGGACCTGCAATACCAGTTGTAGAAAGACCATAATCAGAATTTGCTAAATTTCTGACACCTTCTGCCATTTCCACAGCTGTTTCTTTGCTGACGGCTCCATATTGAGATATTATACTTTCTCTTACCCCTAAAATTTCAATTTTTGCTTCATTGCTATAGCTAATAATTCCATAACCAAAATAATTCGAGCTACCTGCTACATCAGTTATTGCTGAGGACAGCAGCCCTCCCGTACATGACTCAGCTATAGCCACTGTTTTTTTCTTCTTTAGGAGCAGTTTTCCTATTTTTTCACTTAAAACAAGCTTTTCATCCATCTATATTATTCACCTTTTTAAAAGATTTTTTAACATTGAACTAAAAATTTTATCAACAAATTTAATTTATGCGCATTTTGAGCTGTTAATTAACTGTTTTAATTCTTCACCCATAATGCTTTCATTTCTTTTTAAGTGGTCAGCCATCTTTTTAAGCACATGAAAATTGTTTTTTAACAATTTCTTAACTTCATTTTCTTCTTGTTTTATTATATTAGTGATTTCTTCATGAAGCATTTCCTTGGATAAATCTTCTTCGCTTATAACTCCTAAACTTGAAAGTCCGGAAAAAATAATTTGTTTAGCTAATTTAACAGCCTGCTGGAAATCATTGGTTGCTCCAGTACTTTTACTGCCTAAAAGCAGTTCCTCAGCCAAAGAACCAGCTAAATAAATTTGAATTTGTTTTTCTAAATACTCTCTTGTATATAAGTAATAATCATCTTTTGGATTCTGCCTTGTATATCCAAGGGCATTTCCCCTAGAAGTTATGGTAACATGGGACACAGAATTGGGGAAAATCAATTCACTAGCTAAAGCATGTCCTGCTTCATGTACAGCCACTCGGTATATTTCTTCATCATTGGGCTTATTATTAAGCTTTTCTCCCAGCATTACCTTATCTATAGCTTCTCTAAAATGTCTTTGTGAAATTTTATCTCTATTTTCACGCAAAGCTAAGATTGCAGCTTCATTGGCCACACTTTCCAAATGAGCTCCTGAAAAGCCAAAGGTTTCTTTTGCTATTATTTCCAAATCAACATCATTGTCCAAAGGCTTGTTTTTGGTGTGAAGCTTCAAAATTTCCAATCTTCCCTTTTTATCTGGAAGATCAACTTTAACTTGCCTGTCAAATCTTCCCGGTCTAAGAAGCGCAGGATCAAGCATATCCGCACGGTTGGTTGCTGCTATAACTAGGATTCGGATTTTATCATCAGTGCGAATACCATCCATCTCTACTAAAAGCTGATTAAGGGTCTGATCATATTCCATATGACTGCTTTTATAGGTACCCCTTTTATTAGCTAAAACATCGATTTCGTCAATAAATATTATGCTGCTGCTTTTATTTTCGGCTAAAGCCAGTTCTCTTGCTTTTTTGAATATACTGCGAACCCTCTGAGCACCAACTCCTGCATACATCTCTATAAATTCGCTGCCGTTTGTTGCAACAAAAACTGAATCTGTATAAGCTGCAGCTGCTTTAGCCAGTAAAGTTTTTCCTGTGCCAGGAGGTCCGGTTAAAAGAATGCCTTTTATAGGTCTAATTCCCATTTCTTTAACTTTATCTGCCTTGATAAGGAATTCAAGAGCTTCTTTTAATTCATTCTTTGCTGCTTCCTGACCACCTATATCATCAAATGAAATTTTCATTGACGGTTTATACTGACCTGCGTTAAAGCTCCCAAGAAGACCTTTTTGAAATATGGTAAAATAGATCAATCCGCCTAAAAGAACTAATAAAAAAATAGGCAAAATATTATAGCCTATCCATAAAAGAAATATAGATAAACCAATCAGAACTCCTAAGACAATTTCCTTAATCAACTTTCCCCACTCCCAGGTATGAAAGTGTCTTCAGTGTCTTCAGCAATTGCAGGATTATTTTCTTTTAATTATTTCATACAAGTAATTATTGCCCTTATGAAATTGCAAATAAATGTTCTCATTATCAATAAAAATATAAAACTTTTCAATTCCAGCCTCCAAAGCTAATTTAGAAATATAATCATGCATATATATAAAATCTCCTTTTGCAATGGCCTGATGTACAGCGAAGCTGCTTTTGTAAAATAATTCTTGTAAAAGCTCATCGCGTTTATCTATGATAACTATGTTTAAATATTTTGAAGCTTTTAACTCCTTAAGCTTATCTTTTATAGCAGTATATGTTTTTTGAAGATTTTTTACTTCTTTTAACTTTATCTCTAAAACGTTCGTCTCTTCATAAAATCTGCTTTCCTCTACCTCCGGCAATGAATTTATATTTTCAACCAATGGTGTTTCCAAAAAATACTTTTTGTAAGTCCACTGCCCAGTAAATAATAATCCTAAAACTATTATAACTACAGCTGCTATTAATGGATATTTAAGCCCTTTCAAATGCACGATTCCAGCTCCTTTAAGAATTCATAACAAATTATAACATATATTTTTCAATAACCATTCTTGAAAGTAATGGAAGTCCTTATTATTTAGGATTTAAAAATACTTCTTTCGCCTTTACAAAATAGCTAATTCCAGAAAGAGCAGTAATGAAAACAGTGATATAAAGGATTATTCTAATCAAAGAAAATCCCATTATTTTAACATTCAAATCATAGACCAGCAGTAAGATTACCACCACTATTACCTGTAGTACTGTTTTAATTTTTCCCCATTTATTCGCTGGAATTACTATTCCTTTATCTATTACAAGGGTTCTTAATCCTGTAACAGCAAATTCCCTCGCAACTATAATAATCGCTATCCATGCTTCCACACGGTTTAATTCAACTAAATATATAAAAGCAGAAGTAATAAGCAGTTTATCCGCTAGGGGATCAAGAAATTTTCCTAAATTGGTAACTTCCTTTCTTGCCCTTGCTAAATAACCATCAATTCCGTCAGTACCTGCAGCTAAAAGAAATATAATAGCAGCAAGTATATTAGAATAAGGCATTTTAACCAAAAGAATAGCTAAAAAAAGTGGTATCATACTTATTCTAACCAAAGTAATGGTATTAGCTATATTCACCGACAACCTCTCCCATTAAGTCATAATCATATACATGGTTTATATACACATTTACAAAACTGCCAATATGTTTTCTTTCTGCACCTTTAATAATTACTTGTCCATCAATTTCAGGCGCTTGATTTTCTGCTCTCCCTACATAGGTTTCGTCATTTTCATCTGACTTTCCTTCCACAAGAGCGGGTATTTTTCTATTTAAGAAACGCATATTTCTTTTTTCGGAAATTTTTAGCTGCATTTCTCTCAATATAGCTAATCTTTTCTCTATTTCTTTTCGCTGTACTCTAGGACCTAAATTATATGCAGGTGTGCCAATTTGAGGAGAAAAAGCAAAAAATCCTGCCCAGTCAAATTCAGCTTTTTCAAGAAAATCAACTAATTCTTCAAATTCTTTCTGACCCTCCCCTGGAAATCCCACAATAAAAGTTGATCTCAGCGTGATATCTGGTATCTCATCTTTTATAAAGAAAATAAGGTCAATATAAGTTTTATAGTCTCCCTCCCTGTTCATTTTTTTAAGGAGGTCAGCATTTACATGTTGAAGAGGTATATCTAAATACTTACAAATATTATCATTTTTTTTCATAACATTAAGAAGCGTTTTATCTACTCTTGTAGGATAATAGTACAGGAAACGAAGCCAGGGAACATCACATTCTTTTGCTATACATTCCAAAAGTTTTGTAAAATTAGTTTTATCATTGAGATCTCTACCATATAATGAAGTATCCTGCGCTACTAAACATATTTCTTTAACTCCTTTTTCAACAAGTATTTTGGCCTCTTCCAAAACTATATTAAATGGCCTGCTTCTATAACTACCCCTAAGCTTTGGAATAATACAATAAGAACAGCAGTTAACGCAACCTTCAGCTATTTTTAGATAAGCCGTATGCTTAGGAGTAAGGAGAAATCTATTACCCACTTTTGGATAATTATATTCTGGTCTACCAACCACACAATACTTTTCCTTTATGCCTTCTGAAATTATATCCTTAACTTTCATAAAATCGCCTGTTCCAAAAATAGCATCTATTTCTGGAATTTCATTAAGCAGCTCTTCTTTATACTTTTGGGAAAGGCAGCCTATAACAATAAGATATTTGCATGATCCTATTTTTTTATATTCTGCTGCCTCAAGAATCGCAGTAATAGATTCTTCATCAGCTTCTTCAGTAAAAGCACAAGTGTTTATAATTATAACCTCCGCCTCACTGGGATTTTTTGTTTTAATATAATTACATTTTAATAAATCGTAGATAAGCATCTCAGAATCTATCATATTTTTACTGCATCCCAAGTGCACCAAATAAAACTTTTTCAAGGAAGAACACCTTCTTTTTTGTGACATTTTAAAGACCGCAGATTTTTCTGCGGTCTTATTTGGACTTATTTATTGCTCATCTTCAAAAGTCCTGGTTACAACCTGCCCAGGTTCTCCTAAGGGAGGCAATTCTGTTCCATTATATATTACTCTAGCTGCTCCAGCATTTCCTAGAGTTATTGTTAATTCTGAATCATCTGTAAAGATCTTTTTTTCTCCTTCCTTCATTATTCCTTGAAAAATTGTTTCATCACTGTTTTCTATTTTAACCCAGCATTCTTGATCTATAATTTCTATTTCGATTTCTACTCCTTCTTTTTGTTCTTGAATCTTTTTATTGTCAGCTTCTTCTGAAGAAATATCTTCATTACTTTCTTTAACTTCTTTTTCTTGGGCTATATTTTCATTTATATTTATATTTCTATTACTATCTGGAACATTTGAATCTCCCCAAATATTATTAAGGAATAAGCTTATAGCAAAGAATAGTACGATTATCCCAACAGCTACAGCAATAAACTTGAAAAGATTATTTTTTCTTAAAAAAATCTGTTCAGCTTGAAGGGGCTGCGATAACTCATTTTCTTCTGCAGGAGGAGTAAAAATACTTTCAAATTCTTCTAAAATTTCTTTATAATCAAGGTTCAAAAACTTTGCATAAATTTTTAAAAATCCTTTTGCATATGTTTTACCAGGAATAACATCAAATTCTTCATTTTCTAATGCCTGAAGATATTTTTTTCTTATTTTTGTAGCTTCCTCTACTTCACGTAGAGATAAACCTAAATTTTCCCTTGCTTCTTTTAACTTATTCCCTAAAGTTCCCAATGTAAATCAGCTCCTATTTTATATTATTAAAATAGTCACGTAGTACTACTGCAGTTTCTTTCGAATTCTCGTTTTTAATACAAAGTTCATATTTGCTGTCCGGTCCGCTGGGATAGCCATACAATGGGTCATAATATTTTTCCAGTAAATAGCAAATAACTTCTTCATATTTTTCTTTTTCAACTAGATCAATCAACCACTGAACTTTACGGGAACCTAACCTATTTTTAAGTTTTAACAAGGCTTGTGAAAGCTCTTTTTTTCTGCTTTCCGATAAATCCGCAGCATAATCCTTTAAAATTCTGTTAATACGGCTCTCCATAGAAGCATAAATTAATATTTTTCTACCCCTCTGCATACCTTTATAAACTGAACTAGGAACTATCAACCTTCCAATTCTTTTGCTTTCACACTCTACAAAATAAGGCTTATCCTCTTTGCCATTCATAATACTTTTAAATATATATGACTCAAAACTTTTCTGACTTGGCTGAGTACCAAGTCCAATATCCCCAAACACTGAGCCCCTATTGTTAGCAGCCTTCTCTAAATCAATTACATTCTCTCCTAATTTTTTCAATTCCCTTAGAACTTCCGTTTTACCTACTCCTGTTAGTCCATAAAGAACTACAAATTTTAAGGGGAGCACCTCATATTGCTCAAAGAACTTATTAACATACCGCCTATAAGCTTTATATCCTCCCCTCAATTGATATACTTCTTCTCCCATAAGATCCACTAAAGTCACAACAGCATGACTTCTCATTCCACCTCTCCAGCAGAAAACAACAGGTTTTAAACCACTTTGGCTAAAAGAGCTGATTTTATTCACTAAATCAAAGAGCCGACCTGAAACCAATTTTAAACCTAAAACTTTGGCCTCATGGGGTCCCTTTTCCTTATATACTTTTCCTACCTGTTCCCTATCCATATCATCCAACAGGGGAATATTTATGGATCCGGGAATTGTATCTGTTTTATATTCTTTAGGCGATCTTACATCTATAAATTTAAAACCTTTTTTAAATAGTACTTCTTCAAGATCAACAATTTTTTTCATAACTTTTACACACTCTCATAAAACTATATTTTTAATTATTTTGGCTGGAGAACAATTTTTGATATTGTTCTAAACTTATTAAAACGCTCCGAGGCTTACTACCTTCAAAAGGACCTATATAACCCCTTTTTTCCATTATATCAATTAACCTAGCAGCCCTTGTATAACCAATACGCAGCCTCCTTTGCAAAAGTGATATGGAAGCCTGTCCCTGTTCTATGCATAACTGTACAGCCTTTGTTAATAGTTCATCCTCTTCATTATCATATTCTTCTTCATTATCTTGCTTTTGTATATCAATTAATTCCTTATCATAAGCAGGTGCAGCCTGACTTTTCAAAAAACGAACGAATGCTTCAATTTCTTCATCTGATATGTATGCTCCCTGTACCCTAATTGGTTTTACTGCACCCACTGGATAAAAAAGCATATCCCCTCTTCCCAGCAGCTTTTCTGCTCCTCCCATGTCCAGAATAGTCCTTGAATCTGTCTGTGATGAAACAGCAAAAGCTATCCGAGAAGGTATATTTGCTTTAATGAGACCGGTTATTACATCCACAGAAGGTCTTTGGGTAGCAACCACAAGGTGAATACCCGCTGCACGAGCCATCTGTGCCAATCGGCAAATACAATCCTCAACATCAGCAGGTGCAACCATCATTAAATCTGCAAGTTCATCAATTAAAACTACAAAATAGTGTAATATTTCTAATTCATTGCTTTTTGATGCTAATTCGTTATATCTATCTATATCCCTTACTCCATAAATTGCGAATTTTTCATATCTTCTTTCCATTTCTCTAACCATCCATCTCAAAGCAGCAGCTGCTTTTTTAGGTTCCGTTACAACAGGACATAACAAGTGGGGAACAGCATTATAATGAGTTAATTCTACCCTTTTGGGATCTATAATCAGCAATTTTAACATATCTGGTCTATTTCTAAATAAGAGACTTACTATCAAAGTATTCATGCAAACACTTTTCCCTGATCCTGTTGCTCCTGCTATAAGAAGGTGCGGCATATCCCTTAAATTAGCAACAACTGGATTACCTGAAATATCTTTACCCAGTGCAACTAAAAGGGATGATTTTGAACTGCTAAATTCTTTGCATTCTATAATTTCCCTAAAATATACCATTGATATTTGTTTATTGGGTACTTCAATACCTACAACAGATTTACCCGGTATAGGAGCCTCAATCCTTACATCTGGTGCAGCAAGGCTTAAAGCTATATCATCAGAAAGACTTACTATTTTGCTTACCTTTACCCCTCTTGCCGGCTGAAGTTCAAATCTGGTTATTACCGGTCCACAGGTTACCCTGGTAACCTTGGCTTTAACTCCAAAACTAGCCAGCGTCTGCTCAAGGAGTATTACTTTTTCCGCTAAATCCTTTTCATCAAAATTCTTTTTAGATTTTATTGGTTTCTTAAACAAATCAATGGGAGGAAGCATATACTCTTTGGATTTCCCAACAATATTATGATTAATAACATTAATGGTAACGTCTTTATGATGTTCTTGTTCAGCTATTTCGCTAGAATTTTTTATATCCACCTCTGTACTATGTTCGTGTTCAATAATAATTGGAAGATCTTTTTTAAATTTTTTATTTAACTTTTCTTCTGGAGCTTCCTCATCAACTTCCACCTCATAAAATAGGAAATTTTCAAACCATTTTTTCGCAGCTTTATATATATTTAAAAAAATTTTTCCAATTTTCCATATTCCTTCTTTTAAATAGGTGCCCTTTATTAATATAAAGGAAACAATTACAAAAGTTGCCAATACAATATAGCTACCCACTGGACCAAAAGAGATCCCAAGTATGTATGCTATTACCCCTCCTACTAAACCTCCTCCTCTACCTGAATAACCTGCCCTCAAAATATCTAGAAAGATCATGTTATATTGATTTATCAATGGAATATGCAGAACCGTTAAAAGAATAAGAAAAGCTATTATAATTCCCCATATTAGTCCTTTTATATTTTTTTTTGATTTGGGTTTGCTTTGAAAAATTTTAAAGCCCAAAAAACACAAGAAAACAGGAAAAGCATATTTCCCCAAGCCGAATAAACTTGTTAAAGTTTGAACAATAAAAATACCAACAGCTCCAATAGCCTGATTGGAAAGCTTTTCACCGCCCCATTCATTTAACATCAGCCCCGTTAAACTAATCAATGATAGAGCTATTAAAATTAAACCAAATAAATCATTTTTTATTTCCTTTTTTGTTTTATTTTTAGGCACCAGCTATCACCCCAGATGTAAAACAAAGGATCAGAACATTAAATTAAAAATTTAAGTAAAAATTAACAGAAGCAAACCAACTGTCCAACAGTATATTGAAAAGTAGCTAAGTTTTTTACTATGAAGTATTTTTAAAAGTATTTTTATAGCAAAATAACCCGAAATACCTGCAAATACTGCTCCCACAAGATACGAAGATAGATTTAAATTAGCTTCGTTTAATATAATTAAGTCCCTGCATTTTAGTATTGTTGCACCCAAAACAGCAGGAATAGAAAGAAGGAACGAATATTTAGCAGCACTGGAACGACTTAATCCTAGCATTAATCCAAGGGCAATGGTTATTCCTGAACGGGATATACCTGGAGTTATAGCTAAGCCCTGCCCTATTCCAATAACAACGGCATGCAGGTAATTAAAGTTATCCGAATTTGATTTAAACTGGTTTTTCCTGGATAAATATTCTGCAATAAATAGCAATATTCCTGTAATAATTAACATAAAACCCACTATTTTAACTGTTGAAAACATTTTTTCAAACTGCTCTTCAAAAGATAAGCCAATAATTGCTGTTGGAATTGTCCCAGCAATAATTAGGTAATTATAATGCTGAAAAGGCTTTTTTAATAACTCAATAATATCACGCCTGTAAATTGCAATTACTGCTAAAAGAGTGGCAAAATGGACCAAAACTTCAAAAGTAAGTTCGCTATTTTGAATACCCATCAGATACTGCATTATTACCAAATGTCCTGAACTGCTAATGGGTAAAAACTCAGTTAAACCTTGAATAATTCCAAGAAAGGCAGCCTGAATATAATTCAAAAAAATACCCTCCCCCAACTATTCTTTATCAAAATTACTATCTTAGGTAATTATAGCACACCATAACTTCATCTATATCTTATTAACAATTACAATTTTTGCATTACTATGAATCCATGAATTTCAAAAAAATTACCAGACCTATGATGTCTGGTTTTCAAATATTAAAGTATAATTCATTACTGTACCCGGTTTAAATTTATCATCAAGATAATCCTGTGGATTGCTGCTTATAAGTCTTACAACTTTTACCGTTCCATCTCCTTGATCCTCTACAACTAAAGATGCTTCTCCCATTTTTATTTCTTTAAAGTTTGGCTTAACCATATCATCAAATAATAACAACTCTGTAGGAATTAATGTATAAAATATCATCTTCCACCTTCTCCGTTGCTCTTTCTTTTTCTTAAATCAATCAACTCTTTTACCTTTTCTACAGCTTCTGAAAGCCCTCCCACTTCGTTTATCAATCCTACTTTAACAGCATCACGCCCTACCAAAACCGTTCCGATATCCCTAGCAAGTTCACCAGTTTTAAACATTAATTCCCTGAACTTCTCCTGGCTAATATTGGAATGATCAACAACAAACTTCACCACTCTATCCTGCATTTTATCAAGATACTCATACATTTGGGGCACACCTAGAACTAACCCTGTTAACCTAATGGGGTGTATGGTCATTGTTGCAGTCTCAGCTATAAACGAATAATCGGCTGAAACAGCTATAGGAACGCCGATTGTGCCCTTGTCGCTACGGATTTCTTCCTATTTATATATACTTCACATTTCAACTGCGATTTTAAACCGCACTGCATTTTCGCTGCCCGCTTCGCTGAGCTCCATGAGGTTTATGTTATAGACTATCTCCATTTTATCACGCCGGAGAACAATTCTGTCTATGATCTGCTTCAGCATTTTCTTTTTGGTTTCCACGGGAGACTCTTTAAAAATTTCAAACCAGCGGGGGGCCAGCCTTGCAAACTGTTTTAAGCTGTCCCGCTCTACCTGCTTCTGCTGAAGTTCAGCCTTAAGCTCTGCTATCTGCTCCGTTATGACTTTCTCTTCTTCTTCCGCTCTTTTGATTTCCCTGGCCATCATTTCTTCAGAATAAATGCTTCCTTCCGGATCGGCAAAATACTGGTTCAAACGATCAACCCAGCTGTTTAAACGCCGCCGCACTTTTTTAAGCTCCCTTTCAAGCTGCGCAATCTGCCTGCTGATCTGGCTGCGGGCTGAAGCCTGCTTCATGTTTACATAGTGCTCTAAACTTCCCAGATCAACATTTTTTAAAAAACTTTCAAGTTCGCTCATAAAAATGCCGTCAATCTTTTTCTGTGAGTAGCTTCCCTGACCCGAACAGAACGCCGAACCTTTCCTGGCATGAGTTGAACAGCGATAGACTGCCTTTTTGTATACATACACCTTTCCGTTTGGCCTAACAGTTTTTGCGTTTCTGGTGCGGCTTGAGATAAACCCTTTCCCGCAGTAGCCGCACTTTAAAAAGCCCGTCAAAAGAGCTGTGCTGTCCATGGATCTTGCATCCGGTTTTGTGTTCTTTGAGCGCTTTTTCATTACTTCCATCAGCTTCTGCCATTCCTCAAGGGAAATAATTGTGTATTCTTTGATGGGCTTTGGATTTCCGTTTTCGTCCCGGGGGATAATTATCTCTGGATTGTTGATGTCATACCAGTTTTTAATCCTAACCCTTGATGTAGGTGTACTGCCCGGTTTCGTTCGGTTGTAGGCCGGCAGACCGGCTATGATAGGATTCTGCAGAACGGTTCTAACCCTTGCGTCCGTCCACAAACGATTTTCCCTGGTGCGGTAGCCATGCTCATTTAAGTAAACGGCAATCTTTTTACTGCCCCACTCTTCTTCAAGGTAAAGACGCTTCATGAGGAGAAGTATTTCCGCTTCTTTCTGATTGATCTCCAGTGGAAGCCCTTTTTTTGAATCCGGAAGTTTAAATCCATAAGGGGGCCTGCCGCCTGACCAGTGCCCCCGTTTTGCCATGTCCATCATGGAAGTTTTTACCCTGATGGAAGTGTTCTTGCTTTCGGTTTCAGCCTGCCAGCCTTCGATAAAGCGTAGAAGTTTGTCCATCTGATCATCGACGTTTAGAGAGCGTCCGCCTGGAGCATCAGCAACCGCTATTACTTCTACCCCTGCATCGTAAAAAGACTTCAGGATCAGCGGATATTCAAAGGACTGCCTGCTGAGCCTGTCAGCCTTAAATATCAACAGAACGTCAAATTTTCCCTGCAGGGCATCCGATAAAACGTCCTGCAGGATGTCCCTTTTATCCGAAGATATTTTGAACGCGCTGACGCCGGGCTCTATGTATTCTTTAACCAGTTCCCAGCCTTTTTCAGCGGCAAAATTCCTGATTGTATGCTGCTGTGCGGGTATGCTGTCGTCTTCGCTTTTCAACTGTTTTTTCGTTGACACCCTGTATAAGGCAGCCGCTCTGGTCAAAGAGAATCATCCCTTCTTTTCAACTTTTCCCAGAATCATTTCTGCAATGCATTTCTTAAACCTTTCAACATTTTCTGGATCGCTCCTTTTTGGGAATATGTTGCATATTTCCATTCCATTTCTTTTTGTAGTCAAATATACGAATTCTTCATCTCTTTTGTTTTTCAAATTTTACACCCCCGGTTTAGAGTGCCCAGAATATCCCAAAAAATGCAGGCTATCAAGACATCACCAAAGCCGAGACCCGGAATGTTGCAGGGTTCGCTTCTTGGCGGCAGCGAGGGTCCGAGAAAGGCTGCGGTAGTTCCTCTCAGAACCCCCGGCTTCATCAGCTGTGGGGAGGCTCAGACCAACGCTTTGAAAAAAGCATTTGGTCTGCAGTATGGCTAGACCGGTCCGAAAAGTCCCTATATCTGCGATTGAATATTGCTTGCCCATAAAAAAACAAAGCAGAATTTTGGATAATTTTGGATAAGGAATGATATTTGCCTCCCTGATATTTTTATGGTAATATATAACATGGAAGTTACTGCTAAAATTGGCATAATACTACAAATCTTTTTTCGCTCTCATTTGTCTTATATACTGACCTGCAATAAACCAATTTTTAGTAAGGGGGGTGGCGGAATTGGATGGGTAACGTCTCTCCAAAGAACATGGTTTAAGTCTCTAAATTATAAACTATTATAGAAAAGGGGGAGAAACATGAGGAAACAACGGATGTTAGCTTCGTTACTTGTTGCTCTCATTGTTGTATGTGCTTTCTCACCAGCTGCCCTTGCTACCATAAAGGGAGGCAATGACCAGTTCACTCATATTTGGGCATATGATGGGGCTCTTTGGCCATTGACAGTCACTAACTCTTCAAGTGAGGTGTTTACGAGTTATAGTTCAACAAAGAATCTTGTTTACGAACATTACAATGATGGACTAATTAAAAATGGACGAATTTTCCCCTATGAGGTTGATATTATGAATTCAACCTATTTGTATAGTGGCAGTACCTTAGCCGGCTCTATGGGCAGTTGGTA
This sequence comes from Clostridia bacterium 41_269, assembly GCA_001508005.1. Lineage (GTDB taxonomy): Bacteria > Bacillota > DTU086 > DTU086 > DTU086 > 41-269. The sequence goes on from LGEZ01000015.1 coordinate 27,392, forward strand.
CAGCTACCCAGTAATTCATGACCCAGATGACATATGGTATCCCAGAAAACGTACATCCCCACAATTCATGATGTCTAAATCTATTACCGCCAAAACAAAGATTGTCTATGGTTACTTTTTGTATGATGGGTATAATCAAATAGGTTTCGACGATGACACTTATAGCTTTAAATTATGGTAAAATAAATAAAGGAGGTAGCAAAATGAAGAGACGGGCGACAATTTCGTCACTGATTATACTGGCTATCACATTGCTTTTAGCGGTATCTGCTTATTCCGAAAACGACCCTTTCCGGACTTTAGGAAAACAACAAGCTGAAGCTCTGCAAAAATATTCCGAAGATGATGTGGTTGCCCTAGCCAATGGCCAGCCCATTCTTCGTGCTGATTATGAATATCAACTTGCAGAAATGAAATATGCTAACGTAAAAGCAGATAAAATCTTAAAAGATGCAGCAGAATTCCCCCAAGCCCAAGAGAAAATTTTAAAGCATAAACAACTTGGTGAAAAATTTAGCCCTGAAGCCAAAGCATTAGCTAATGTTCTCTCACGTGAGCTAATGTACCAGGAAGCATTAAAGAAAGGGCTTAAGGTCTCAGAAGAAGAGATAAAAGACTATATTGATTGGGCAAAAGAAAATATGAAGATGGTTAGATCGAAAGATGCCCAGTTCAATGAGTTTGTGAACACGATTGGGGAAGACAAATATCTTGAGGAAATTCTCCCCAAAAAAGCAAAACAGTTACTGCTAATTAGTAAGCTGAAAAAACAAATAACCGAAGGGGTATCACCCGATAATATAAACTCAGAATGGCTTCTATACCAGGCATCTCTTATAAAAAAAGCAGACATTGAATTAATTGACCCGACCCTCACTTCTGCCACCGTCGAAGAAGCAGCAAAAAGCCTAGAAGCACTAGCCAATCTTAAGTAAACTTAGGACTTCTGCATTATTTAGAATGTAAAGGTTCTAGGATAAAGGTGTAAAAAGCCAATTAATCCAGTAAATTCATCTGCCCTTGCGCTTCCCAATAAGAAGTGCAAGGGCATTTTAGTTCCGGAACAACAATATTTTATCTTTGAAAGTTATTTGATTTCCAAAGATTTCAGGGTAGAATTTTTGGCATATTCTCTTTTTAAATGTATTACTACCAATAATAATTTTATTTCCGTCCCCACTAAATTACATTTATCATGTTATTTTCACCAGATTTATTTAATAATTTATGTGATGTTATAATAAAACCGCTCCCATGCCTTACAGCATAGAAGCGGTTTTGTCGACAGTCTGACACAGGCCTTATGCCTGCGCTGCGTCTCTACTGTGGGTTTCCAAAAGGAGAATCAGTGCTTCCTTAAGCCAGTCCGCTGCCTTGCCGCCGCTTTCAAAAACCTCTGCCGCAAGAAGGCAGGCTTTTTCCGCCTTTGCCATAAACACATCGGTTTCCTTTGCCTTTCCGTAGAAAATTTTTATCCTTTCTTCCATCTGACGGGTGGACCACTGATTTTCCGCAGCTGCAATTATCCACTTTTGAGGATCCGGGGTGCCTGCCGCTATCCTGTGGTGCCGCCATGAAAGAAACGGAACACGCATCTCCTCTTCGGGAAACGTTTTAAAGGTTTTAGAAAGCTCCCTTACCTGGGAAGCTGAACAGCCGAGCCAGGAAGCTGCTTTCCTTGAGCTTATCCCCATACCCTCCGTAAGAACAAGACAGACTGCTCCTTTTGCCCAGCGGGTGTCGTCTTCGGATTCCTGAAGGGAAGCGTACATCTGGAGGAGCTCTTCCAGGGTGTATTTTGAAAGCTCCGGAACAGGAGCTGAAGACAGTTCGGGAACCTCTTCAGGAGCGGGCCAGCCGATCTTTTCGCATATTTCTTCAAGGGACAGGCCCTCACGACGGGCGGCAATAAGAGCAAGTTCTGTATAGAGTATTTTTCCGTCGTGTGCCTGCCTGTGGCAGTCAAAGCAGAGCTGGATCAGATTCTCTTTTATGTCCGAACCCCCAAGGCTCCTGGGCCTAATGTGATGGGGCTGACCGGAAGCTTTCTTTCCGCATCGTTCGCAATAAGGTTTCCGGCACCCCTCAATGACACTTTTTGATGCAACCCTGACAGGTTTTGAAAGGTCAGGCAAGCAGGGACCCCCTTTCCGTTCTTGAAAAAGATAAGCCCGACCGCTTCCGATCGGGCTGCACACGCGCGTACCTTAACTTTTTGCCGACATTTTTTATATGAATTTGGGCATACTTTGACCTACTGTAAGAATACCACTACTCTGCGTCGCTGTCAAGGATATTTTTAGAGCAACCTACTGTCGTTTTTTCTTTTCTCTCTAACAAATAAATATACGCTTGTCAACAGCGATATTCCAACAAGGCCAGCCCAAATACCAGTGGCAATATTTCGCTTTCTGTATGCTTCTTGGGTAAGACGCTTTTTTGCTTCCTTCTGAGCCCACTCAGGCAGTTTGTTAATTTGTTCGGTTAACTTTTTGACACGTCGGTTTGCATTTCGCCAGGCATCGCATTCTTTAACCAACTCTGGGGGTATGCTTGGTCTCACAATTTGTTCTGCTTCCATCTGCCATACGGGGTCAGTTGCTGTTAACCAAGGGTCATCATACGGAGATTCAAGTTTCGCTTTTAATTGTTCTGCCAGTCGAAGATACTGGGTATGTCCATAACTATGTTTTTTCTTTTCTTCTTTTGCTTCCGCTAATTTTGCCTCCAAATCCTGCTTTTTCTTTCTGCCCTCCGGGCTTTTTAAGATTAAACTAGCTTCCTTTGCGATAACCTCTTCATTTAAATGCGGGTATGTTTCACCGCTGTAAACTTCTTCTCCATGCCAACCATAGTAGACAAGCCAATTCTGGCCAGTCCAACGATCGCGAAGGTGAACAATTTTTAAATCTTCGTCACTTCCATGCACCGTCTGCGTTGGCCCTTTTTCCCACCTAAAAGGCCAGGCAGCTAGCAATAGCAGTCCTATAACAACAGGCAACAACCATACCCGTCTCAAAATATCACCCCGCAACAAGTTTCTGAACGATTCGTGAGCTTTGTCAAATAAGCTCGCAGCAGTGCTTGAAACAGGATACTGTGGTTAGTACCTATAGATAAGGAGAAATTCATAAACTATGATCTCGGCTCTAAAGACTGCCGGTTAGCGGAGGAATTCGAGGTCATAGTAAGACAACTCGACTTGGGAACAACTTGTTCCATTCTGAAGAGGATTGATACTTTAATTTTCTTACTAACTCCACTCAAGCAAAGAAAAGTTGTTCTTATAGTAATCAAACTTCGGATTAATTCTCACTGTGCCATCTGCTCTAACATTGCAGAAATTGATGCTGTATCGACCCTTTTTTTTCCGGTTTTGTTCCGGTAAGCAAGCTTGACAAGATCTTCTGATGGAACTACCCAATAAGTGTTGGTCTGCTCCGAATAGAAGATAAAGAAATAATTAGGCCTGGGATCAATGATGTTCATAGCAGCAAAACGTCCTACATCTTTGGAGCTGCACTCTTTTGACCTAGCTTTAATTTGAATGTCAAGATAGCGTAGTTCCCCTCCTCTTTCCTGTCGAATTATGCAGTCAATCCCTTGGTCATCCACAAGTGTTTGGTACACATCAAAGCCTCGGCGGAGCAACTCGGCTATGACAACATATTCCTGCCGCTTGCCGAAAGAAGCAGTGTTTCGAAAATTACGGCCTTTTTCCAAAGTGTTCCCTCTTTTCAGCAACCTTTTTTTTATTAATTTGCACTGCTGGACCTTCCATAAAGAAAGATAATCAAAGAAAAATCCAGGCTTCTTCAATGATGTGTTAGTTCTTTATATAAATTTCCATTTTAACATTTTATCCTTTCTACAATGGCTTCTGGATTGTCTAACCAGTAAGCTTTGTACCCATCGGGTAGTAGACTTTGATCTTCAGTGTATAAAAACAAATATACTCTTACTTTTAAATCGTTGTATGGAAAGGTGCGCGGCTTTCCTTGAGTATCCTCAAAAATTTTTTTGAAGCCTTCAATTTTATGTTCAAATTCTGTATGCTTTATTCCCTTCGGATCTGCAAAAACAATATAGTAATTTTTGTCTTTCTTTAACCAAAATATAAAGTCCGGATAAAAGTAGCGAAGGCGGTTGGCTTCGGGATCAAAGTACGGAATATAGATTTCGTCTACGTTTTCGTCTATTTTACTAAAAACCCACCAGTCGAAATTGCTAAATTTGTTTCCATCCTGACTGATATATTCTTCAAGATCGTTTATAAAACGCACTTCACTGGGATGCCGTATTATATGGCTTATAAAGTCGATTTTTTGACTATCGGATAGGAGTACTGGCATGTAGTAATGATGAGCAACATGTCTAATCTGCAGGTTCTGCCCGTTAACTTGAAAGATTTCTTTATTAGACAGAGATTTTAACTGATTAATAAATTCATCAAAGGATAGTTCTTGCGAGTCAAATTTTCGACGCAATTCTGCCATTTTATTTGGGTAATTTTTGACATGAGCAATTTTTTTGGATAATTCTGCAATGTCTTCAAGGAACACTTTTATTTGCTTGAAGTGGCTTATTTCGTTTTCCAGTAGCTTAAAGTTATCTAACTCTTCGGGTATTACACGAAAATAATTGAACAACTGACTGATAACCAGTTCTATACGACTATAGTAACGGGTAGCCCTAGTATTGAAATACTTATCTTGATCGCTTATACACTGTTTGAGCAGTTTGATTTGATCAGGAGATGCGTTATGCAGAGCGACCAGTAATCTTTCATCAGCAAGATAACTTATGTATCTTTTGAGCAGTTCCAATTCTTCGGCTGCAATCTTAAACTTACCCATCTTATATTTTTCCTGCTCTATTAAGGGCCGGTCTGCGAAGCGATAGATTGGAACAAGCAGGGGATGGTCGTCAACTGTTTCATAATTTACTTCCAGTTCTATTAAATGGCTTGTTTTAACAGGGTCTTCTAAATTCAAGTTTTCAATAACTTTATTAAGAGCATTCCTGTTGGTGCCGAATAAGAAGAGAGTTTCCAAAGGCAGCACAATATCTTTTATTTTAGGAAAAAGGACACGCGCTCTTTCGTGTCCAGCGTTGTACAGGTTTTGCAATCGCTTTCGATTGCCAGCCAATGGCTCAATTCTCACGCCGCGACCTATGGACTGCAAGATAAATTTACGCGCTTCCGTTCCCGTGCCGATGTTTATAAATGTTATTACGTTGGGACGGTTTGAATCCCAACCTTCATAAAAAGAACGGGAGCCCATGAGGATGTTGATGTATGAGTCGTCTTCATTAAGGCGCTGGAAAAACCCCTCGTCGTCAAACCCTTCGAGGATATCATAACCAGTCAGTTTGTTTTTAAGCCATTCGCTTATATCGCCGATCTTTATGAGGGCAAAAGGCTGGTCAGCATTTTTCAGTTTGAAAGCAATCTCTTGACGATTGGAAGGTCGAACCCAAACTTCGATGTCGCCGGGATTTTCAGCGTTATAAACGCCCTTGAAGATGTCTTCGGGTTTTAATAAGTCATAAAGCGCCAGATCCAATTTTAACTCTTGATCTTCGAACTTCATCTGTGGCCTATCGGCCAGTTCCTGCCGCAGTTCTTGTTTGGCCTTCTCCCATACCTGAGCTTCAAATTTGCCCTTTCCTATATCCCTTATCTGCTGGAAAAAGAGTTTAAGATCGGAATCTTCGGTGTTAACGGAGTTTACCAAAACCAACAGGAGCGGTCGATGGTAAACGCTATTGCCCACTTTACGCTGAACCATTTCGAAGGCACGATGTATGTATGCAAGCATAAGTAGGGTTTTCAGTACTACTTTCTTTTTTTCGTCTTCGCTGTAATCTTCATCGTCACGAAATGCCCTGTTTTCTTGCTTCATAATGGTTATATGTTTTCCGTAGCCATTTTTAATAAAACGTGCTAAGTTAAAGTCATATGCAGTAGAAATTATATCGTGTTTGTCGGTAAAAGTGGCAGAGAAGTTGAATAAAAATCCGTTGCGGCTCATAATACTGTATATGTGCTGGCGTTTTGATTCCTCTTTGTCGCCTTTGTGAGCTTCATCTAAAAAGATAAACCAGCGGCCGTTATCGTCATAGTTTCGGAAGTCCACAATACGCTCTTTTTGTTCGTCACTAAGATTATCAGAACGATAAATGAATACAGTTACTTCATGGTTGGAGAATAAAGATGCTACTTTCCGCTTGGCTTCGGGGTATTCGCGCAAATCTCTAAGACGGATAAAAAGTTCGTTTCCGGCATTGAATTCGTCCACGTGAACGCGCAGCTGTTCCAGTAGATCGTCGCGATGGGCAAGAACAAGAAGGTTATGCTGAGGGATTTCTCCAACACGAGCTAGCCTCCACAGTAGCTCCAACATTTTGACAATGATTAGTGTTTTGCCACTTCCCGTAGCCATCCAAAAAGCCATTCGGTTGATGAAGTTTTTGTAAGAGATACAGTTGTTTTGAGCAGGATAGTGGTCTGTTAGCAGATTGCGTATATCTTGCCTTTGCTTATCAATAGATATACCTAGATCATCTATATCAATGCCGTTTTGGCGATACCATTCATAAAACTGCTCTTTGCGCCTGGTAACCGCATTCTGAGATTCACCGGGTTTGTAATCGACGCAATCTTCATAGTACTTCCATAAACCTCGGAGGGCAAATTTAAGCGCTTCTTGCTGGTAGTCAAAGAGACTTTTATCCTGGGAAAAAGTAGATAAGTCAAAGCACGTCCAGGTAGCCGGAAGATCTGAGATATCCTTTAATAAGTCCTGTAACTTCAACATTTGTTATATCACCACCAAATTAATGGTTTGACAAGTTCCCAAGGGGGAGTTGTAAGGCTTACACGCCTTCCATCTTCAAATTCCACTTCGTCGGGCTGACTAGGGTCATCCGGCCTTGTGTAAATTCGGCGTATCCATTTGCCGGTGACGCAGGAGAGTGTCTCAGCAAGGTCGATGTTGTCATAGAGCTTGCTAAGATCTACCCGGATCTCGTTTTTCTCTAAGTCTACAGTCATTACCTTTTCGCCGGTCTGTGTGTTGTCCAGCATCTTAGTATCGCGAAGAAAAACATATTGGTTGTAAGGGTCGGTCTGGACAAAAATGGGTTCGGCGTCCTTGTAACAAGCCCGGCGGAGAACGTCTTCATACTGTTCCAATCGGAAATATTTGATAAAGTGGCTGATGCCTTTGCCGTTTTCCTGAGCTCTGCCGTCTTTCCATTGGTCAGAAAAAATAACCTTTTTAATTCGTGGCAGCAATACGGTATCAAAATAGTCCGCCATTTCCACAAGAATATACTTGCGTTGTCCTCCATCATGGCGGTTCAGGTCGATTACTGCATGAGCAGTTGTGCCGGAGCCCGCGAAGAAATCGAGAATAATAGCCGATTCATCGAAATTACATACTCTAATGCAGTCGCTTATGAGATCGACAGCTTTTGGATAAGCAAACAATCCATGTTGCCCAAATAAGTTCTTTAAAGTTCTAGTACCGTGACTTCCTCCCCACACCTAAAGGTGTAGGGCTTCCTGGCGGCAGGCGCACGCACCTGCCGGGTTACACCGGTGCGAACGACCCTTTTAAAACCCGTTGCCGGAGGGTCTCCCGGAGGGGACCGTCACTTCCGTCCCGACTACTCCAGGTACCGGGCCTTTTAAGCCGCGGCCCTTGGAGATACTTGCACAAACCTGTTGGACCTCTTGTCCCAGCGCCAGACCTGCGGTTCGCCGAAGGTGGAGGGCAGTTTCCAGCCGACGCAGCTCCCGAAGAGGTACTGTTTCAGCAGGTTGGCCGCGCCGTTGAGGTCGGCCTGAAGGATTAACCTGCACTTTCTGCACACCCACAGCCCGCGGTGCTTCCTCCAGGCAGGGTTGCGGGCACCGCAGAAACAGCACGTGGAGGACGTATTCTTCTCCGTCCAGGAGTCAGTCTGCACGCCCCGCATGAGGTTCTTGTAACGTTGCTCTGCGTGCAGCCGGTCGTAGGCCATCTGGTTGATCTTCTGGGTGGCCTTTTTACCCTTCATTCCGGTGCGGGCGGAGCGGCGCAGGTCGGTAAGGTCGCCCACCACCGCAAAAGCCACGCCCTCGGCTTCGTCCAGCTCCGCAAAGAGCTTCGTCAGGGCGTGTTCCATCTGCCTGATGCGGCGGTCGAGCTTTTTCAGCCTGCGGATTTTCGCAGAAAGACACCTTCTCCACCTGCGGGAGCCTTCCTTTAAGCGGCTCATTTTTTCCTGGAAATCGGCTATGGTTTTGTTCCTGTACTGCACCTGGGAAAGAATTTCCCGGCAGATGAAGAGGTCCAAAATGCCGCTCAACGTGGCCCGCGCCACCAAGGCGGAGTTGTAGTCGTATGCCGAAACGGCGCCTGTGCGGTAAACGGGCACCACTCCCAGATCGAAGGTCACGTGGAGTACCAGATTTTCCACTTTGCGGCGGCGGACGACCGCCTTCACCTTGACCTCGACTGGGGTACCCCTCACTCCCGTGCCGTCGGGCAGGGTGACCGCATCCCACCCGCCGGGTAGTGCGACTTTAATGGGTTCCTTCTTCCGGGAGAGCTTCAACACGAGGGAGTCATCCTCAACATTGAAGCCTTGCCTCTTCCAAGTGACGGTGCGGAGGTGGTTTTTCGGCTTGAAGTTTGGCGGGTTCATCTCCAGGTGACCGTTTTCCCGGTGCTTGCGGTAACCGGACACGGCTTCAAAGTACTCTTCCACCACCGCCTGTGCCGATTGGGAGTGCAGCTCCTTCCACACGGCAAAGGACTTAAACTTCGCCTTGAGTTCCGCCTCCGTTGACCAGCGGTTCTCCTGCTTGAGGGTTTCGCGGCTGTGCCAAACGCAGGAGTTCCAGATACGGTTGGCCGCCAGCATGGCGGGTTGGAAAAGCGGTAATACTTCCAGGCCCAGCGGGAACTGCTTGGTCAAAAGGAGACGGTGAGGGTGCGATTTGCCGCTCCAAGCCATATGTTTCACCTACTTGTCCTGGCACTCTGCAATGTAGCGCTGGATAGTTTCGGCAGACACCGTACCGGCGGTACCCACGTAGTACGTTCTAGTCCAGAGCCGCGGCCCCGTCTGTTTGCTTAACTCCGGAAACTTCTGGCGCAGGTAGCGGGAAGTATACCCTTTAATGGTGTTGATGAGGACAGAGGGAGCATGCCTTGGAGGAGCTGAAACAAAAAGGTGTACGTGATCGGGTTGGATGGAAAGGCTGAGTACCTCTACCTCCCTTTCATCGCAGACCTTCCGAATCAGCCGTTCTAGTTCCTCGGCAACTGGACCCACCAAAATCTTGCAGCGGTATTTCGGTATCCACACGAAGTGATAGTTTATGTTGTAGTGAGCATACCTGGTCTTTTTAGTTTTCATAGCAAATTCAGTATACTACACTCAGACAAAAAAACAACCCAGCTTTTACTTTTTAACCCGGCCGCCGCTTTCATCCCGTCCCCTGAAGGAGACGGGTCTTCCCGCGGCGGTTTTATAATCTGTAGCAGAGTACTCCTCTTTGTCCCACCAGGTTGGTGGTGTTATGCCTTCTTCGGGCATCCTCGACTTTATATAAATCGCAAGTTTTCCATTACGATCTTCATCAACTTTAACTTCATTAAGGCTTTGCAACAAGCGTTCAGGAGTCCACTTCCATCTCCTCTGTTGGTTATTTTCATCTATAGGCCATAGCACCTGTTCATCATCTGCAGGAGGTTCAAGAACAACCCATTCTTCCAATTCTTCATTCCACTCTAATTTAGGAACTCTCCAAGTTCCAGAAGGGTTTACATAAATAGGATAAAACATTCTGGGCGCTTCTTTTCTAAGACCGCCATGTTTGCGAAAATTGACCCATTCGAAAGCACCTTTATCATCTTCTTCCCTGTATCTGGCTTTTTGAGCTTCAGTTCGCTCTAACCGCCCAACAGTCGCCGCATTAGTCTTTGCAAAAAAAAGGGCATATTCGTGGTTCAGAGAGAAGCCCTTTGGTGTTGAACGCCCTGCAGGATTACTCCTTACTACAGCAATTCCTAACTCTTCAGGGAAGTACAACGATAAGACATGTCTTAAGTGCAATAATTCGTTATCATCGATAGCAACGCATATTATACCGTTGTTTTTTAGGTAATCCTTTGCAATAGATAGCCTATTTTCTAATAGTGTCATCCAGGATGAGTGTTTGTACATATTAACATAGTCAATCTTGCTAGACTCCGTATTATATGGCGGGTCGATGTAGATACAGTTTACTTTCTCATGAAACTTGGGCAAAAGCGTCTTCAAGGCTTGATAATTTTCACTACAAACAAGCCAACCGTCAAGAACCTGATCTAGCTGGTCGAATAGACTCAAAATTAGTATCTCAAGGTCAGGAAAATATTTGGTGTCCACGGGCAAATACTGATAGCGGTCGCTCAATCTTTGATCTAATAAATCGGTTTCCTCCCATACGTCGACGGGTTTGAACTCATTATCTATCATACCAAGACTACGCCATTCTTGTAGTTGAGCTACCATACCAGGATGTTCGAACAGTCGTTGGAGCATATCCAGCCCTTTTTCTTGAGCGGCAATTCGGTCTAACGTAATTATGTAATGACTATCAATTACAAATTTTGGTTTATTCCATATTTTAACTAGTTCATCCTCAAATTGGGCGATAAAGTCAATAATCTTGTAGGCTATTTCCTTGAGCACCTGAAGTTGACGAATCCGCTTCTCAGACCATATCGTGCCCCCTCTAGAACCTTCTTCCTTATATTCAGGCTCGAATACGTACTGGTAAAGCCACAGGTCAAACTGCTCTCGCAGAAACTTCCGGGCGTCCTTGCATATGAAGTAGTCTACCTCGCTCTGGCGCTCAAATATGCGAAAGGCACGCTCGAGTACCTCCTCCCCGGGAACCTGGTCTGTATATCGGGGCAGGCCCAGCGCATTCTTGATTTCTTTGCGTATGTTGTCAAGCTTGGTCTTTCGCCCTTTTTCGGAGTAAGAAACGTTAAAGATTATAGCTCCGTCGTTTCGTATTTCTTTAAAGCTATAAACCAACTCACGTTTCTCATTATTTTTCTTATGCTCCAGTGAAGACACATCAAAGAAGAAGCGAAAACTGTCCACCTCAATTTCCATGCTCTTAAATAAGCGATCAGTTTTGACGTAATAAAGCATATGAGTCTTCCAAAAAAGCATCACATCTCGATCATCGGTATAAACCTGTTCGTATACACGCTCATGTAAGGGAGTGTGACGATAATAAATAGAACCAGATTCGCTAAAGTAACGGTGAAAGAAGGTATAGAGTCTGTCAAAAAGTTCTTCTCGAAAATCAGGAAAGGGCTCAAGGGCTTTATTTATATCTTCCATTAAACGAGGAAAGACACTTTTTTCAAAATAGCAGGATTTTATTCTCATTAGGTTTATGAAACCAGATTCGCCTTCAACCTTTGTTCCAACGAATATATCTTTTAAAGCGTTTAAAAACTTTTGTTCTTTGGTCACAAGTACAGCCTCCCTGATTATATAGCAATTATCTTTAAATTTTCCCAGCAAATAACCATTCCTCTTTTTAAGGTCTGGTATATTTTCCTTTCCTCTGTTAATGCCGTAAAGCTTTTTAAAACTACTAGTGTGTATCCGTTCCTAGTTCTAAAATGCTTGTACCACTTATTCGTACAATCGCAGTATGTTATATTTTTTCGACATCTAGCAGGTTTTTCCTACTAAATATTTCTAATGTTAACTCTGTGTTATTTTATAAAACCCTCCCAACCCGAAGGAGAGCTTTCTACTTGCACATGTATATCCTCAGCCTTAATATTCCTTTCCCTGAAAGGCGTATATTTACCGCCTGAGGTAAGCAAACAGGCACTGGGATGTTCTCTGTAAGAAAGCTTTTTGAATCTTAAAGGATTGCCTCCCATCACAAGAGCTATTCCTTCATCAAAGGGGAGCCTGCCCACTTCCGATGGGTCCATGAGGGCGCGCTCTTTAGGCGATACGGACACCTGCGCAGTATCCAGTACACCAGCTTTTCTCCTAAAAGAGAACTGCTCCACCGTAGCAGAGCCCAGAAGGGATGATACATACTCCGTAGTCTCCTTTTCAGCCGCTCCCCAGACCAATCTTAAGGCGCAGCAGCCGATGATTTCCTTCCAGGCTTCGTAAGGGTATCTCTCTTTTAACTGGGGGAGCGACTGGGCAACCATCATGCAGTTTATGTTTCTGCCCCTCATGGTAGCAATCATGTCTTTAAAGTTGGGCAGGGCCCCTATGGTGCAGAATTCGTCCATGATAAAGTTCACCCTTACGGGGTTTTTGCCTCCAAACCTGTCCGCCTGACGGGTGAGCCTCAAAAAGAGAAAAGAGAAGAACAGCGACGATAGAAATTCAAAAGTCCGGTCCGTGTCCGGTATGACGCAGTAGTAAATGCATTTGCGCCTGCCGGGAAGCTCAAGGTCTATGTCGTTTGCTGAAGTTAATTCCCGGACGGCTTTACTCTGAAAGACCTTCAGCCTTGTACCCAGCCCTGCGATAATGTTGCCCCGGGTTTTTGGTTCGGCCATGCAGAAAAGGTTGTACGGCCTTTTAGCAGGGTGGTCGTCCGGAAGGCATCTGAAGGTGCCGTCCAGTTCATCGAAACTGCCGCTGGTGAGGAAGTCGTAAATGCCCGCAAGGCTTCTTTCTTCAGGCTTCATTTCGTGGACAGCGTACAGGACCAAAGCGTTTAAAAGGTTCTGCTCGGATCTCTCCCAGAATTTGTCCCCGCCTGGACGGTGAGCCGGCCCTTCCGTGTTTTCGATGATGATCTGGGTCAACAAATGGGCGTCCAGCTCGGATCTCACTTCGTCAACGGGGTTCCAGCGATCGCTCATATTCATGTCCACAAGGTTGAAGGAGCGGATGACATAGCCCTCATTCTGATAAAGGGTGAGAGTCTCACGGAGTATTTCCCCTTTGGGGTCGGTTGCTATTACGGATTCTCCGGAGACAGCCGCCTGAAGGAGATTGGGAAGAATAAAGCTCCACGTCTTTCCCGTCCCGGGAGGGCCGAACACAATGCAGTTGCGGTTCAATCTCGGGTTGTCGTGACGGATGGGTTCCCCCTCAAAGGAGCCTATGAGTATCCCCGGGCCGTGACCGAAGCTGAAGAATTTTTCAGCTTCATCACGGGTCATCCATCTGGATGTACCGCACGTTGGATCGTCGGAGACCTCAGGCTCCTTTCTGGGAAACAGCTTTTGATGCAGTTCCGGATAGCGCATGTAGTAAGCGTAGAATACTGCCGATACGCTTGCCAGAGTGATGATGTTGAGGATTATCCACACGGGGATTGAGCCATGAAGCGGGACGGCTATGGCTGCGTAAAAGGGATTGGTGAAGGACTTCTTCATGAGGTCCCAGTCGGAGAACATAAGAGAGATGCTGCCGAGGAGCCATGCGTCTAGGATGTAGATGATTAAAGCGATTGCGGTAATTTTCAGGATTTTCTGTTGGGTCGGGGTGAGGTTTTTGAGCTTTTCTTTTAGGGTTTCCATGGTTTAGCCTCCTTTTATGGTGTATGGGACGATTTCAACGCCTGCGGGGGCGAAGCTGGTGGCTTCGGGGGTCGTTATCACGATGCAACGCCTGCCCTCTCTTTTTTGGGCGTACTTGAGGTATTCCTCAAGGTAGTAGCGTTTTATCAGGTCGTTGTGGAATAAGACTGTTATGAAGGCGTCCCGCCATTCGAAGTGTGCAAAGGGTCTGTTTGAGCTAGAGAGATTGGGAAATCGTTCTTTTACGAATGAATGGAATTCGGGATTGTATAGCTGTTTGAAGTAAGAAACGCCTGCGGGGTACGGAAGTAGGCATAGTTCCTGCACTCCGCTAGGGAGTTCGGTTTCGTAGAAGGCTTCGGCTATTTTGGGGTTTGTGTAGAACGCCAAAATCCGCTCTATGTCTATGAGGCGTAAGTTTGTCATTTCGGTTTTTAAGATTTGCAAGGTTTTCTTCCGTGGCACATTAGTCAGGATATATACGCCGTATTTGGTGTTGTTGATTTTTAAGAAAGCATTAACCTGCGCCCCGTTTTCTATAACCTGCTTCCGCTTTAAGTGGATCGCCAAAGTGAAGTCCCAATCGGGAAACTGGGTCATAAGGTCTACAGTAATCGCCTGCTCTTTATAGCGGTGTTTCGCTATCCGAAGGTTGTTTTCCACGCCTGCCAGACGCATACCTTTTGCAGTCATTCGTATATATCCATTTTCTCGAGTTATCAAGCCTTCTGACGCCAGTCTTTCAATACGCCTGATGTGATATTTCGATACATTCCCGTAAGCCAGTTTCGCCTGATCGGTTTTTATAACGCCTGCCAAAGAGAGAAGATTAAACAGTTTTTTGTCCCTTTCAGTTAGTTCGGTTATTGCCATTTTTTCGTCCTCCTGAAATGAGTTTTTAGAGAAGGGTAACCTTTTGCAAAAAATGCCCTGTTTTCTGCAATATATTCTTTAAACTTTTGCAAAAATCGGCATGTTTTTTGTAAAGCCTTTTGCAGGTCTAATCCGTTGCATACCAAGATTTTTCAAGGATGTGGAGATTCGCTTTTCTGCCATGTGGTTTTGAGGGTACTCAATTTTTGGCGTTGTTACCATGTGGTCGGTCTGAAATTTAGGGGTCTTTTTCGACCCCTTTTTGGGGGTCGAAAAAGTGCTTTCTGAACTTCCAAATTTGTTATATTTTTCCACTCCTAAATTATGCTGTTTATGACATCTTCTGGATACTCAAGAACGGTGATTTCCGTCCTCGGATCGTTTCCCTGATCGCCCGTTAATAACAAAGAAACCGACTTCCAATCGTCCCCCGATATGACTTCTGATATTCGCAAAGCGTTTAAGATGTAGCTTACTGCTCTGTTGTCCACATCCCAATTCTTATGCGTGGGAGAAATCAGCTTAATAATGCACAATGCTTTATTGAATTTCACTTTCTGATTGAGTTTTTTAATAGCACTTACGATGTTTCCCATCCAATAGGCTTTTAACAAACGGTTGGGTACTCGTGTGCTGCTGTTTTTGACTTCCGTTTTGCGTGGCGGTAAATCTTTTACGGTTATTCTCAATGTTTTGCCGTCAAAAGTCGCTTCAGCATCCGAGTATTTGTCGTTGGGATGTATTTGTTTTGCCCACACCAGCATATCCTGTTCCTGCTCAAAGGCTTCCCATATCATGAGCTTCAACTTTTCCGCCTGTTCGTAAATGTCGTGCATTTTTTGACTGATAACTCTTTCAGCAAGGCTTTCCACGACTATACCCCCTTAACCGAAAAAGTCCTGTAATTTTTCGGCGAACGCTATGGGATTGAACCCGCTATCTTCTTTTTTCTCGTCATTTTTATCTTGAGAAACAGGAAAAGCGGAACCGCTTTCCAGCATCCTCTTTATCTCCATGAGGATGTCTTTCATTTCAGCGAGTTCCGCCCCTATGTCCAGCCATTCTTTTGCTGTCGTTGCCCATGTACCTTTCGGGCATTTAAAGATCGGGTGGTTTACGGGTAGCCACAATTCTATGCGTTTCAAGTCTTTTCGGGGCATTTTAACCCCTCCTGTACGGGACATTTTTACGGAAATGTTCTTTTTTGTCGTAGGTATACGGGTTTAATGCTTAAATTTTGCCCTCTATTCGTTGATGCACAAGGTTTTTTGTATACCGTTATATTTTCGGGTTTTTCATGCTTTTCTATACGGGTTTAAACCTTAAAAAATTGCCTTAACCCATTGATATATCTACATTCAGGCATACCGTATATTAACCTGCACACATTTTCAGGAAACCTACAGCGTTGGCAAAGTACCCTTCTTCCATTAAATAAGGGCAGGGGAACATATCTTTTACGATGTCAAATAGGAGAGCTGAACCTCCTCCTGCGAATACCGTAAGTACGAGCTTGTCTATTTGCTTTTCCCAAGCTGCAATGGCTCCGCTGACAATTGTTTCGGCTATTTGTCTCTGAATTTTCATCCACGCAGGAAAGAGATCGATTTTTTTACCCCAAAATACCACGGGCTGACCGTTTATCGTATCTTCGAAAACTGACTGATACTCGCTTAAAGGCAAGGTCGAACCCGTAACTTTTTCATATTCCATGGCTATGGCTTTTTGAGCTAAAAATATCCCCGTTTCTACGGAGCCACAACCTTCCACAATGGGTATGGGCATGTTGTCCTGTATTTCAAACAGAAGATAATCCGTGGTGTAAGTGCCTATATCGAGAACCCCTATTCTTCCTTTTTCGGGGATTTCGTCAAGAGCAGCCAGAACTCCCGTACCCTGCGGAAATATGGATACGCCTTTGAAACTTATATACTTTTCTTGTCCTCCGTTTACCATTACGCAGGCGGATAAATTTGATAATCTTTCTCTTAATTTGTTCTTTTGGTTTTTGTAGTACGAAAGAGGAAGCCCTGCTGCTAAAATAATATCGGGGTTGTTAGAGCCGTTGGATAACAAATAAGCAGCGGTCAGCAATAGAGCATCGTGCATGTCTTCAGGCTTCTCTTGTCTTCCGACAAAAGCCCTGCAAGAGTTGCTCATGAGAGCTGCCCTGCCAATTAAAGCCTCGTTTACCCTGCCTTCGTTGGCTATTCTTACTCTGTAGTCTATAACGCCGTTATACATTCCCTCCAGACGGTTAACTCCTAAAGGAGCGGTTACTGAAGGAAAAGAAATTTTTTCGCCGTTTTCTGAAACGGCTTTTGTGTAGCCATAGCCCACATCAATGCTGATAACTGTCATATTATACCCCCTTATTTTGTTTCAACTTTATTTTCGACCTTCTCAAACCTGAAAACGCTTGCGTAATAACAAGCGTCCACTAATTTCTTTCGGATTTCGGAAGGTCTTAAATTCATGGCTTTAGCAATGTCCGTTATTCTATAACCTTTTGCTAAAGCCACTATTGCAGGACCAGCAGTTGCCCCTAAATAAGCTAAAATGTCCGTTTGAGAGATGTCGCTCCTTACATATTTTTCGACAAATTTTCTTACCCTGTAATCTCTGAAAACGGCTTCTTTAAAAAGGTTTTTGCGATTTGGTGAGGCAAATTTGCTCAACTCTGCTAAAAGTTTTTCAGCCCCGTTCATACTTTTGTTTACGTCTTTAGTCAAAATATATCCTCCTTTCTAGACAATGGCGACACCTATTTTTAGATTCAATCCGAATGGTTACAGAAAGATAATACGACAGGACTAAAAAGAGAGAAAACATCCATAACCTCACTAAAAAGAACATAAAAAAATTCGACCCTGTTTTTACGATTTACCCCCACAATGGGGGGAGACCCTTACGACTACGGGAGGTAAAAAAGCAAGGAATGAATTTTTTTTAGAAATCATTAAAAACACTCTTTATGAGTATCTCTCTTTGTTTAAGCCCCATATCTCAAACTTTAAAGTTTCCCCCTCCCAGTAGCCTTTAATTTTTATGGGTCTGTCTAACTTATTGACAAATCTATAGTCCTTACCTGCTGATCTAGCAACTGCTGCGTCTTTGCCGGCAGGAGCATAAGATACAGGCAGGGAATGATGATGAATTTCTGTTACTTTAAGTCCTTGTGTGTCTGCAACTGCAAGATTGAGAAGGGTTGAAGCTTTACAAATTCCCCCTCCTACATCTGAAACCCACTTCGGACCTTCGGGAGTGCCCATAATGGAACGGGCAGGAAGAAAACCTCTTTCTGTTGTGCATACTCCTACACATCTATAAAAAGAGAATTCTTCTCCAGGTTTTACTATCGTTCCGTCTATTTCAGCCATTGCCCTCATTGCATTGTGGTCTGATGCTCCTCCTTTTTTAGGAAGCTCTGCACTTGCAAGAAGAACAGGGTATTTTGCTTCGATTAAGTGTCCCATTAAATCAGAGTTAACGAGCTTCATTTCTTTCCCGTTCTCGTACCACAAAAGATAAGGAGCTTCTTCATAGGGAGGAATTCCCGCACATCTTACATAATCGTTTTCTCTTATTCCCGCCTGCTGAAGCATTTTGCTTATTTCTTCTTTGTTCCCGCCTACCGCTATGAGAACAGGTCTCCGTTCTTTTGGTATCCTCCCTGCTATTTCAAATGCTTTTTTGGATTCTTCATCCGTGGAGAAGAAAAGAGCTTTGGTTTCTTCAAGGTTTATGTCCCCTTCGGTTGTTGCCAGTATCGTTGCAAAGATTGCAGGTCTTTCTTTCCTAGAATATAGTGCTTCCATAAGCACGGTTTTTTCTTGATATGTTTCCCTTGCGTATGCTACTCCAATGAAAGCGGGAAGGGCTAATGCCAGAGATAAAGCAAAACAGCTTATCTTTTTAAACTTCATGGCTCCTAATCCAAGCTACTCCCCCTTTCCTTTTTTTGAAAATTTAAGCCACACAAAAAAAATAAGCTCCCGGAAAAAAAACCGGGAGCTTTTGAAGTCGCAAAATTTGATTCTTTTTAGATTGTTCTCAAGACTGCTGTTGAGGTTGTTCCTGATCATCGTAGATTGAAATGTCTATCTTCTTTGTTTCGTGTTCGTACTGAACATAGCTGTTCAAGTTTTCGCTGATGAAGCGAAG
Source organism: Clostridia bacterium 41_269 (assembly GCA_001508005.1). Taxonomy (GTDB): domain Bacteria; phylum Bacillota; class DTU086; order DTU086; family DTU086; genus 41-269. The sequence continues at coordinate 46,000 of LGEZ01000015.1, forward strand.
CGGGATGAATGTTCTGTTGTTTACGATTTGTGCTGGCTGAAGAAGTTGTGCAGGCACTCCGTTTACCATTGCTGTCTTCGAGTTAATCTTGAGAACAATCTTGTTGTCTCCTTTGGATACTATAACCTGCCTTGTTTCGGGCAGCCACTTGACAAGAGCATCGAAGGATTCAAATACGCCACGGACGGGTACGAGTGTTACTCCTTCTTTTGCAAAGGGTGCTACATCCAATGTTTTTGCCACTGTTGTGCCGTCTTCAGTTTTTACCGTGTAGGTCGGGTTGTTGAGATACATTGTCAAGATTCGGTCTCCTGCTATTATTTCAATCACTTTTGCATCGTTGTCTCTTGAGCCGGAACCCTCGCCGTTTGAAGTGCCGGAATTATCAGTTGTTGTGTTGTTTGTTGTGTCTGTTGTAGTGGTATCTTTTTCATCTGAACTTTTGCTTGAGCTGGAACCGCTACCGCCTGAACTATCACCTGCACCGCCAGAACCTTCAGAACTTCCTGAGCCTGACCCGCCGGTATTTCCGCTGTCAGAACCTCCACCCGTGCTTCCACTATCGGAACCACCTAATCCATCTCCACCTGTGCCACTGTCGCCACTTCCTGAGCTGCCTTCATCACCGCCAGAATTGCCATCGCCAGAACCGCCACCTGTACTGCCGGAATCGTCTCCTGTACTGCCTTCACCTGTACCTCCAGAACCACCACTTGAGCCTTGATCGCCAGAACTATCGCCTATACCGCTGTCAGAACCGCTACCTGAACCACTGCCGGTATCACCGCTTTGGCTGCTGTCTCCAGAGCCACTACCTTGACCGCTGTCGCCAGAGTTACCGCCTTGACCGCTGTCGGAACTACCGCCAGAGCTGCTTCCAGAATCACCGCTTTGACCGTCAGAACCGTCATTACCGCCTATATCACCACTAGAGCCACTATCACCGCTTGAACTGCCTTCATCTCCACCAGTACTACCGCTACCTTCACCGCTTCCTGTATCATCTCCACCTGAAGTCGGTTTTACAACGGTTATTTCTGCGGTAGCAGTTTTATCCTCATAAGACGCTGTAATCGTTGTTGTTCCTTCGCCTACTCCTGTAACTTTGCCGTTGCTGGCTACTTGTATAATGCTTTCATCAGAACCCTGATATTCTGCTAAATTCGTTACGTCAACGGTAGTGCCGTCAGACATATTGGCTGTAACGGTTAACTGTTCACTACCGCCCAAAGGAATAGTTAAAGGATTGGGTGTTATGTCAATGCTGTCCACGGTTACTTCAGCCACGGGCAGGGCAAAAATTCCTGTAACGGTAGCTGTTTTACCTCCAAAGGATACGGTAATAGTTACTGTTCCTGCGTTTACTCCAGTTACCAAACCTGTATTGGAAACCGAGGCAATATTGTTATTGGAGCTTTCGTAGGAAGCACTATTGGTAACATCTACTGTTGAACCGTCAGGGAAAGTTGCAATAACGGTTAATTGTACAGTATCTCCGACAAATTTTGTGAATGAAGCAGGGCTTACTGTTATAGATTGCACTCCAGCACTTACTGTTACAGGTACAGATACAGTTTTTCCTTCATAGAAGAAGGTAACTGTTGTACTTCCTTCAGATACACCAGTTACCAATCCGTTGCTGGAAACCGTTGCAATATTCGGATTAGCACTAACATAAGTGGCTTTATCTGTTACATCAACAGTTGAACCGTCAGACATGGTTGCTATGGCAGTTATCTGTTTACTTTCTCCTTCAAATAAGCTGATGCTGGAGGGTACAGCGTTGAGGTCTTCTACCGTTAGGGTAATTTTAGCACCTACTGCTTCAGGGATTGGAAGGTTTCTCAACCAAGGATAGCTTATACCATCCTGAATATCCCAAACAGTATCAAAATCCCATCCTGCAAGGGTGTAGGTGCTTTTTTGTAGCATTTCTGAATGTGATTTTTTGGCCGCATAGTCATCCGTTTTTCCAACACATATATCTCCATCCCAAAAACAGCTTGTTATAACATTGTTGGTAGACCAACCAACAAAACCTTTCCCTGAACAAACTATAGCTGCATAACAGTTCGTAATCGGGGCACTGGTAACAGGAGAAGAACCCGCAAAACCTCCAGCCCTATTACCATTACCTGTTACAGAACCTCCAACAACAAAGCAATTACTTGTTGTGTTACCATTAGTATTATCTCCTATAAACCCTCCGACATCATTTCTTCCTGTAACCTTTACATTAGTAGCATAACATTCACTTATATTGCCTGAAACAGCGTAACCTATAAACCCACCAACATAATCTGATAAAGTATTACCTAGGGTAATACCATCTACATAGCATTGAGTTATCTCCGCTTTGTATCCTCGACCTATTAAGCCACCTACATACTTAGGCGCACTCCCAATATTAATATTAGTTGCATAGCATTGCGTTATAGTAGCCCAATCAACATAACCAGTTAAACCACCTACAGATTCACTACCTTTTACAGTGCTATCTTTAACATAACAATTAGTCAATTTACTGTACCAATCAACATAACCCACTAATGCTCCGACATACTTACTGCCTTTTATATTGAAATTTTCAATACCAAGGTTTTTAATTTCAGCTTTTCCTACAGAGCTAAATAAACCGATATAATTATTTGAGGATTCTAATGTCAAATTCCGAATTACATGCCCATTTCCGTCTAAAACACCTTGAAACCCTATCGGTTGCCATTCAACCCCAGTAAGATCAATGTCATTTGCCAGTTTATAATGGGCAGTTACATCATTTCTTATATTGTTCAAATCCTCAACAGTTTTAATAATATAAGGGTCATCTTCTGTACCTGAGCCCTGCATTTCATCAGCGGAGGCTACGCCTACATTAAGTAATATCATTAAAACTAATACAGCTCCTAAAACAAGCATGTTATAAACATTTCTCCTACTCTTTTTAAATACTTTCAACTGTTTTCCCCCTCTTTTTATATTTTTCTTGATAATAGATAAAATGGGTTTTGTCAGCTTGCAAGCAAAGGCACCCCTCCTTTTTGGTTTGTATAATTTAGCCGTATAAAAAAATAAGCTCCCGAAAATTCGAGAGCTTATTTTACAGCTTAAATATATTCACCGTTTTTTTCGCTGTATTTCCTGCCAAGTCTTTTACCCTTATCTTTATCGTGTTCATGCCTTTTGTCAGCCCTGAAACCGTTATCATGTTTACACCAGTATTTATTTTTCCTCCGTTTTGCCAGTTTCCCTCGTTGATTTGATATTCGTACTGTAATTCACTGTTTATGTTATCCGAAACCGTTAGCATCAGTTTTACGGAGTTTGTACTTGTTGCTGTTGCTTTGTTGTACCCTTCAAAGCTTTCTATTACACAGAAGGTGGTTGTCTATGACCAAGACCACTTCCTGCGAAGCGGAAACCACTCCGTTGGCGTCCTTTACTGCTGCTTACATTCCGAAAACAATTTTGTTTAGTTCCGTTATATTGCCGTTAATATCACTTATTTGCAGTGTTAACTTATTTACGCCTTGCTTAACTTCAGCGTATCCTTCAGACAGCAGTTTCCACCCTTCTCCAAAATTGTAGAGTATATAAGGAGATGCGTCATCTGATGCGGTTATATCCATTGTAATTGTGCTATTTTTGGTTGCTGTTTGACCTTTGATATGGCTTTCAAAAGTGCCAGCAGGAGATGACCAGTCTACAAAAAAGTTTCGGTTTATAGTTTTTGATTCCTGCCCCGAGGAATTCCTGAATTTGATTTGTGTCTTATATAGACCGGGACTTTTTACACTTATAGTTTCCGTAAAACTTCCTTTACCACTGCTGTCTATGGTTAAAGGTTTCCAGTCTGTATAACCTATGAAATTATCCCTTGATATTGCGTACTCTGTCATTCCTTGAATGTTTTTCATAGTCAGCGTGTAAAAGTTGCCTTTTACAATAAAAGCATAGTCCCCGTTAATATTTATAATTTTTCCGCTGTTAGAGTCAAACCCTTCGGGAAACTTCACCAGCTTGGAGGAAACTGTTTCAAAGAGTGCAGGTCTTGCCCGTGAAGAAAAAAAGGCTTCAACAGCTATGGATTTTTCTTCCTGCAATTCCTTTGCGTATGCTATTCCTACAAGAACAGACATCGCTACGGCAAAAGAGCAGATAAAACAGCTTATTCTGTTAATAAACCTCATCGTTTAAAAAACTCCCTCCACACCTCCCTTTTTTTGTTCCGAAAACAGCTGCACAAAAAAATAAACCCCTGGAAAAACCCAGGAGCTTATTTTAGAAATAAAAAGCTACAAATAAATTTCTTTGGTAATTATTATACGGTAATAGTTTGTTGTCCAGCGGCTTCCATTTTTTCTTGCATACGCTCAAGCATTACATATTTAATAATTCTTTTTATCGTTTCATTCGTATTAATAAACTTAATTTGTTTGATTATTTCTTCATTATTAAGAACTAATATTCCAAAAAACTCATCACAAAATGAGTGGCTAGCTATTCTTATACCTTCAAAATCTATAATAATAGGTGTATTACTGGAACATATTTTAGCCTCTATTTCATTTCTTACGATTTTTCCTAGATTCCTACCCGTAAGAACCGGCCCCCATTTAGCCATCTTAAGCAACAAAGCTCCCTCCCTTCTAAAACATACTGTCAAATATATCGCTGGCTGTCTCCGGAAATTCAATATCAAAAACATCTTTGTTGAGATTTACAGAAACATGTGAACCACCCCTCCCTTACGGGAGGGGCTTCCTGCTTCACTGGAAGCCTGCGGCCCCTCCACAGGCCTGACTTCCCGCGGTTCCCGCGGTAGGGAGGCTTTTAGGCCGCCTCCAGGGCCAGCGCCCTCTTGAGTATGTTTCGGGCAGCGTTCACATCGCGGTCAAGCACAAGCCCGCAGTGCGGGCACTCGTGTAGCCGAACAAACAGGTCCTTAGGCACGGTCTTCCCGCAGTTGCTACATTCCTGCGAGGTGCCGGACGGATTCACCTTCACCAGCTTGGTACCAGCCTCCGCCGCTTTGTACTCAAGCATGGCGAGGAACTCGCTCCAGCTCACATCGTGGATGCTCTTCGCCAGGCAATGGGATCTCACCATACCTCTGACATTGAGGTTTTCTACCGCTATAAAGCCGTAAACATTTACCAGTCCCCTCGACACCTTATGCAGGAAGTCCCTCCGCTGGTTGCGGACTTTGGCGTGGAGCTTCGCCAGCTTCCGTCTGGCCTTTTCCCTGTTGCGGGAGCTTTTTTGCTTGCGGAAAAGGCTCCTTTGGACGCATTTGAGCTTCCTTTCCGTTTTTATAAGGTGCCGCGGATTTTCGATATTTTCTCCGTTAGATAAAGTAGCAAACTTCTCCAGGCCGACATCGACACCGACAGCAGGCCCCGGACGAACTAAGGGGGCGGATATTTCTACTTCAGTTGCAAAAATTGCCCACCACTTGCCGGTTGCGTCGCGCTTTATGGTGACAGTTTTTACCTTGCCGGGAATTACCCTGTGCAGTTTTATGCGGACAAGACCGATTTTAGAGAGCCTCAGCTTACCGTCTGCAAGGCAGGCCCCTAGACCCTTGCCAAACTGCGTGAATGTCAGCGACTTGTAACGCCCTTTGCCCTTGAAGCGCGGATAGCCGGGCGTGTCCCCATTTTTCACCCTCCGAAAGAAACCTGCAAAAGCCCTCTCTACCCTGAAGAGGACTTCTTGGGCTGCCTGGGAGTGAACTTCCCGCAGACGCTTATTCGCCTTTTTGGCTTCTCTGAGCCACACTTGCTGTTCGGTGCGGGTAACGCTTCTCCTTTCCTGCTCCCAGGCATTTTTCCTTTGAGCCAGGGCTTCGTTGTATATCCACCGGCATGCCTCCAGCCAGTCCAGGAGCTTTTGCTCTTGTTCCTTATTCGGGTACAGCCTGAATCTGTAGTTACGCATTACCTTGAGACTCGACATAACGCTTGACATCCTCCAGCTTCACCTCACCCACAGAGGCCAGGAAATAGCTCGGGGACCAGAAATGGCCGCCCCACAGCTCCTTCTTCAGGTCGGGGAATTTCCGAAAGAGGAGGCGCGCCGAAACCGACTTGAGGGAGTTCACAAACTTCGACAGTTGCACCTGGGGTTTCGAGGCGAAAAGGACATGGATGTGATCCAGGTCGGTTTCCTGCTCGATGATCTGCACCCCGAACTTTTTGGCAACACCGAGGTTTATCTCTTTCAGGCACGAAGAAACCTCTGGTGTCAGCACTTTTTTCCGGTACTTCACACAGCAGACGTAGTGGAACCGAAGTGAATATACTGAGTGGCAACCTTTATCTAGCTGGTACTTCATGCTTTTATTCTATCAGAAGAACTGAAGACAAACAATGCCCGCCTTTCATCCCCTTCCTCACGGAAGGGGACTTCCCGGCGGGGAAGTTAAAATTTAAAAAAAACCAATTTGAGCCGTTTTAGGCATATGTAAAAAAAATAAGCCCCTGGAAAAATCCAGGAGCTTATCTGCCTATAATCTGGGATTTTGAGTCGTCATAGATGACCCCTTCTACCCTGACCGTTATGGTGTCCTCTGCTGTTTTTTCTCCTCCACCAAGAAGCCTCTTGTACGCCGTCAGTTTTATCTCGTATGTTCCGTCAGGCATGTTCTTTGGAATAATCACCACTATGTCCCTGTTCCCTTTTTCGTGCCTCGTATGCCACGTCATCACGTCCTGCGGAGGATCCGTCAGCGGTTCGTCCGGCACTAGCTCGGTTGTATTGTCGCTGGTGAATTCGTTGCCAGAGTACCACATCTCAGCCTCTACTTTGTACGCTTTTCCTGTCGTGGTAGCATAAATAATTATTGCTTCACCTGCTCTGTACACATCTTTATTTGTTTCTCCCTCTATTGCTAATCTGCCCTCTACCGTTACTTTTACAATCTTAGGTTCAGACCACATTGATTCAAGGTTCGGATGCCGCCATGATGGATCGTCTAATACTCTTAATTGTATTGTGTATTCTCCATCTTCATCAAAGCCCATCTCTTCAAAAGTTAATTCCCACTTAGTTACGGTTACAGTTGTTCCGTCTGGTTTTGTTACCTTCCATTCATAGGCTATTATTGGGTCCCCTTCAGGATCGCTTGTTCTAACAGTTCTTGTATAAGGTTCATCAGCTGTTATCGGGTCAGGGCTGAAAGATAGTTCTTCTACTACTGGTGGAAGGTTTCCGTTTATTATTGTTACATACTGGGAATAAGGTTCTGACCACAATCCCTGGCTGTCCTGTACTTTGAGTTCAACCTTATATGTTCCCACGCCCATTGAGGATATATTGGTAACCTGTGATGGTATTGTTTTGCTAGTGCTTGTTGTTTCCGTTCTGGAATTGTCTGGTCTTGTGATTGCCCATGTCCATTTTACTATTGCGTCTCCGTTTGGATCGTAGCTTTTATCTGTTACGTTCAAAGGCTTGTTCAATACCTGTGTAACAGGCCTTACCTCAAATAGTGCTACAGGGGGAAGGTTCAGGTTGGATACTACTTTTACTTCAGGATCGCTCCATACCCCTTCTTCGTCCTGTACCCGCAGGTAGATCAGATAAACTTTTCCTGCTGTAATTGTTGAAGGTGTTCCGCTGTTCCATGTTGTTGCTGTAGCTTCTTTCCATTTCCACTGCTTTGCTATTATCCCCTTGTTGGGCTGCGATTCATGGTCTAGATCATAACTTTGATCTGTGATGTTTATTCTGAAATTTGATCCGCTGGGCGTTAATGTTACAGTGAATTGAGCTATTGGTTTGCGGTGAACATACAAAGTCTTTCCCACTAAAGGTTTTAAG
>LGEZ01000025.1 GCA_001508005.1 Clostridia bacterium 41_269
GCTAACCCTTTCTTCGCCAGTATATAGGTTATCGCCGCCGTTAATGTGGTCTTACCATGGTCTACGTGCCCTATGGTCCCTATGTTTACGTGGGGCTTCGTCCTCTCAAATTTTTGCTTGGCCATCCTCTTTCATCCTCCTTTTAAAATATTTAATTATCTAATAAATTATCTAATAAATCCCCTTCTCTTAATTATTTCATCAGCAATATTTTTAGGCACTTCATCATACCTGCTGAAACGCATTACGTATGTTCCCCTTCCCTGGGTTAAGGAACGCAGATCTGTAGCATAGCCAAACATTTCAGCCAAAGGCACATATGCCTTTATAGCCTGAGCTCCTGAACGGGGTTCAATACTCTCAATATCTCCCCGACGAGAATTTAGATCCGCAATAACATCACCCATATATTCTTCTGGAACAATCACTTCTACTTCCATTATGGGTTCCAGCAGCACCGGATCTGCTTTTTTAAGAGCATCCCTAAAGGCATAGGAACCTGCAACTTTAAAAGCCATTTCAGAAGAATCCACTTCGTGGAAAGAACCGTCAACCAGGGATACTTTTACATTAATCACAGAATAGCCGGCTAAATAGCCGCTTTCCATACTTTCCCTAACTCCCTGATCCACAGCAGGAATAAACTCCTTTGGTATTACTCCTCCAACAATTTTGTTTTCAAACACATATTCTTTTCCTGAAGTTAAAGGTTCTACTTCTAAAACAGCATGGCCGTACTGCCCTCGACCTCCTGTCTGCTTAACAAATTTTCCTTCTCCTCTGGCCTTCTTTCTAATGGTTTCCCTGTATGCCACCTGGGGCTTGCCAACCTTTGCGCCAACATGCCATTCCCTGAGCAGACGATCCACTATCACCTCAAGGTGCAGCTCTCCCATACCGGAAATTATAGTCTGACCCGTTTCAGGATCGATGTGGCTTCTGAAAGTGGGATCCTCATCAGCAAGCTTTTTTAACGCTACAGCCATTTTTTCCTGATCTTCTTTGGTCTTAGGTTCAATAGCTATATCAATAACAGGTTCAGGAAACTCCATTGATTCCAGAAGTATGGGATTATTCTCATCACAAAGGGTATCCCCTGTAGTTGTATGTTTTAATCCCACAGCTGCTGCAATATCTCCTGTTCTTACCATTTCCACATCTTCTCTATGATTGGCATGCATTTTCAAAATCCTGCCCACTCTTTCACGCTTTTTTTTAGCTGAATTATAGACATGGGAGCCTGTTTTCAGCACTCCTGAATAAACTCTGAAAAACGTAAGGCTGCCCACATAGGGATCACTCATAATTTTAAACGCAAGAGCTGCAAAGGGTTCATCATCACTGGGCTTTCTTTCAACCTCCTCTGATGTAATTGGATTTATCCCCTTCACTGGAGGTACATCCAGAGGAGATGGCAGATAATCCACCACAGCATCCAGCAGAGGTTGAACTCCTTTGTTTCTAAATGAAGAACCGCACAGCACAGGTACTATGCTGGTGGTCAGGGTAGCACGGCGGATTCCTCTTTTCAGATCCTCAACGGTTATTTCTTCATTATTAAGGTATTTTTCTAAAAGTATCTCATCGTGCTCTGCAACACTTTCAATCAGCCGCTCCCTGTATTCTTCAACTAAATCAACCATGTCTTCTGGTATATCTTCTACACTACTTTGGGTGCCCAAATCATCAATATAAATAACTGCCTTCTTAGCCATTAAATCAACAACCCCAGCAAATTTTTCCTCTACCCCTACGGGGAGTTGAATGGGTACAGGATTGGCACCCAATCTCTCGGAAATCATTTTCACAACTCTGAAAAAATCTGCCCCTACTCGGTCCATTTTGTTTACATAAGCAAGGCGGGGAACATTATATTTATCAGCCTGACGCCACACCGTTTCAGACTGAGGTTCAACTCCTCCCACAGCACAGAACACAGCAATTGCCCCATCCAGCACTCTGAGAGAACGTTCAACTTCTACGGTAAAGTCCACGTGTCCTGGCGTATCAATAATGTTGATACGATGCCCTTTCCAGTAGCATGTAGTAGCTGCTGAGGTAATCGTAATACCGCGCTCCTGCTCCTGTTCCATCCAGTCCATGGTTGCTGATCCTTCATGAACTTCTCCCATTCTGTGCACACGACCGGTGTAGAAGAGAATCCTTTCCGTTGTTGTGGTTTTTCCAGCATCTATATGAGCCATCAACCCTATATTTCGTACCTTTTCCAATGGGAATGCGTCGTTCACTGTTACCCTCCTTTCCACATTCAATGTGCAAAACAATCATACTGGCGGGGCAAAACTGAAAAATCTACCATCTATAATGTGCAAAGGCTTTGTTGGCTTCGGCCATCTTGTGGGTATCTTCTTTTTTCTTAACAGCTCCGCCTTGACCTTCAGCAGCCTCCATCAGTTCCGCTGCCAGTTTTTCCTGCATACTCTTTCCTTTGCGTTCCCTTGCAAAATTAACTATCCAACGTATAGCAAGGGTTTGACGCCTTTCAGGCCTGACTTCAACAGGCACCTGGTAGGTTGCTCCTCCCACACGGCGGGCCCTTACTTCCAAAACAGGCTTCACATTTTCAAGGGCTTGATGAAACACTTCTAAAGGATCCTGCTTCTTCTTTTCCCTTATAATTTCAAAGGCCCCATACACAATTTTTTCAGCAAGGCTCTTTTTGCCGTGCTTCATAACCTGATTTATAAGCTTGGTTACCGCTTTATCCCCATATACAGGGTCACCTGGCACATCACGCTTTGGAACACTACCTCTTCGCGGCATTACTTCCCCCCCTTTTACGCGTATTTTACTTTATTTTTTAGGCTTCTTGGTACCGTATTTGGAACGGCCCTGTCTTCTATCTTCAACACCTGCGGCATCAAGCGCACCGCGGATTATATGATATCTTACACCAGGCAAATCCTTTACCCTTCCACCCCTTACAAGAACCACAGAGTGTTCTTGAAGGTTGTGACCTATGCCGGGAATATAAGCAGTAACTTCTATGCCGTTGGTCAGCCTAACCCTGGCCACCTTTCTTAAAGCAGAATTGGGCTTCTTGGGCGTTGCTGTGTAAACCCTTGTACAAACTCCCCTCTTCTGGGGACACTCCTTCAAAGCCGGGGCGCTTGTTTTCTTAACTAATTTTTTCCTTCCCTTCCTGACCAATTGGCTTATTGTGGGCATCCTCCTACACCCCCTTCCAAACAAAATTCATCCTTCAATTATAGCTGCAGAAGCAGCACCTACGTCAATGCCGCAGGTGCTGCCCAGCTCTTTCATTGACTTTACTTTAACTATTTCAATGCCCTTTGCTTTACAGAGCTCAATTAAGGGGCCGGTGATTCGATCCTCGGCATCTTCTGCAATAAAAACCTTTTTTGCTCTACCTTCCTGAACAGCTTTTGTGGTCTGCCTCGTACCAACCACCCTGTGGGCAGCTTCCTTCAACTCATTCAAAGACAACGCTACCAACCCCCCCTCGGCAATTGCACACTTTTAAAGTTTACCATCCATCATTAGAGCTGTCAACAAGAATCAGACTTTTAACATATCTTCAGCTTCTTTTTCAGAAACCCCTGGCTCTTTCCCATCTTCTTCATTCTCAATTTCAATGCTGCGGTATTTAGCCATTCCTGTTCCTGCCGGTATAAGCTTTCCAATGATCACGTTTTCTTTCAAGCCCATAAGGGGATCGACTTTTCCTTTTATTGCTGCTTCAGTAAGGACATTGGTAGTTTCCTGGAACGAAGCTGCAGATAAGAAAGAATCTGTTGCCAAAGAAGCTTTGGTTATTCCCAATATAACGGGACGTGCTGTTGCAGGTTTTCCTCCCTTCTCCATAATCTTTCTATTCTCTTCTTCAAACTCAAAGGCATCTATCAATCCTCCGGGGAGGAGATCTGTATCCCCAGGATCTTCCACCTTTACTTTTCGCAGCATCTGACGGATCATGATTTCTATGTGTTTGTCATTGATATCCGCACCCTGCATGCGGTAAACCCTCTGTACTTCTTCAAGGAGATAATTTTGAACCCAACGAACTCCTTTTATCTTCAGCAGATCATGGGGGTTAACGGAACCTTCTGTCAGCTCATCCCCTGCAGAAACATGATCTCCATTCTTTACCTTAATCCTGGATCCATATGGGATTGTATATTCACTGAATTCTCCATCTGGTCCCGTAATCTGTATTTTTCTTTTTCCTTTTTCTTCAACAATGCTGACCACACCGTCAATTTCCGATATAATAGCCTGACCCTTAGGCTTTCTAGCCTCAAAAAGCTCTTCCACCCTGGGCAGACCCTGGGTAATATCTTCACCCGCAACTCCACCTGTATGGAAAGTCCTCATGGTCAGCTGGGTGCCTGGTTCTCCAATGGATTGAGCTGCAATTATACCCACAGCTTCACCCAGTTCCACCAACTTACCTGTAGCTAGATCTCTTCCGTAACACTTGCGGCATACTCCATACCTCGTCCTGCAGGTAAGAACTGATCTTACTTTAACAGCATCAATACCGGCCTGGATAATCTTTTCAACAGCTTCTTCATCAATTTCTTCATCTGCCTTTACAATAACCTCACCTGTTTCAGGATGATGAATATCCTCCAGAGCCAGCCTGCCCAATATTCTTTCCTTTAGTGATTCTATAGTCTCATCACCGTTTTTGATTTCCCTAACTGTCAGTCCTTCGGTGGTTCCGCAGTCCTCTTCACGGATAATAACATCCTGGGCAACGTCCACCAGTCTTCTAGTGAGATAGCCAGAATCCGCGGTTCTCAAAGCAGTGTCGGCTAATCCTTTTCTGGCGCCGTGGGTAGAGATAAAGTATTCCAGCACTGTTAGCCCTTCCCTAAAGTTAGCCTTAATGGGGAGGTCAATGATTCTTCCCGATGGGTCTGCCATCAGTCCCCTCATTCCTGCCAGCTGTCTGAGCTGCTGCACATTACCACGGGCTCCAGAATTAGCCATCATATACACAGGATTAAGCTTATCAAAAGACTTCATCAATTCTTCTGTTATCTTTTCTGTTGCCTGGCTCCATAAAGTTACAACATTTTCGTGGCGCTCTTCCTCAGTGATCAGACCGCGCCGATACTGCCTTTCAATTTCTTCGACTTTCTTCTCTGTTTCTGAAATAACGGCTTCTTTGTCCAGCGGAGTATCAAGATCTTCCAAACCGATGGTTATACCTGCTCTTGTAGCCCATTCGAAGCCAACCCTTTTAAGACCATCCAGCAGTTCCCTGGTACGTTCCACACCCAGTTTGCGGTAGCAGTCCATAACAATTTGGGCAAGCTCTTTCTTGCCTATTTCCATGTTATAGAAACCCAGTTCCTTTGGTATGGGCACATCAAAATTAAAGATCATACGCCCCACAGTGGTTTCAATAATTTCCTCGTTGACTCTAGCTTTAATTCGAGCATGAAGATCTATAATACCCTCTTCATAAGCAAGACGGGCTTCCTCATAATTAGCAAATACTCTACCCTCTCCCTTGGCTCCCTCTTTTTCAATAGTAAGGTAAAACGCTCCCAAAACCATATCCTGTGTCGGGGTAGCTACTGGCCTCCCGTCTTTTGGGTTTAAAATATTATACGGAGCATACATCAACAGTCTGGCTTCCGCCTGAGCTTCTGCAGACAGAGGTACGTGAACCGCCATCTGATCCCCGTCAAAGTCTGCATTGTAAGCAGTACATACCAGGGGATGTATTTGAAGGGCGCGGCCTTCCACAAGAACCGGTTCAAAAGCTTGAATTCCCAGTCTGTGAAGTGTTGGAGCACGGTTAAGAAGAACAGGATGCTCCTTAATAACTTCCTCCAAAACATCCCAAACTTCCGGCTTCAAACGCTCAACCATTCTTTTGGCACTTTTAATATTATGAGCAAATCCTTTATCAACAAGCTCTTTCATTACAAAGGGCTTGAAGAGTTCCAAAGCCATTTCTTTAGGCATACCGCACTGGTGCATTTCCAGCTCCGGTCCCACAACAATAACGGATCTTCCTGAATAATCCACTCTTTTACCCAGTAGATTCTGACGGAATCGTCCCTGCTTACCCTTAAGCATATCGCTTAAGGATTTTAAGGGGCGGTTTCCTGGTCCGGTAACGGGCCTACCACGGCGGCCGTTATCAATTAGAGCATCCACTGCTTCCTGCAGCATGCGCTTTTCGTTGCGGACGATAATATCTGGAGCACCAAGATCAAGAAGTCTCTTTAATCTGTTGTTTCTGTTTATTACCCTGCGGTATAAATCATTGAGATCCGAGGTGGCAAATCTCCCCCCGTCCAGCTGAACCATGGGCCTTAATTCAGGGGGTATAACTGGAATAACTTCTAAAATCATCCATTCAGGCTTATTGCCGGATTTTCTGAAAGCATCAACCACTTCAAGGCGTCTTATGGCCCTTACCTTTCTCTGTCCGCTGGCTTCTTTCAGTTCCTGGCGCAGCTCCTGGGAGAGTTTATCCAAATCGATTTCCTGAAGCAGTTCTTTAATGGCTTCAGCTCCCATACCAGCCTTAAAGCTGTTGCCGTATTTTTCTCTATACTCCCTATACTCAGCTTCTGAGAGAAGCTGTTTCTTTATAAGGGGTGTGTCCCCTGGATCAATTACTATATAAGATACAAAGTACAAAACTTTTTCCAGGGAACGAGGGGACATATCCAGCAAAAGACCCATACGGCTGGGTATACCCTTGAAATACCAGATATGGGAAACGGGCGCTGCAAGCTCTATGTGCCCCATCCTTTCCCTGCGCACTTTAGATGTGGTTACTTCAACACCACACCTATCGCATATTACTCCTTTGTATCTGATTCTTTTGTATTTACCGCAGTGGCATTCCCAATCCCTGGTCGGACCAAAGATTTTTTCACAGAAGAGGCCTTCCCTTTCCGGCTTTAATGTTCTGTAATTTATGGTTTCCGGCTTTTTAACTTCACCGCTGGACCACTCACGAATCTGTTCTGGGGAAGCTAGACCAATTCTGATCCTTTCAAAATTATTTAAGTCCAGCAACGTCCTTTCTCCCCCTTCATTATTTTTTAGTTGGATAGCTCAAATCAGCAGCTTTATTCTTCTTCATTTTCATCATAATTTTCTAATTCCAAATCATCTTCAGGATTATCACAACTGCTTTCTGCGTCATCATCTTCATCCTCTTTTTTCTCATTTTCTTCGTCTTCTTTTTGAGCTTTCTTTTTCATACTGCCCCTACCATCTCCGCTGATATCCATTCCCAGCTCCTTAGCAGTATCAGTTACGTCTTCAGTACTTTCTTTTAATTTAACCTCTTCATCACCATCGGATAATACTTTTACGTCAAGACACAGGCTTTGAAGCTCTTTAATAAGAACCTTAAATGATTCGGGAACCCCTGGCTCCGGCACATTTTCTCCCTTAACAATAGCTTCATAGGTTTTTACCCTTCCCACAACATCATCGGATTTAACAGTTAAAATCTCCTGAAGGGTATAAGCCGAACCATAAGCCTCAAGAGCCCATACCTCCATCTCTCCAAATCTCTGACCGCCAAACTGAGCCTTTCCACCCAGCGGCTGCTGGGTAACAAGGGAATATGGACCTGTAGAACGGGCATGTATCTTGTCATCAACCAAGTGTGCAAGTTTCAGCATGTAAACATAACCCACCGTCACTTCATTCTGGAAAGGCTCACCGGTTCTGCCGTCCCGGAGAATGGTCTTTCCGCTTTCAGGAAGCCCCGCTTTTTTAAGCATATTAACAATATCCTCTTCCCTAGCCCCATCAAATACAGGACTTGCCACATGAAGCCCAAGGGCTTTTGCAGCCAATCCTAAGTGAGCCTCCAATACCTGTCCAATATTCATTCGAGATGGAACCCCCAATGGATTCAAAACAATCTCCACCGGAGTACCATCGGGCAGGAAAGGCATATCCTCTTCAGGCAGTATCTTTGAAATTACCCCTTTATTACCGTGTCGGCCAGCCATTTTGTCGCCCACAGAAATTTTTCTTTTCTGCGCAACATAAACCCTTACCAGCTGATTTACTCCTGGAGCCAATTCATCTCCGTTTTCCCTTGAGAATACCTTAACATCAACTACTTTTCCGCTTTCTCCATGGGGAACCCTCAAAGAGGTATCCCTAACTTCCCTGGCTTTTTCTCCAAAAATTGCCCTTAAAAGCCTTTCTTCTGCAGTAAGCTCAGTCTCTCCCTTTGGAGTAACTTTACCAACCAAAATGTCTCCAGGTCTAACCTCGGCTCCTACCCGTATGATTCCCCGCTCATCGAGATCCTTTAAGACATCCTCCCCCACATTGGGAATATCTCTTGTTATTTCTTCAGGACCCAGTTTTGTATCCCTGGCATCGCATTCATACTCCTCAATATGAATCGAGGTATATACATCTTCTTTTACCAGTTTTTCACTGATGAGGATTGCATCTTCGTAATTATAGCCTTCCCAAGGCATGAACGCAACAAGAACATTTTTCCCTAGGGCAAGCTCGCCGTTATCAGTACAGGGACCATCCGCAAGGAGATCTCCTTCTTCTACCCTATCTCCTTTGCGGACCACAGGCTTCTGATTAATACAAGTTCCCTGATTGGAACGCTCAAATTTATGCAGACGGTAGACATCCCTTTCTCCGGAATCGGTGCGAACCACAATGGTGTTGCTGGTAACCTTTTCCACAACCCCTGAATTCTTTGCTATAACCACAGCACCGGAATCCCGAGCAACCTTCCATTCAATTCCGGTACCTACCAAAGGTGCTTCCGTGGTAATAAGGGGTACTGCCTGTCTCTGCATGTTTGCCCCCATTAATGCCCTATTAGCATCGTCATGCTCTAAAAAAGGAATCAAAGCTGTTGCAACACTAACCACCTGTTTTGGCGACACGTCCATGTAGTCAACCTTATCAACGGAAACTTCAATAATGTCCGAACCGTGGCGGGCGTTTACTTTATCGCGCAGGAAACGCCCTTCCTCATCAAGGGGAGCGTTCGCCTGAGCAATTACATACTTTTCTTCTTCATCGGCTGTTAGATACTCAACCTCATCGGTAACAATACCTCTTTCTTTGTCTACCTTTCTATAAGGAGTTTCAATAAATCCCATTTCGTTGGTTCGGGCATAGGTAACAAGGGAACCAATAAGCCCAATGTTGGGACCTTCAGGAGTTTCAATGGGACAGATTCTCCCATAGTGGGAGTGATGAACGTCCCTTACCTCAAATCCAGCCCGTTCCCTGCTTAATCCTCCGGGCCCTAATGCGCTTAAACGCCTCTTATGGGTAAGCTCAGCTAAAGGATTGGTCTGATCCATAAACTGAGATAACTGGCTGCTGCCGAAAAATTCCTTAATAGCTGCCACCACGGGTCTTATATTGATTAAAGCCTGAGGAGTAATTACCTCTACATCCTGAATGGTCATTCTTTCCCTTACAACTCTCTCCATACGGGAAAGACCAATCCTAAACTGATTCTGGAGAAGTTCCCCAACGGAACGCAGACGCCTATTTCCCAGATGATCTATATCATCAACCTCTTTCTTGCCTTCCATTACTTCAATAAAGTATTTCACCGCAGCCACTATATCTTCAGTGGTAAGGCAGCGGATATATTCCTTCTCTTCTCCATTTCCTTCTTTATCTTCTTTATAAAGAACACCGTTGTTAAGCTTGCTGTGAAGCTTAAACCTTCCTACATTGCCTAAATCATAGCGTTTGGGATCAAAAAACAGGCTTTCCAGCAGGGATTTAGCGCTCTCCACAGTGGGCGGCTCCCCAGGACGCAGCCGCTTGTATATTTCAATCAAAGCCTCGTCCTGATTGTTGGTACTATCTTTTTCCAGTGTATTCTGTATGTACTTATTGCTGTCAAAAAGCTCTAAAATTTCACTGTCGCTACTGTAACCCAAGGCTCTAATGAGCACAGTTACAGGAAGCTTTCTGGTTCTATCCACACGAACATAGATATTGCCGTTGGCATCACTTTCAAATTCCAGCCAAGCGCCTCGGTTGGGTATTATTGTTGCTTCATAAACTTTCACCCCTGAAGGATCATAACGCTCAGAATAATATGCCCCAGGGGAACGCACCAGCTGACTAACAATAACCCTTTCAGCACCGTTAATAATGAATGTTCCCTTTTCGGTCATTAACGGGAGCTCTCCCATAAATACTTCCTGCTCTTTAACTTCTCCAGTTTCTTGATTGATCAAGCGCACTTTAACCCTAAAGGGAGCTGAATAGGTCATATCCCTTTCTTTACATTCTTCAACGGTGTATTTAGGTTTTCCTAAAGAATAATCCACAAATTCAAGAACTAAAGTTCCTGTAAAATCACGGATGGGGGATATTTCGTTAAAAACTTCTTTAATGCCCTTTTCCAAAAACCACTTGTATGATTTCTTCTGGATCTCAATCAAATCAGGCAGTTCAAGCACTTCTTTAATTCTTGCAAAACTCAGCCGCTTGCGCTTACCCCTTTTTTCCATAATATCACCCCGTTGAAAATTTAATAATTTATGGTATATAATAAAGCTAACAAGTTATATTTCCTATAACAAAATATCTTATTCTCTTAGGGACACACAAACCAATATTTTTGCAGCAAGCTACAATTAAAAGAATAAATAAAAAGCTGTCATTTTTACGAAAATGATGACATTTTATAATGCTAGCATAACTAAAGCAATAATGTCAAGGAATGGAGATAAAAACTTTAAATTTTTAAACTGCAATAACCTTAAACAAGAAATAAGGAAGGCCGGAAATGAACCGGCCTTTCTTAATTAATATTTTAAAAAATAAATTTTTCTTTAACCAAATTATCCTGCCCCGATAAACACAAGCATCCTCTCGTTATTTGAGCTCAACGGTTGCTCCGGCTTCTTCAAGCTTGGCTTTGATCTGCTCAGCTTCCTCTTTGCTGACTCCTTCCTTTACAGGACTTGGTGCGCCGTCAACCAAAGCCTTTGCTTCTTTAAGCCCAAGATTTGTGATTTCGCGAACAACCTTAATAACATTAATCTTCTTGTCTCCTGCAGAAGTGAGAATAACGTCGAATTCTGTCTTTTCTTCCTCAGGCTTAGCTTCAGCTCCAGGTGCAGCGGCACCAGCAACAGGTACAGCAACAGGAGCGGAAGCTGTTACCCCGAATTCTTCCTCAAAAGCCTTAACCAGCTCAGAAAGTTCCAAAATGGTCATTTCTTTAATAATGTTTAAAACCTCTTCAACCTTTGACATTTAAATACCTCCTTAAGCATAATTTTTTATCCATCAGCTTGCTTCTGCTTCCTTTTTCTTACGTAAAGCTTCCAAAGCATAAACAAAATCGCGAATGGGAGCGTTCAAGACATTGAGAAGCATAGCCATTGGTGAATTCATCGCACCAGCAAGTTTTGCAAGAAGCTGATCCTTAGGCGGCAGTTCTGCCAGTTCTTTAATCTTTTCAATGGGAATAACTTTACCTTCCAAAATACCCCCTTTAATTTCCAGATCATCATGGTCTTTGGAAAATTCTGAAATTATCTTCGCAGGAATCACAGGGTCTTCCAAACCAAAAGCTATAGCTGTGGGACCCTTTAGATAATCCTGCAGCTCTTCCAGCCCCAGGGATTTGGCAGCAAGCCATGTAAGGGTATTCTTTACAACTCGAAATTCCACATTATTTTCCCTACACTTTTTCCTCAGCTCATTCATCTCGGCCACTGTCAAACCCCGGTAATCCGTTAGAATTGCAACCTGAGCTGCACCGAGCTTTTCTTTTATCTGTGAGACCACCGCTTCTTTCTCTTCGCGTATTTTCGAAGCCAAATTTTCACCCCCCTTGCTGTTTACTCAACACACCAAAAAACAAATAACCTCCGCAGACAAACGGAGGCTGAAAATTCCCTATACTCCCGCCTTTTATTTTCTTGGCAGGCATCTTTAAATCTTTGCCTCGGTAGGCGGTAAAACCATTAAGCTTAAAGCACCTACTGTCTGCGGCAAGTACCAATTTATTAAATTTTTAAATCCGCAGAACTGCTGGAATTATATCATAACCCCCATGCTTATGCAATAATTTAATCAGCTTACTTTGTGGGCTTTGATGTGCTGACTTTAATACTGGGACTCATGGTTGAGCTTACATAAGCACTGCGGAAATACTGACCCTTTGCCGCTGCAGGCTTAGCCCTCTGCAGAGCATCAATTAAAGCCCAGTAGTTTTCAACCAGCTGATTTACCTCAAAGGATATTTTCCCAATGGGAACATGAACAATTCCCGCTTTATCAACATTGAATTCTATTTTTCCGCCTTTGCTGTCTTTAACAGCCTTGGCAATATCATTGGTTACAGTTCCCACTTTGGGGTTTGGCATTAAGCCTCTGGGACCTAGAATACGGCCCAATTTACCCACTACACCCATCATATCGGGAGTAGCAATTGCCACATCAAAATCCAGCCAGCCTTCCTGTATTTTTTCCGCCAAATCCTCTGCCCCTACATAGTCAGCTCCTGCTTCCTCTGCCTCTTTGGCTTTTTCCCCTTTGGCAAAAACCAAAACCCTAACTGTTTTACCTGTACCGTGGGGCAGAACCAGGGTCCCCCTAACCTTTTGATCTGCATAACGGGGGTCAACTCCCAGCCTAATGGCTGCTTCCACAGTTTCATCAAATTTTGCATAAGATATTTTCTTAAGCAGTTCAAAAGCTTCCTCAGGCTCATAAACCTTCATTCTATCAATTAAGGCTGAAGCCTCTTTATACTTTTTACCTCTCTTTGGCATAATAACATTCCTCCTTGTGGTGATAGCGGATTTTTACCCTCCCACAGTTTAAAAATGTTTTTTAACCCTCTACAACTATACCCATACTGCGGGCAGTACCCTCAATCATTCTCATAGCTGCCTCAATGTCTGAAGCATTTAAGTCAGCCATCTTCAACTGGGCTATTTCCCTTATTTTTTCCCGGGATATTTTTGCCACTTTATTCCTGTTGGGTTCCCCTGAACCCTTTTCAATACCGGCAGCCTTTTTAAGAAGTATAGCCGCCGGAGGAGTTTTGGTAATGAAGGTAAAAGACCTATCCTCATAAACTGTGATTTCCACAGGAATTATCATTCCTGCCTGATCAGCAGTTTTTTCATTAAACTCTTTACAAAAGGCCATAATATTTACACCATGCTGACCCAAAGCCGGGCCCACTGGGGGTGCCGGATTTGCTTTGCCAGCTGGAACTTGAAGCTTAATCACACCAATTACTTTTTTAGCCACTGATGCAGCACCTCCTTTTCCTTTTCATTTATATTTTTGAAATCTGAGTAAATTCCAGTTCTATGGGAGTCTCCCTTCCGAACATGGATACTAAAACTTTTACTTTTCCCTTTTCCGGATAAATTTCCTGTATGGTCCCAATAAAATTCTCAAAGGGACCGCTGGTAACCCTCACATTTTCACCAACAGTAAAGTCTACCTTTACCTTTCTTTCTTCCATTCCCATATCCTGCAGTATCTTTTTCGCTTCCTCTTCCTGTAGGGGTATGGGTTTAGAACCCATTCCCACAAAGCCGGTTACACCGGGAGTATTGCGGACAACATACCATGAATCATCGGTCATAATCATTTCCACAAGAACATATCCCGGATATACCCTTTTCTTTACCAGCTTCTGCTTTTGGCCGCTGCGTTGATACTCCTCCTGAACAGGAACTACTATCCTGAATATTTTATCACCCATGTTCATTGATTCTATCCGCTTCTCAAGATTGGCCTTTACCTTATTTTCATAACCTGAATAAGTATGAATAACATACCACTCTTTCTTTCCTGCAGGGGACTTATCATCCACGGACCTATCCTCTTTCACATCTGCCAAGTCCCCTTCACCCCCTCAAAATGGTAATCACAGAATAAAGCTCATGAGAAAACTGAATATGGAATCAAACAGCCAGATAATCAATGCTACAATGAGCACTGAAGCCAGCACCACAGTGGTGTAAATAATTATTTCTTTCCTGCTTGGCCAGCTTACTTTTTTGAGCTCCAACCAAACATTTCTAAAAAACTGTCCCAATACTACTCTTCTTTTTTGTTTGGATGCAGCTTTTTGTGACATACTTTCACATCCTTAAGCCCTTAGTTTAACATTTCTCTACTTTGTTTCTTTATGAACCGTATGTTTTCTGCAAAATGGGCAGTACTTTTTCAATTCTAACCTATCGGGATCGTTGTTTTTATTTTTTTCGGTGGTATAATTACGCCGCTTGCACTCTGTACATGCCAGCGTTATCCCAATCCTCATAACCGGCACCTCCCATTTTAAGACCCTAATTATCAGAGATTTCAATCAATTTATGTATTAATCCCCAAAAATAAAAAAACACGGGAACTGGCAAGTTTAGTTGGTCACTTTCAAAAATGTAGCATAAAACAAAAGTAGTGTCAACAATTCAAGTATAAAAACAGCAGGGGAACCCCCCTGCTGTTAAAATTTTCTTCTATTATCTTCTACCTTCAGCATCTGCTGTTATCTCAAATATCTGCCTATTCCTTCAAAGCAGTGACCACGCCGGCACCTACGGTTCTGCCGCCTTCACGAATAGCAAAACGCAGCCCTTCCTCTATAGCAATGGG
>LGEZ01000016.1 GCA_001508005.1 Clostridia bacterium 41_269
ACATTGTGATAAGCACTCTTCTTCCAAGATACTGTAGAATGCCTCGATATGTGCGTTCTTGTTTGGCGTTTTAAAAGGAATGCGCTCATATTCAAGCCCCAGGTTTTTACAGGCTGTCTCAAACACGTCAGATATAAACCGGGGCCTGTTATCGGTGCGAATTACAGGTTTTTCACCCGCCCTGTATAATTCTTAATTATCAGTTTGTATTTGCGGCGTAGACAGATTGTTAGCTTGTGGTAACCGTAGGCGTAGCCTTTGCCTTCAATCAATTCCATAATGTATTCTTTGATTTGCTCGTCACAAATAGGGTTGCCGTAAGTATCCAGCGAATACCCCGGGAAGGGTCTGCCTCCATTATGAGACCCGGTTTTAGGGTGTTTCTGAAGATGATAATAATATAGCTTTTTCAGTTTTTCATTTTCTTTGGCCATTTTCTTGTATTCCTGGCTGCTGTAGGTGTTAGTATCGGTAGAAGTTTTACCTCCGAGAAAATTTTGTTCTCCTGCATTCTTGTAAGCCCTAACCCATTTGCTGACAAGGCTTTTTCTGAGATTGTATTTTCGTGCTGCTAAAGAACAATTACCTATTTCAATAGCTTCTTTTACAACTTTTAACTTGAACTCAGGTGGATGTTTTCTCCTCTTCATAACTTGAGATGCCCCCTTATTGGTTAAATTTTACCATTTTAAGATACTCTGTCCAAAATATTTAGGGGGCTAAATAGGATTGAACAGGAACGCAACATAAATACTCCTACAGTTGCTTAACACAATCTTGGTACAATTTGACGTTGAGTATCTTAATCTGATAGAGTTAGAGGTTAGGAGTAGTAGGAAGAGGTGGTTGAGTTCATTATGGTAAAGGAAAAGTCAGTTATATATCAAGAGCTCAAGCAAATAGGTTTACAGGAACTTCAAGAGAACATGAGCCGAGCCCTGAGGGTGGCGGTTATGGTTGCATACCCGGACGGCCGTCCGCTGAGCGAGCCGTCTAACCTGTGTTCTTTTTGCGCCCTGCTTAACAGCAATCCGGAAACGCGGGCTAGGTGCGTAGCTTCGCGTGCAGCCTCTGCTAGGGCTGCTGTAGCTACGGAGAAAGAGGTTCTTCACACCTGCCACGCCGGGCTGGCATATCTGGCGGTTCCCCTACGGGTGTGTGGAGAGATCGTAGCTGTGGTGCTGGGCGGCAGCGTGGCCTTACGACCGCTGGCAGAAGATGCGGTAGCGCGGCTGGCTCGGGAAACGGGTGTTGATCTGGGAGAACTTCGGGCGGCATCTGGAACGATGCCTGTTTGGGATGAAGAAAAGTTTCGAGCCATAATGACGCTAGTGCAAACATTAATGGAGAACATTCTTCAACTGCTTCATGCCAAGCATGAAATCAAGAAAAAAGCAGACGAGCTTAATTTTTTATTTGAATTAAGCAAAGCGGTCTCTGGAAGCCTCCAGGTAGACGAAGTGGCCAAGCGGGGCTACAATTTGCGCTGGAGTTGACTGGGGCTACCAGCGGTTCGGTTGTAATGCTGACTGAGGTAATGCCAGGAAGTACGGAAAGCGAAACGGCGGCTACCCTGGAGCCCTGCAACGAGCTCCGGCTCGTACCTGCAGGTGATATAGTCGCCATCGTTAAGCGGGAGGGCCGTGCCGTACATTTTGACAGCTGTCCCGAAGGTAATACGCCTGAAGAAAGGCGGCCGGCGGTAGCCATACCCCTTACGGTTGGGGGTAAGGTAACGGGCATACTGACCTTAGCGGGCAGGCCAGAAGGTGCACGCTTTACGGAAGATGAGACTATTTTTTTGACTACCCTCGGTACCAGTCTTGGGCTGGCACTGGAAAATGCTCGCCTGTTTCGCCAGTTGCAGGCAAAAGCAACCAAGCTGGAACGGCTTATTGAAGTGGGGAAAATGATATCAAGCAGCCTTAACATAGATCAGGTGCTTGAATCGGCTCTGATGAGTTTAAGGGATGTGTTAGGTGCACAATGGTGTGCGCTGCGGTTGCTCGACAAAGATACGGGCAAACTTGTGCTGAAGGCCAGCCTGGGCATGAGCTCGAAGTTGCAAGCCAGTATAAGCCGTGTCCGACCGGACGGTACCCTGCTGGGTAAAGTTCTTCAAACAGGAAAACCCATCGTCGTGGAAGATCTAACAACTGCTAATGGATCTGAACTGCACCTACCCTACTACACGAAAGAGATGCGGGCCGTTGCCGTAGTGCCGATAGAGGTAGGCGGAAAAATTCTGGGTACATTGAAGGTTTATTCCCCTGTACCGCGGCGCTGGAGTAAAGAAGAGATTGCCTACATGGCAACCATCGCGAGTAAGACCGGGTTGGCGCTAGAAAATGCACGTCTTTACTCGTCGCTGCAGGAGTATTATTTGAGCGCTGTGCAGGCACTGGCGGCGGCGTTGGAAGCCAAGGACGTTTACACGAGGGGTCATTCCATGCGGGTAGCAAAGTTGGCGCGGGCATGTGCCCGCGTGCTGGGGCTTGGCGTTGAAGAACAAGAACAGGTCTACCTAGCCGGGCTTTTACACGATCTGGGCAAGATCGGTGTAAGCGAGGACATTTTGCTCAAGAGGGGGACCCTTACTGCGGAAGAAAGAAAGGAAATACAGGGTCACCCCGAAGTGGGGGCCAGGATTTTGGAGCCGGCCAGGTTTCCAGCTGAGGTTATTGCAGCCGTGCGGCACCACCATGAAGACTACAGGGGCGGTGGTTATCCCGCAGGCCTGGTGGGAGAAGATATCCCACTCCTGGCGCGCATTATCCGCGTAGCGGATGCTTACGATGCGATGACGTCGGCCAGGCCATACCGTGAGGCGCTTACTGCGCAACGGGCACGGGAGGAACTGCGGCGGTGTGCGGGCGAGCAGTTTGATCCCCGGGTGGTGGATGCTTTCCTACGGATTCCGCAGGAAGAATTGGAAGATATTACCACCGGGGGGGGGGAGGGGGTACTCTAATAGCTTTGTTGATCGAGATACTTTTCTCGCTAAGGAAGTAGCGTGTTAAGCGGCAAGGGTAATCCAAAGAGATCGGGAAATGGTAGCAGCAAAGTAACCCTGGTTACAAAAACGGTTTGCCTCAGAAGAAACCTGTCATGAATACCTCAATCGACTCCGTTAGCCGGACAGATTCCCTAAGGAAATATTACATTACAAAAATCCCGCCGGAATGCCCCCGATTTCAATCGGGGGTTTCAGAAAAATCAAGTAAATTCTCAAAACAAAACACTAAGCCATGCAGGCAACCTCCCTTCCCAACCTTCTAGAGAAGTAGCAGCCTTAACATCACCCTTAGCTATTTCATTTGATGCTAAAGGTGCGGCTTCTGGGAATATACCAGCACATTACCTCATACCCCGCCGCCGGCCCATCTTATTTACTATTTTTTTGATGTCTCTACCTGTTCCCTTCCTGCGCTCACAAGCCACTTGCAGCTGTTCTTTATACCTCTTTTTAATAGCCTCATTTTCCGGCCTGTGTACCTCTCAGTCCACCGCCTGTTGGAATTCCGATTGTTTTTGTAATAATTTGTACACTCTTTCAAAAGGGCTAATAACGGATTATACAGGAGCCTGCAGAAAAAAAGCTTAAAATGGCTATTTAGTTACATGGAAAAATTCAAAAAACAAAACAGAATGACCTGGTGAAGCTTCAATCCATCCCAGAAATTCGCCGCATTGAGGGCATTCAACAGCCTTCCTTCCATGAATATTTTTTTTACAGGCTCGCCTGATGTAACAGTAAAATAATATAGTTTTCTTACACCACTTACAGTACGCAAAGTGTTTTGTTTTGCATAATTCCACAAAATCACTCTCCCACTTTGTTTCCGAAGCCTCATAACGTTTCCATTATTGTTAAAAAAGGGCATTAATAATCCTACCCATTTGGAAATAAATTATTCCCCTTTAAAAGAAAAGGTGTCTTATAAACAAAAAAGCGCACCAGGTTTCTAAGTGCGCCATCAGTAACTTAATATTTATCATTTGTTCAATATCACCCAGATAACCTTAAAAGCTCCTCACTCCCAAGGGACCCCAAAGAAGCTGCCGTGTTTTTTAGATACTTATTTTCCAAATAAGACCAGCATTTGGGGGGAATATACTCCTTTAAGTTTTCAATTTTTCCCGCCCTTTTAACCAAATCATAAATCAATTGCCAGCCGCAGTCTTCATTTTTGTCAATTTCACACCGACCTTCCATCGAACCCCCGCAGGGACCGTTTACAGAGCTTTTATTACACCTGATAACGGGACAAATCCCCCCGGTAATGTGAATTGTGCATTCTTCCCCACAGATAAAGCAGTTCCCGCAGTTAAGGCATCTCCGTGCCTCAGCAATTGCCTGCTCCACCGTTAGGCCGTACTTTTCCTCCCTAAAATCCTCTTTTCGGACTTCTGCTTCTGGTCTTTGGGGCACCTGTCTCTCATAATCATAAATAGGAATACCCTCAGGTACCTGTATTACTGGATGCTGGGCTGTTCTCCCCTCTTTTAAATCCCTTCCTGTAAGATACCTGTGAATCGATTCTGCTGCTTCGTGCCCTGCATTTACTGCTTCAACTATAGATTTTGGACCGCTTACAACATCGCCACAGGCAAATATACCGGATCGTCCTGTTTCAAGGGTTATTTCATCCACTTTAATTAATCTGCGCTCAGATACTTCAATTCCTTCAACAGAATCTAAAAAATCCAAATCTGCTGTTTGCCCCACAGCAATAATAACTGTATCAGCTTCTATTATTCTTTCGGAACCCTCAATAAAAACAGGATTAAATTTTCCCTTTTCATCAAAAACAGAAGCTGTTTTCAACATCTCAACTCCCACTACTCTACCCCATTCATTTCCTATTATTCTTTTGGGGCCCAAGCAGTTTAAAATTTCTAATCCTTCTTCTACTGCTGCCTCTATTTCCCAAGGATGAGCGGGCATTTCTTCTCTTTTCTCCAAACAGGCTAGGGTAACTCTTTCTGCACCTAATCGGAATGATGTCCTAGCAACGTCAATGGCAACATTTCCTCCTCCAATAACCAAAACGTTGTCTCCAATTGATGGGAGATAGTCCGATTTAGCTCTCCTTAAAAAATCAAGCCCCCAATAAACACGTTCATTATCAATGCCTTCGAGTTTTAATATTACACTCTTTTGAGTCCCCACAGCAATAAGAATAGCATCAAAATACATTTCCAGTTCTCGAAGTGTAATATTCCTGCCCACCTCTGTGTTAACTTTAATTTCTATTCCAACATCAAGAATGTCATTTATATCTTGTTCCACTACATCTTCAGGCAATCTGTAAAATGGTATAGCAGCCCTAAGCATCCCCCCTGGTTTATTTTCTTTTTCAAATACCACAACCTTATATCCTTTTCTCCGAAGATCATAGGCTGCTGTTAGCCCTGCAGGACCCGAACCAATTACTGCTACACTATGGTTATACATGTCCTCTATAATAGGCTGACTGCTGCTTCTGCGCCTTCCATAATCTGCAGCAGCCCTCTTTAACGCAGCTATTGATACCGGTTTATCGTATTTCCCACGGTTGCATTCTGCTTCGCAGGGATGATGACATATACGGCCGCAAATGCCGGGAAATGGCATTCTCTGACGTATTACTTCTAAAGCTTCTTCAAACCTACCCTGAGAAATTAACGCAACGTAAGCTGCAGCGTTTACCCCTGCTGGACAAGCACTTCTGCATGGAGGTTCACCGTTTCTTTTTATAAACAAACTTTCCGAGGGAGTTTTTTTGTCAGATTTATAACTTATTGGCAAAGGAAATTAACCCCCAATCAACTTTAAAGTTTAAATGAATTTATTTTTTCAGTAATTTTATCAAATAAAATACTATAATTCCATTCACATTAAAACACTTAAAAAGTTTTTAACAAAGTTTTCAGCACTAAAAGATTATTTAATATGATTCCTATTTAAAAAAAAAAACTGTGTTATAATATTACAGAAAAATAAATCTTCATAAAAAATATAGAAAGGAATGTTTACAATGGAACAAAAAAAATTTGTTATAGCTATGCTCAAAAATGAAACTTGGTATTTTTATAATGAAGGCAGTTGGGTGGAAGATGTAAACAAAGCTAATTTGTTTAACAAAGAAACTGCACTCCCCCTTTGCGAAGAATTATTTAAAAGCAATCCTAATGTAGTGGTTTTCAGCTCCAAGCTGTTTGGTATATAATAAGCGTTTATCTTCATACCTTTAATTTGGTCTTAATATATTTATTATGGTAAAATATATCCAGCAGCTCAAAAATTTGGGGAGGATCCTATGTCCAAAAAGAAAAAAAAATCTAAACAAAAACAAAATCATGCATCCGAACAACAAAAAATCCCCATGTGGGGGATGCTCGTTGCTGCCGTTATGGCACTTCTTATGGTTAATGTAGGTCTTGTTATATTAGATAATCTCGGGGTAAAAAATGACATGATAAGAATTATCGTGGTTATCATCCTGGCAGTAGCAGCAGGGCTTTTGGCAAGGCCTCTTACTATAGCACTTCAGAACCGTTTTAGAGGAAAAAAATAAAAATTCTTCATATCTAATTTCAGATAATTCAAAGTTTTGTTTTATGCTGTCAGCAAACCTTTTTAAAAGGTTGACTTTTTTCTTCTTTTTGCTTTATTCTTGTTCCTTCACTTCAAAATCATCAGGGTTTTTAGCACTATTTTCCTGAAATTTATCTGCTACATGTTCCCGTGCCTTTTTTTCAATTTCTTCTTCTCTTTTTTCAACCATCAACTTTAGTCCTCCCTTTTTTTAAACATTATTCCCCAATTTTAAAAACTAAAAACAAGTTGAATTTAAGTAGTTTTTCCCAATATTTTTAAATATGATGGAGGAATTTGTCATTAAAACTAGAAAAAAATAAATTAAATTGTCGTATGTCGGGAGGACTGCTTAATGCCGGCTTTTTCTATTAAAGGTACCAAAAATGGGCTTGTAATCTGTATCGAACCACGCTGTGAATTTGAAGAAATCAAGAGAGAACTAATTAACAAACTAGAAAAAGCCTCCAATTTTTTCAAAGGGGCAAGGTTCAATATTTTTTCAGCGGGAAGCCTTTCTGCAGAACAGCTTCAGATACTTAAAAATATTTGTTTAGACCGCGGAATGACCCTTGACACCAGTATTGTACTTCCAACACAGCAGAATAACAGCCATCCACAAGCTTCTGCAAAAGATTCATCGGGAACAGATAATATCATTTTAAGAAAAAATATTCGGTCAGGACAAATAGTAACAGCTCCTAAGGACTTAGTAATAGTGGGGAATGTAAATCCAGGAGCGGAGCTCATTGCTGGAGGCAGTATTATAGTTATGGGCAGTCTAAGGGGCACTGTCCACGCGGGAGCATTTGGTGATGATACTGCAGTAGTCTTTGCACATGAAATGCAGCCTTCTCAAATTCGCATTGCACAATTTGTAGCATGCAGCCCTGATACCCGAGAAAAAGAAAAAATTAATTATCCCGAAATTGCATATGTTTCAAATAATATGATAGTAATTGAAAAATATAAAAAGGAATTTTTAAATGCAATTTGATTTAAAAATTCAGCAAAACTAAACAACATTAGTTTTACCCCTATAAATCAATCCTCTTACACCATCAACGGTAATTAATTCACCATTTTTTATGAGCTCACAAGCATTCTGAGCTCCAACTATAACTGGTATATTAAAATTCAATCCAATAATTACTGCATGGGAACTAAGCCCACCCTGCTCAACTACTATTGCTGAGGCCTTTTCTATAGCAGGCATAAAATCTTTATCGGTATAGGGAGCCACTAGAATTTCTCCCTTATTTATTTTTTGGGCCTCAACTGCATCTGCAGCAACCCTAGCTCTACCCCTAACTATTTTATTTCCCATAGGAGTACCCTTAACGATGGCCTCACCCACCACAAGTACTTTAATTAGATTGGTAGTCCCGGACACTCCCACCGGAACTCCTGCAGTTAACACCACAAGATCCCCTTCTTCAAGAAGCCCCTTTTCTACAGCAGCATTAACCCCCTCCTCAAACATTTCATCAGTTCCTTTATAATGAGGCATTTCAACGGGAAATACTCCCCACACCAAGCATAGATGATATAATGTATCCCTATTGGGGCTTAAAGCTATAATCGGTGCTTTTGGGCGGTATTTTGAAACCAATCTTGCGGTAAAGCCCGTTGCAGTGGGCGTTAAAATTGCGTTGGCTTTAAGATCCATGGCTATGGTACATGAAGCATGGCTGATAGCCTCGGTAATGGTATTCTGAAGGGCTTTCTGCCTGCGCAAAAGGATTTCTTCATACTGAAGAGCTTCTTCAGCCTTACGAGCTAACTTAGCCATAGTGGAAACAGCTTCTACAGGGTATTTCCCTACTGCCGTTTCCCCTGAAAGCATTATGGCATCACTACCGTCCAAAATTGCATTGGCAACATCACTGGTTTCAGCCATTGTAGGACGAGGATTGCGCACCATGGAATCAAGCATATGAGTTGCAGTAATAACCGGCTTGCCAGCCCTATTGCATTTCATGATCATTTCTTTTTGTATAAGGGGAACTTCTTCCGAAGGTATTTCCACTCCTAAATCTCCTCTAGCAACCATAATACCATCAGCTACAGCTAAAATATGTTCAATATTATTTACCCCAGCCCTGCTTTCAATTTTTGCTATAATATGAATGCTCTCGCAATTATTTTCCTCAAGAATCTTACGTATCTCAAGAACATCCTTTGGCCCGCTGACAAAAGATGCGGCAATAAAGTTTACACCATTTTCAATTCCCCAAAGTATATCATTGTAATCCTTTTCAGTAACTGCAGGCATACTAAGCTCCACACCAGGAATATTAACTCCCTGGTGGCTTTTTAACTCTCCGCCGTTTAAAACGGTACACTGTATTTCCCCTTCATAAACATTATCAACCCTCAGAACTATTCTTCCTTCATTCAGAAGAACTGTATCTCCAGGCTTTAATTCATTAATTAGATCTTCGTAATTGATGGGAATTTGTTCTGGAAAAGAAGCGTTTGTCTTAGAAATAAGGCTGACTCTTTGGTTATCCTTTAAAAAAATACTCTCACTTTTAAGCTGTCCAACTCGTATTTTAGGCCCTTTAATGTCAAGCATAACAGCAACAAACTTATTTTCTTTTTCTGCAGCACAGCGCAGAGCATTTAACCTTTTTAAATGTTCCTCTTGGGAACCATGGGAAAAATTTAGTCTTGCAATATCCATACCACTTCGAATCATCTTCGACAAAATTTCAACTTCCTCACTTGCAGGGCCTAATGTGCATACAATTTTTGTACGACGCACAACTAAACACTCCTTACCTAGCCAATATGCCGGCAAGATCGTATAATTCCAAATCAATCATTACTTCTTGTTTTAGAGCCTCATCAATATCATGATGAGTAATATTTGAAGACTGTATCCCAACCATTCTATTGGTCCTGCCCGTTAATAAAAGCTCCACTGCTTTGGCTCCCATACGGCTTGCTAAAATCCTATCAAAGGCTGTGGGCGTTCCCCCCCCCTTTGAATATGGCCCAGTATTGTAACTTTAACATCAAAATTAGTCATATTCTTGATTTTCCTGCTTATTTCAAATGCATCTCCAGCTCCTTCAGCAACTACAATTATGCTGTGAAGTTTACCCCTATTATGACCCCTCATAATTTTATCCACCACAACCTCAAGGTCAAAACCCATTTCTGGTATTAGAATTGATTCTGCACCTCCTGCAAGCCCTGCAGCCAAAGCAATAAAACCTGAAGTTCGTCCCATAACTTCAATGACAAACACCCTTTCATGAGATGTGGCTGTATCCCTAATTTTGTTGATTGCATCCACCACTGTGTTAATAGTTGTATCAAAACCAATGGTATATTCTGTGCAGGGAATATCATTATCAATGGTAGCTGGTACAGCCACTGTGGAAACTCCCAAAGAAGACAAACGGGAAGCTCCTTTAAAGCTTCCCTCTCCCCCAATAACAATCAAACCTTCTATTCCTTCTTTATCCAGCTGAGCAACAGCTTTTCGCTGACCTTCTTCTTTTAAAAATTCAGTGCTTCTAGCAGTACGGAGAATTGTTCCTCCCCTATGGATTATATCTCCCACTGAAGTGATATCCAGCATTTTAAAATCGCCTTCAATCAAACCTGAAAATCCCCTGGAAACTCCCACCACGTTTACACCATGATAATTTGCCTTTCTAACCACCGCCCTTATAGCAGCATTCATTCCTGGTGCATCTCCACCACTGGTTAAAACTGCAATTTTTTGCATAAAAGGCAGCTACCTCCCTAGCAGCAGTTATTATCCATAAATTAGGGAACTGTTAATGATTTCGTAAGCTTCTTCTGCTTCTGATTCGGGAACAAGCATTTCTACTGGTCCTTTACCTTCGCCTTCTACACCTATACCTCGAAGCGTTACAAGGAGTCCTTCACCTTCCAATAAACTCTTTAAATGCTCCGCCACTTCGAAGTTAGGCGCAATATAAACAACTTTCCACATGTGAAGCTTGCCCCCTTACTCATAATATTTTTTACATATTTTAAAATAATTATTTTTTTCCTTCATTGGTTCCAGAGATCAGGGAACCATGCATAGTATATATCTCTGCTTTTCCTCTTATTTTTATTGCTGATGTATGTTCTGTAAATTGAGCTACCATAACTTCTCCTTCATCTAACTTCTCTGTATGGTGAAATTTGGTATCCTTTCCCCTAGTTAAGCCTATTACTGTCACACCATTTTCCAAAGCCTTAACTACAATATACGAGTTATAACACCAATAGGGATCCTTTAATTCCACAAATTTCCCTCCTCTTAATTTTTTAGAATTATTTCAGAAAATTATATTTCTCCTTAAGTTTCTTTTCCACATAGGAAGGAACAAGCCCTTTAACACATCCTCCCAACGAAGCAACCTGCTTAACAACACTGGAACTTAAAAAGGAATATTCCGTTGAGGTAAAGAAGAACACCGTTTCAATATCTTCTGCCATCTTTTTGTTCATCATTGCCATCTGCATCTCATACTCAAAATCTGAAACTGCTCTTAAACCCCTTACTATAGCATCAGCACCTTTCTTTTTTACATATTTAATTAGAAGTCCCGAAAAACTCTCAACATAAACTCCCTTAAGTGAAGACGTAACTTCTCTTAAAATTTCCAGCCGCTCCTCAAGGGAAAAAAGGGTATCCTTACCGCTGTCTTCAGCTACTGCTACCACAACGGTATCAAAAATTGAGGTTGCCCTTTGAATTATATCCAGGTGACCGTTAGTCACGGGGTCGAAGGTGCCGGGATAAATAGCTGTAGGCATTTAAACACCACCATTCAAAACTGATAAATTTTATCAATCGCTTTCGTTTAAGTAATTTAAATAAATATTACCATCTATAGAATGGGCTAGCCTGGCACTAGCTGCAGCTGCTATTGCAGCAATAAGATCGTCAAGAAAGGTATTCACCTGCTTATTTTTTCCATTGTTCAGCTCACCTATAATTCCTAACTTTGTTTTATCTAAATATCCAAAGTTAGTCAACCCAATGGATCCGTATACATTTGTAATAGCAAATGCCAAAACTTCATCAATTCCGTAAAGGCTTTCATCATTTCTTATTATTTCAAGAAGTGGAGAAGGAAGAGCATTTTTTTCAGCAAGAATATCTAAAGCTATACCTGTCAGCACTGCATGCTGTACTTCGCGTTTTTTAAAAACTGCTCTAACTGCTTCCCGGCATTCCATTAAGGTTAAGCCTTCAACATATCGTTCCTGCAGCACGTAAACTATTTCCGCAATCTTTTCTATAGATACTCCCCTTTCAGCCAGCTTTTTTTCTATGAGCTTTTCCATTAAGGTTCCTCCTCAAAAAGGTTACATTTACATATATATATGTTTAAATCCTGATTAATTTCTGAGCATAACATTACTGCTCCCACAGACTGAATTCAGCTGCGCAATTAAATCCTCTGAATTATCTACCCATAAATTTCTATTTACTTTAACTGCTTTATTTTTACCTATTATCAAATAAACTGGATTTTCTCCTGAATATTTTTCTAAAACACTGCGAATTTTAAGCATTTTATCTTCAATATCCCATGAAGAATTAAGCTTTAAAACCAAGCTTCTAACGTTTCCAATATCATCTTCATCTGCAGCTTCACCATCAGCTGGCATTAATTTTTCACAAAACAGTTTTAATTCTTCCTCTCGAAGTCCTACTGACGCCTCAACTATCACAGGAGAATGTTCATTTAATAAATGTCCGTATTTATTAAAAGCTCCCGGAAAAACAATTACATCAATCTTACCTGTTAAATCTTCAATGGTAATAGTTGCCATTATCTCCTTTTTCTTGGTAATTATTTTTCGAATATTCACAATCATGCCGCCAATGGTAACTCTTTCTCCGTCAGCCAAACCTTCTAAATCGCAAATTCTATGGGTAGCAGCTTTTTCTATGTAAGTTTTATAATTGTCTAATGGATGGCCGCTGATATAAAAACCGAGATACTCTCTCTCCATGGATAAAATCTCATTAAGAGAAAATTCTTCAACTTCCGGCACTTCAATATTTAAGCTGTTGTCTTCTCCTATTACATCAAATAGAGAAACCTGGCCCCTTTCCCTGTCTTCCTGAACACGGTGGGCAGATTCCATACAACTGTCCATTATCATAAGAAGCTGTCTTCTATTGGGATTAATAGAATCAAAAGCGCCGCTTTTTATAAGACTTTCCAGCACTCTTTTTGAAATAACATGGAGATCCACTCTCTGACAAAAATCTTCTAATGATTTAAAAAGACCTCCCTTTCTAGCGCAAAGTATTTCTTTAATTGCGCTTCTGCCAACATTTTTTATGGCTGCCAGTCCAAATCTTATTCCGCCTTCACTAATAGTAAAATCATCTAAACTCTTATTTACATCTGGCGGAAGTATGCTAATACCCAGCCTTTTAGTTTCTTCCATATAAACAGGAACTTTGTCAGGATTATCCATAACACTGGAAAGAAGAGAGGTCATATATTCTATTGTATAATTGGCCTTCAGATATGCTGTCTGATAAGCTATTAGCGCATAAGCTGCACTATGACTTTTATTGAAGCCATAACCTGCAAAATGGGCCATTAGATCAAATATTTTTGAGGCTGTTTCTTCATCTACTCCATTTTTCTTAGCTCCTTCAATAAAAGCCTTTTTCCTGCTGGCTATTATCTCGGGTTTTTTCTTACCCATCGCTCGACGGAGCAGGTCAGCTTCACCTAAACTAAATCCCGCCAATTCGCTGGCAATCCGCATAACCTGCTCCTGATAGAGAATAACTCCATAGGTTTCCTTTAGAAGAGGTTCAAGGCTCGGGTGCAGATATTCAATGGGCACTTCACCATGCTTTCTGGCAACAAAATCCTCTACCATACCACTTCCCAGGGGTCCTGGACGATAAAGGGCAACAAGAGCTATAAGGTCCTCAAACTTTTCCGGCTTCATATTTTTAAGCAGCGTCCGCATTCCTGGACTTTCCAGCTGAAATACTCCAATACTTTCACCATTTCCCAGCATTTCATATGTACGAGCATCATCTAAGGGTATCTTAGATATATCTACCTCCAGTCCTCGATTCTCTTTAATCCTTTTAATGGTATCGCCAATTACCGTAAGTGTACGTAGGCCTAAAATATCCATTTTTAAAAGTCCCAGTTCCTCTATGGTAGTCATAGGAAACTGGGTAGTAATAATTCCTTCTGAAGTTCTTTGAAGGGGAACAATGTCCATTAAAGGTTCTTTTGAAATAACTATCCCTGCAGCATGGATTGAGGCATGGCGTGGCAGACCTTCAATTTGTGAAGCCATGTCAATAATCCTTTTAACAATCTCATCTTCTTGATACAGCTGCTGTAGTTCAGGTGATTCTTCAAGGGCTTTTTTTATGGTTATTCCCAGCTCGTTGGGTACAAGTTTTGCAATTTTATCAACATCAGGATAAGGAATACCCATTACTCTGCCCACATCTCGAATAGCTGCTTTTGCTGCCATTGTTCCAAAAGTAGCTATTTGAGCCACATGTTCATTTCCATATTTCTCTGCAACATATTCTATAATTTCTCCTCTTCTTTCAAAGCAAAAGTCAATATCAATATCGGGCATATTAACCCTTTCAGGATTAAGAAATCTTTCAAAAAGCAGATCGTATTTTAAAGGATCTATATTTGTTATGCCCAAAATATAAGCTACAATACTTCCAGCTGCAGACCCCCTTCCTGGGCCTACAGGTATATTTCTTTTTTTTGCAAACTGCACCAGATCCTGTACAATTAAAAAATATCCTGAAAATCCCATCTGGCTGATAATTTGAAGCTCATACTTAAGGCGCTTAATTACCTCTTCACTGGGATTGGGATATCTCTGTTTGAGTCTTTCCCAACAAAGGTGCTCAAGATATGAATCCAGAGTATACCCTTCAGGAACCCGATAATGGGGAAGGTGCATTGTCTTAAAATCAAACTCAACATTACATCTCTGGGCTATCTCCACCGAGTTGCTAAGGCAGTTCCCGGTATTTCCAAAAATCTGCTCCATTTCTTCTGAAGTTTTTAAATAAAAATTATCCGTTGGGAAACGGAGCCTGTCTTCATCCTGCAATGTTTTCCCTGTTTGTATGCAGAGAAGAACATCATGAACAGGCGCATCTTCTTTTTCTATGTAATGAACATCATTTGTTGCTACTAAAGGAATACCCGTTTCTTCCGAAAGTTTAATAAGGGCTTCATTAACAATTTTCTGCTCTGCAAGTCCATGATCCTGAAGCTCTAAAAAAAAGTTTCTTTCTCCAAATATTTCTTTATATTCCAAGGCTTTCCTTTTCGCTCCATCATAATCATTATTAAGAATAAGTGATGGAATTTCTCCAGCAAGACAGGCACTTAGAGCAATCAAACCCCTGCTGTATTTTGATAAAAGCTCCCGGTCAACCCGGGGTTTATAATAAAATCCGTTTATAAAGGCTTCGGATACTAAGCGAACAAGATTTCTATATCCCTCTTGATTTTCAGCCAGCAGAACTAAGTGATACTGATTTTGGTCTTTTCCAGGCTCTTTATCCTGCATTCTTCTCTGGGCTACATAAACCTCACTGCCAATTATTGGTTTAATTCCCCTTTCTTTAGCTGCTTTAAAAAATTTCACCACTCCATACATTACACCGTGATCTGTTATGGCAATTTGGGAAAATCCTTTTCGAGCTGTAGCATCAATGAGTTTATCTATTTGAGCCAGCCCATCAAGGAGACTGTATTCCGTATGAACATGAAGATGAACAAATTTCTCCATATAAAACCCCTGCCGCTAAATGTTTTAGAATATTTTAATCTACCTATTCCACAAAAATCTACTGAGTTCCTTTTTAATTTTTATTTAGATCATACTACTAAGCAGTTCAAATCTCAGTAAAACATAAAAATACCTGCCATTTCCTTTATGGAAAAACAGGCAGGTATTATGTTGCTTTTTCTGGGCAAATAATATTTTTAAGAAAAAGAATAGGGGGATAAAACATGGGGAGAGAAACACGTTTAGAATTAATAAATAAAATTCAGGAGATAAGACAGTCAAAAGTAATATGCTATATAACTGGTGATCGTGAAAATGTCAGTACTCGAATAGCTCCCGATGTAATAAGGATATTTTATAGACATTTAGAAAATTTACAGCCTTCCGACCGTTTAGATCTTTTTTTGTATACAAGGGGTGGAGACGTGCTAACCCCCTGGAGACTTGTCAACCTTTTTAGGGAATATGCCAATTATTTTTCCGTAATTGTTCCCTTTAGAGCATACAGTGCCGGAACCTTGATTGCTCTTGGAGCTAACGAAATTGTTATGGGAAAAATGGGAGAGTTGGGTCCCATAGATCCAAGTGTTGCAAACGCTTTTAATCCTCAAGACCCTAATAACCCAGCAGCCAAAATACCTGTAAGTGTAGAAGATGTTTCTTCATTTATTACTTTGGCTGTAGAAACCTGTCAGCTCAAAGGTCAGGAGCAGCTTGAATCTGTATTTTCACATTTAGCTGAAAAAGTTCACCCTTTAGCTCTGGGAAATGTCCAAAGAAACTATTCGTTAATCAGATCAATTGCCAGAAAGCTTCTCAGGCTTCACATGAGTGCAGATGATGAAGATTTAATAAAGGACATCATAAATAACCTTACAGAAAAACTCTATGCCCACAACCATATGATTTCCCGGAGAGAAGCAAAGCTGGATATAAAACTTCCAGTGGTTAATCCACCTATTGAATTGGAAAAAGCTATATGGGAACTATATGAAGACTATGAAAAAGAATTAAATCTCCTTGAACCCTTTAATCCAGCGGCTTTAGTAAATGAACACCAGAAAAAAATTGATTTCGAAGTTTTCGGCGGGATAATAGAAAGCTTTGCAGGGCTGGACTGCTTCACTTTCTCTGGTACTGCTGTAGCTGTGGATATACTTCCCGACGGCTCTCCCAATGTTAATATCAATATGAAAAAGCAGTTTTGGAAGAGAATTATTTAAAAATAACACCCCAAAAGAAAGGAGTATAAAAGTGAAATACAAGCCTAAAGTTTTAAAAGAAATAAAAATTTCCCGAGATTTAAGCAAAAAAAATAAATTTAACAGAGCTTCTAAATATTATATCCTAAGCGAAAATTCAGGTTTTCCAACAGCTGACTATTTCTTCAGCCCACCAAATACACTTATTATAATGCAGCAGGATGATAATACCAGCAGCTGGCATGATTATTAGCAATTGGGTACAATATAAAAAATATCAAGGGGGATATTACTTCCCCCTTTTTTAATTTTTAATTTATATTATTCATATCCTACTGCAGAATATTTACGTTTATTTTCCTACCCCTTCTATTATCTTCTAATTTTTTAAACCTTAGCTCCAGAAGACCATTTCTCACATTAGCTGTAACGCTGTCAGGATCTACATCAGGAACAATCTCCATAATACGAAACAACTGGCCTTTTTGACGTTCCTGATAACGGTATGAAGCTTCCTGAGGATTAATATTTAAAATCGGTGCAGATACACGTATATTTCTTCCCTCAATTTCTACTTCTAAACGATCGTTATCAATACCCGGCACTTCTAGTATGTAAACTACTTGGCTTTGGGTTTCATATATATCTAATTTGGGAATCACGACACCAGCAGGACCTCCAGGTATTATAAAGCGCTGAACAGCTGAAGACTGATAAGGCCATGCCACCTGTGTTTGAAACATTTATTACCCCCCTTTGAAATTCTTGGGGTGAAGGTCCTGCAAACCTATCTAAAACCTGTTTAAATTGAAGGATTAACTTTTATTTTTCTTCTAACACTCACATCGGATTTTGGTAAACGTGCTTCAAGAATTCCATTGGTGAAAGTGGCATTTACCTGTTCTGATTTAACTGTTGTGGGGAGACAAATTGTTCTGTGAATTGGAACTGCCGTATTTCCTGAGAAGGCAAGTGCTGAAATGCTGACAGAATCATCTGTAACTGTTAGATTTAAATCATTGGGATTTACATTAGGCAGTTCAGCAGTTATTACTATATCATTATTGGTTTCTGCCAGTTCCACTCGGGGCTGAGTCATGCCGGCAAAAGCCTCAAATCTCAGACCAGACATAAAGTTGCTTGTAAAGTTTTGGAATCCGGGGAAAATACCTGCTTGATTCCATGACCAGTTAGGACTAATGCTTCCCATATAGACAGGAAGAACACCGGACTGCCATGCTGGACTAAAAGTATAAGATACTACATTGTATGGAATTGAACTGTAAATTCCACTATGCCAAGGTTGAACTATTTGGCTGGATTGAAAAGGCTGAGCACCGGCAAAGCTTTGCTGCATGGGAAAAACAAAACTGCTATGATAGGGAATACCCATACTGCTCATCTGCATGCTCTGTAAATAGCTCGGGTTTACCAAAGCACTTTGAACAGGACTATAGCTGCTTACATACATGAAGCTGTAACCTCCTGATTATAGTTTTATTTTTTTGACCTTCACCCCGAGCTTTAGTATTAAACAAAAAAAGATCGATTATGCATATTTATGAAATGTAGACAAAATTTTTAATCATCTTAACTTAAAAACATACAAAAGCAGGATTCATTGACAAAAAAAAAGTATCATAATATAATAGCTTTTGCTAAAAGCAATTAATTTAAAAATAGTCGGGATGTGGCTCAGTTTGGCAGAGCGCCGCGTTCGGGACGCGGAGGTCGCTGGTTCAAGTCCAGTCATCCCGACCATTTTTTTTATTTAACATTTAAATTAAACGAGCTGAATCCCGCAGTTAAAATTATTCTGTCTCAGGGCTTCATATAAGACAATAGCCACAGCATTGGAAAGATTTAAGCATCGAGCTTCTTTGACCATCGGTATTCTTATAACATATTCTTCTTTTTCTCTAAGCAAACCCTCCGGCAACCCTTCCGTTTCTTTCCCAAAAACAATAAAGTCATCTGGATTGTATTTTACTTCCGTATAAAACTTTGAAGCTTTTTTGGAAGTATAATAAAAAACACTGTTTGGATACTTTTCCCACAGCTCCTCCAAAGACCGATGACGGTGCACCTTTGCCAGCTCCCAATAATCTAATCCTGCCCTAATTAGATATTTATCCCTTAAAGAAAACCCCAATGGACCTACTAAATGCAGCTCCGTACCTGTAGCAGCACAAGTTCTCACAATATTGCCTGTATTATAGGGAATTTCTGGTTCCACTAAAACAACATGCACTTTAACCACCCCTAAATTATTTCCAAATTCACTTTTGTTATCTGTACTTCTCCAAAATTTTCAATAAACTTCTCAATTTCATTAAATGTTTTATATAAAACATTTTTATCATTACTGATACATGCAATTCCTAAAATCGCCATCTGCCAAAGGTCCTGCTTTCCCAGCTCACAAACTGAAACATTAAATTTATTCCTCAGCCTCTGAATTATACCTTTCAATATCCCCCTTTTATTTTTTAGAGAATTAGCACTAGGAATATGAATTTCAAAAGTGTAGATACCCAAAACCATCATTTTCACCCCATATATAAAAAAATTTTATATATTTACTTAATTATACTACACCACCATAATCTTTTCTTTTATTCAAAACATAGCAGCACAAATTGAATTTTTTCAACGGTTTTGATATATTATCACTAGCTTTTTTCGGGAGGAGATAGACAATGGGTAAAAGCTTAGCACAGAAAATTATTGAACAGCATCTGGTAAAGGGTGAAATTAAGCCGGGAAGTGAAATTGCAATAAAAATTGATCAGACCCTGACTCAAGATGCAACAGGAACCATGGCATATCTGCAGTTTGAAGCTATGGGTATCCCAAGAGTTAATACAGAATTATCAGTAAGTTATGTAGATCATAATACGCTGCAGACAGGTTTTGAAAATGCCGATGATCACCGCTTTTTACGCACCATTGCTTCAAAATACGGTATTTATTTTTCCAGACCTGGAAACGGTATTTGTCATCAAGTACATTTAGAACGCTTTGCAGTTCCCGGTAAAACCCTCCTGGGCTCTGACAGTCACACACCAACTGCTGGAGGAATGGGAATGCTGGCCATTGGAGCAGGGGGGTTAGATGTTGCTGCAGCTATGGCAGGATATCCTTTTTACTTAACTATGCCTAAAATACTATGTATTAAACTTATTGGCAAAAGACCGCCATGGGTTAGTGCAAAAGACGTTATTTTAGAAATCCTTAGACGTTTAACTGTTAAGGGCGGTGTAGGAAAAATAATTGAATATTCCGGGGAAGGAGTAAAAGATTTAAGTGTTCCTGAAAGAGCTACCATTACCAATATGGGAGCCGAACTGGGAGCGACAACATCCATATTTCCTAGTGATGAAATAACCCTTAAGTTTTTAAAAGCACAAAAAAGGGATTCATGCTGGGTGCCCCTTAGTGCCGATCCCGATGCTTATTATGATGAGGTTATAGAAGTAAATCTTTCGGAACTGGAACCCCTAGCTGCTAAACCCCACAGTCCTGATGCTGTGGATACTGTCAGAAATATTGGTCCCATTAAAGTTGATCAAGTAGCCATCGGCAGCTGTACCAATGCTTCCTATACTGACCTAATGCGTGTAGCAGCAATCCTTAAAGGCAAAAAAGTCAATAAAGAAACAGAACTTGTTATTTCTCCTGGGTCTCGTCAGGTAATGGAAATGCTGGCTAGAAATGGCGCTCTTGCTGACATGATAGCAGCAGGAGCAAGAATTCTAGAAGCAACTTGCGGCCCCTGTATAGGAATGGGACAAGCTCCTCCTTCCAACAGCATATCCGTTAGAACCTTTAACAGGAACTTCAAAGGACGCTGCGGTACAGCAAGTGCTGGTGTATACTTGACCAGTCCTGAAACAGCAGCTGCAACAGCAATAAACGGTGTTCTCACGGATCCTCGGGAACTTGGTGAGTTTATTGAAATAGAAATGCCTAAATCTTTTCTTATCGATGACAGCATGATTATCCCACCCTCAAAAGAGCCAGAAAAAGTAAAAATTATTCGGGGTCCTAATATCAAGCCTATTCCCATAAGAGAAGAACTTCCTGAAAGTCTTAGAGGGATAACTTTGCTTAAAGTGGGAGACAACATAACCACTGACGATATTATGCCTGCAGGAGCTAAAATTCTTCCTCTGCGCTCAAACATACCCGCCATATCAGAGTATGTTTTCAGCAATATCGACCCAGATTTTGCAAAAAGAGCTAAAGAAAATAAAGGCGGGTTTATAATAGGTGGAGTTAATTACGGACAGGGCTCGAGCAGGGAACATGCTGCCATGGCTCCAATGTATTTAGGTATAAAAGCAGTCATAGCAAAATCTTTCGCCAGAATACATAAAGCCAATCTAGTAAATTTTGGAATAATTCCCCTAACATTCATTTCAGAAGAGGATTATCAGAACCTAGAACAGGGAGATGAGCTTACTATAGAAAACATAAAAGAGCAGCTTTACAGTAAAAAAATTACAGTTAAAAACCTTACTAAAGGATATAGTTTTGAGGTAACCCATGATCTTACTCCACGACTTATCGAAATCATACTAAAAGGTGGACTTTTGAATTACATTAAATCAAAAAATAATTAAAATTAACAAAGCTGCCCAATGGGGTAGCTTTTTTTACGTGTTTTTTAAACTTTTTATACATAAACAGAAGCTGCCAACAGAAGTACCAGCATCAAAGTATTCCAAAGGGAATGGGCTATTATAGGAGTTATTAGGGAACCGGTATTCTCGTAAAGCCAGGTAAGACCTATACCTCCAACAGCAATGGGGATAAAGCGTACTGCATCAAAATGAAGTGCAGCAAAAAACAAAGCTGTAATAATAATACCTTTTAAAACGCCAAATTTTTTCCTTAACACAGGATATACAAAACCTCTAAAATACACCTCTTCCCCCAAAGGAGCCAAAAAGCTTCCAATAAAAAATGGTACAAAAATTTCAAAGGGAGTATCAGCCTTTAAAAGCAGCTCAGCAAAGGGCTGGGGCTTAGGCTCAATGGGAACCAAAAAACTAACTATAAAGCCCGAAAATAATACGATAATAAAAAGAATTAAACCTCCTCCCACACCCTTTCTTATATTTTCCACTAAATTAATACCTTTCATGCCTATTTCTTTTAAATTCCCTTTTCCTTTAAAAAAAATAACTCCAT
Source organism: Clostridia bacterium 41_269 (assembly GCA_001508005.1). Lineage (GTDB taxonomy): Bacteria > Bacillota > DTU086 > DTU086 > DTU086 > 41-269. Next base: position 21,778 of record LGEZ01000016.1, read on the forward strand.
ACGTTACAGCTATAAACAATAAAGTTTGGACCGTACCGGCAAGTAAGTATCGAACAAAAAGAGATATTTCCTTATTTATAATGGAACTCACTGCATTTCCTATGATGTAGCTGCCTGTATAAACAAAAATAAGAGTTATTATTACATCAAAAAAATTCCAGGATGGCGAAATTATTTTTTGATTCATTTTTACTTTTCTCCTTTTATTTTTAACAACTTTATTTATTTCTCAATGGATAAAATTTATACCGCCTGCAGATTTTAAAAAGCATATAAAGTAAAATCTTACGGGACATAATAATTTATGTACATGATTAAATGCTCTTTTATTTTATCATTTTACTAAAACTTCTTTAAAAGGAAAAACAATATGAAAAGGAGCATTGACTATGGCAATTGCTGTAATAATTGTGGGAAGCATCTTTATTATTTTATTAATACTTTTGTATACATTATTTTCTTCAAATAAAAAATATGAACCCCAAAGAAAGCCAATAATTTCTGAAAAAAAGCATGAAGAAAAGAATTACTTCCCAGAACGATATGGAAAAGATCAAATTGTCGTTATGGTTCGGGACCCTGAATGGCTTCATGCATACTGGGAAGTAACTGCAACTAAACAGTCTGAATTCACCAAGCAGTTTGGAGATATTTGGGAAGAGTCAAGTCCTGTTTTAAGGGTATATGATATTACTCACAGCAAAAGTGAAGACAATTATTTTGATATACACATTAATAATCATGCAAACAACTGGTATATTCACGTAGGAAAACCAAACCATACTTTTTTTGTAGATCTTGGGCGGATCTTACCTGATGGTCGATTTTACAGAATTGCAAGATCAAACTGTGTCACAACACCCAGCAACAGTATATCACAGGAAATTGATCCAAATTGGGTGCCGGTGGAAGCTATTTGGAAAACTTTTTACAGCCAGGGGTTTGAAGAAAGTTTCAGCTCTTTAGAACTATTTAGTGAAAGGAGTGATTAAATGCCCAAAGGCTATCTATGCCTAGTCCTTCATGCCCATCTCCCTTATGTTCGTCATCCTGAAGATGAACATTTTTTAGAAGAAAAATGGCTGTATGAAGCCATAACTGAAACTTATATCCCCTTAATTAAAGTTTTTGAAAGTTTAGCCAATGATGGAATAAAATTTCGTCTGACACTTTCTTTAAGCCCCACTTTAATGTCTATGCTGACAGACCCCTTACTGCAGAACAGATACATAAAACACCTTAACAAATTAAGGGAATTAGCAGCTAGGGAAGTAGCAAGAACCAGAAAAGAGCAGCCAGAAATGCACCAGTGTGCTTTAATGTACCAGGACCTATTTGAAACAGCTTATAAAACTTTTCATTATGAATATAAAAATAATCTCATTAATGCATTTAAAAAATACCAGGACGAAGGATATTTGGAAATAATAACATGCGGTGCCACCCATGGATATCTCCCACTCCTAGGGATACAGAAACAAACTTCCTATGCACAAATAAAAACTGCCCTTGATTATTACAAAGAAATTTTCGGTAAATACCCAGAAGGCTTTTGGCTGCCGGAATGCGGATACAACCCAGGTGACGATGAAATCCTTAAAAAATTTGGAATAAAATATTTTTTTGTAGACACCCATGGAATACTCTTTGCTACACCTAGGCCTAAATATGGAACATATGCACCCATTTCATGTCCTTCGGGAACCTGTGCCTTTGGCAGAGACGTTGAATCTTCAAAACAAGTCTGGAGTGCCTATGAAGGATACCCCGGTGATTTTGACTATCGTGAATTTTACAGAGACATAGCTTATGATCTTGACCTCGAATATATAAAGCCCTATATCCATCCCAAGGGGATAAGAACAGATACAGGAATAAAATATTATAGGATTACAGGAAAAACTGAATTTAAGCAGCCGTATATTCCCGAAAATGCCAAAAGAAAAGCTGATATACATGCTGGAAATTTCATGTTCAACAGAGAAAGGCAGATAGAATATTTAGCAAGATATATGGACAGACCGCCTATAGTTGTATCTCCTTACGACGCAGAACTTTTTGGACATTGGTGGTTTGAAGGACCAATTTGGCTTGGATATTTAATAAGAAAAGCAAAGTACGACCAAAATATCTTTGATTTCATAACAGCAAGTGATTACTTGGAAATGGTTCCAAATAACCAGCCGTGCCAGCCGCCTATGTGCAGCTGGGGCTACAAAGGGTATAATGAAGTCTGGCTTGAAGGAAGCAACGATTGGATATACAGGCACCTTCACAATGCAGCGGAAAGAATGACAGAGCTTGCCCTAAAATATCCCGGAGCTCAGGGAATTTTAAGAAGGGCTTTGAATCAGGCAACCCGAGAGCTGTTTCTTGCCCAAGCAAGTGACTGGGCTTTTATAATGAAAACGGGAACCATGGTAGAATATGCAAAAAGGCGGACAGTAGATCATATAAGCAGATTTACAAAACTATATCATGATATAAAAGAAAACCAAATAGATAAAGACTGGTTAGAAAAAATCGAATACTTAGACTGTGTTTTCCCAAATATTGATTATGAAGTATTTAATTTAAGCAAATCACATCTTTCTTAAACTCAAAAAAGAATGCAAAACAAAAATAAGCACCTTAGGTGCCTAAGCTTGTTGACAATGATCTCTGCTGCAGTTTTCTTACTCCTGAGCTCACGCTGGACAGCTCTAAGCAAAGCTTAAAGGCAAAACTGGACCGCCCCAAATTCGACGTCCTGTCTCAGGCTGGGGCTGGCGCTCACCTCCTGTTCGCGCCTCCCGTTTTTGCCTTACGCTTCGCCAAGAGCTGTTAGCCAGCATTCGTTAAGTCGTTTTGCAAACTGCAGCAGAAACCTACTAAGATTAACTAAGAGGGTTTGTTTACAGTCTGAGGCACCCTTGGTGCCTTTTAATTTTTACTTTTTTCTTCTTGTAGGATCTCATTTATCTTATCCAGATAAAAATCTGTAAGGGATTCTGCTGTTTCCTGCGAAAAGGCCTCACTGCAAACATTATATGAAGGTTTTTCTATATCAGGAAAAATAAAGGACCACCCATCTTCTGTATATATTTTTATACCATCCAGCAGCTCAATACTGCTTTTTCTCTTTCGCTCCTGATCAACCAGCTTTCTCATAACAGTTCCCTTTGCTTCCCAAGGACAGTATGTAGACTTAAAATTCATATAATAATCAGGTATTTCATTAAGCAGATCCCCTAAGGTTAAGGAATATTGTCCCATAAACTCCAGCAGTTTTATAAGAGCATAAACCGGGTCATATTGGAGAAAAAATTGGCCATATCCTCCTTCAGCAGAAACCCTATCATTTTCCATCATCCCATTCATAACCGCACTAAGCAGAGTTTTTGTTCTAATAACCTCACCATTATATTTTTCCGCTATCCTTTCAATTACAGCAGGTGCATTCACAGGAACCACTACTTTTTTTCTTTCACTAGTCTTAAAAAGGATCAAACAAATTAAAACTGTATACATATCATCCGCAATTACTGTACCGCTGCTGTCGATCAAAATCAACTTCTCAGCATCTCCGCTTATAACTGCACCAAAATCAGCTTTTTCCTTAGAGATAATTTCCGAAAGCCGGTGTAAAAACTTTTCTTGATCTTTAGGTCTATCAGTAAAAACAGAATCACTTATGTCATCAGTATTCTTAACTTTGCAGCCTTTTTTTTTCAAAAGCAATAATAAATTTTTCCTTATTAGAAAATTTCCTATACTAAGGATTATTCTAGGACTGCTTTTTAAATAGTTAGAATTAACTTTTTTCTCTAGGCTGTCAAAATACACATTGGTCACATGAAACGCATTTAATATTCTGCCAATACTGCTGTCTTTTGCTCTTCTAAAATCCTCAAGAAAAAAATTATTTTCTATTTTCCTCTCAGCGTCCCGTCTTATATTAATTCCTTTATGATCGAAAAACTGAATATTAATTCTTTGATCTCTATCCCCTTCTTTAAAATGCACTCCACCTTTCAATGCCAAAGCTCTTACTCCATACCTATTAATAGGCGCAGTAAGCTCTCCTCCGTCATAAACATTTATCCCTGAGGCAAGAAGACCCGAAATAAAAGCCCACTTTGCCATCTCAGTTGCTGATTTTCCATCATGACTTACAATAACTTCATCATTTTTATTCAAAAAACTGCCGTAAGCACAGCCAAGCTTTGCTGCAAACTCTGGAGTTATGTCAAGATTTATAATTCCAGGAATCCCTATTCTCCCGAACAATGAGCTTATACCAGTACTGCTCCACACAATGCTTGAATTTACTACTGCTCCCCTTTCAACAAATTTATAAGGCCATATTTTAACATCAGGGTTAATAGTTGCATACTCTCCTATATGGGACGAATCACCTATTACCGCACCTTCATAAACAGCAGCACCATCATTTATGCGAACTTCCTTACATATAACAGCCCCTCTTAAGGCGGCCCCTCTTCCCACATACGTATTTCCCCAAATTACACTCCTTTTAACAGAAGCATCTTTTTCTATAATAACGTTATTTCCAACAACTGCATAAGGTCCCAATCTCACCCCTGGTCCTATCCAGCAGTCATCACCAATCAACACCGGTTCATTAATTTCAGCTGATGGGTCAATTTGTGTACCTTTACCCATCCTAAAATCCTTTTCAATGACTGTTTCGAAAAGCTTATGTTTTACTTTTCCCTCCAGCATATCAAAATGAGCCTGTCGATACTGCTGTATGTTTCCAATATCGCACCAATAACCTTCAAGAACGCAGCCCCAAAGGGGTTTCCCCAACTCAAGAAGTTTGGGAAAAAGATTCTTGCTGAAATCAAACATAGTGTTAGGAGGTATCAGTTTAAGAATTTCAGGATCTAAAATATAGATTCCCGTATTAACCCGATCGCTGAAAACCTCCCCCCATCCGGGTTTTTCTAAAAACTTAACTATTCTCCCTTTTTCATCCGAAATAACCACACCAAACTCAAGGGGATTTTCAACGGTGGTAAGTACAATGGTTGCCATAGCTTCATTATCAAAATGAAATTCAATTGCTCTAGATAAATCAAAATCTGTCAAAGCATCGCCGCTTATTACAACAAAAGGTTCGTCTAAAAAATCTTCTGCATTTTTAACGCTTCCAGCGGTACCTAAGGGAGTCTTCTCAACAAAATAAGAAAGTTTTACTCCAAAGGAACTTCCATCTCCAAAATAGCGTATTATTTCCTGAGGAAGATACTGGAGCGTCACACAAATATCTTTTATACCACATCTTGACAAAAGTTCAACGGCATATTCCATAACTGGCTTATTCACTATCGGCGTCATGGGTTTTGGTATGCTGCAGGTTAATGGTCTTAATCTAGAACCGGCCCCTCCAGCCATTATTACTCCTTTCATGTTTATAAATTCCCCCCTTCCCGATGATTGTTTGCTGCAATGCGGTAATTCACCAAGTCATAGTCCCTGCCTAAATAACTGCCTTGAAAATCCTCATTTTCTTTTATCTCACCTTTAAATTCCTGTTCATGTTCCTTTTGCGAAATAAAGGAGAGAGCATAGTTCCAAAAGCGATCCAATGGCCTTTGCATTCCCCAAGGAGTTCTGCGGTGTTCCTTTAAAATAACTTTATAAAGTTTTATAGTTTTTTCAGCTATCGCATTCCAATCATAAACTTCCCTAACAATCCGCAGTGCTCCCTTGCTGATTTGCTCTGCATAAATTTCATCAGTTAATAAACGGATGATATTGGACGCTAAAGAATCAGGATTCCCAGGATAAGCTTTTAATCCATTCTGACCATGTATTATAATTTCAGAAAGTCCTCCTGTATCTGACACTACAACAGGTGTGCCTGCTGCCATTGCTTCTAAAGCAACAATCCCAAAAGGCTCATAAAAACTGGGAAAAACTGCAACAGAAGCAATTTTGTACAATTTATTTCTGGTTTCATCATCAACATATCCAGTAAAAAGTATTTTATTTTCCAGCCCTCTAGACTTAGCCAGCCCGCAGAGTTCATTTTTCATAGGGCCATCTCCAGCAATAACAAATTTTGCATTAGGGTAAGTAAAAAGTATTTGAGCAGCACTTTCAATAAGCACCTGCACTCCTTTTTCAGGAACAAGACGCCCCACAAAAAAAATTATTTTTTCTTCTTCTCTGGCAAATCTGTTTTTAAAACCATGCTCCACAAATACCGAAATAAATTTCTCTGCCCTTACCCCATTGGGTATTACCGTTATTTTATCTAAGGGAACGCTGAAAATACCGTGCACTTCGTTTTTCATATGCATGCTGCACACAATGACTTTCCATCCTTCGTATGCGAGCCACCATTCCACACTGCTTATATAGCGCTGCTGGTCATTGTGCAGTCCGTGATTTCTTCCCGCTTCTGTGGCATGCAGTGTAGCTACCAAAGGGACCTGATAAGCATGTTTTACAGCTGCTCCGGCAAAAGCAGCCAGCCAGTCATGAGCATGCACAATGTCAAAGGGTCCATCCCTATTGATAAGCTTCATAACATTTTCAAGCATTTTTACGTTCATCTGCAGAACCCAAGTGTGAAAATCAGGAGTGCTTAATGGATAGGGCATAAAACGATGAACATGAACTCCATTAACAATTTCATATTCAGGGGTTTCTTCTGTACCGCAGGTAACAATGTGAATTTCATTTCTTGTATCAGCAATAGCAGATGCTAAATCTTCTACATGCCTTGCCAAACCTCCAACACTTCGAGGCGGGTATTCCCAAGAAAGCATCAAGATTCTCATTTTTAAAGAGCCACACTCCTTTTTTCCAGATACAAGAAGGATAGGAAGATATGAAAATATCATCCCTTTTTCTTTTGTTATTTTTTCTTAATGTGTCCATTTTATGCTGATATAAAGCAGGACAAAAAAGTATAATTACTCACAAAAAGGATTATTATAAAAAAAACACCTCAAAAAAACATTACAAAAGTGGGTGCTTTTTTATGCCTGAGTTAAGACGAAATCCTTTAAATGATATCTGGGTAATAATAGCAACAGAAAGAAGCAAAAGACCTTCAGATTTTGCCGACACAGGAGGTGAACACATAAAAGATACCAAAAGCTGTCCTTTTTGTTTAGGAAACGAACATTTAACACCCCCTGAAATAACCGCTGTAAGAAAAAATGGGTCCAAACCCAATACTGAGGATTGGACCGTTAGAGTTGTGCCAAATAAATTTGCTGCGTTGCAGCAAAAAAAACGACAGCCTCGATATAAGTAAAAATGGAATTTACGAAATGATGAATGGTGTTGGAGCCCACGAAGTCGTGATAGAATCCCCAGACCATAATAAGGAACTTTACGAGCATGACAAAGAACATATTTTTACTGTACTAAAAATATGGCGTTCCCGCTATCAAGAACTGGGAAACAGCAGCATAATTAAATATACTCAGTTATTTAGAAATTACGGATCTGCAGCAGGAGCATCCCTTACCCATCCCCATAGTCAAATTATTGCAACACCAATTATACCTAAGAACATTACTGAAGAATTAGAGGGTTTTAAAAGATACTATGAAGAAAATGGAAAATGCATTTTATGCGATATGGTACCCTTTGAAGCAAAAGAAAAAGTACGCGTGGTAACAGAAAATGAAGAATTTTTATCATTCTGCCCCTTTGCAGCCCGCTTTCCCTTTGAAACATGGATTGTGCCTAAGAATCATGAAAATCAGTTTTCTGAAGTCTCAGATAAAAATTTAAGATATTTGGCTGATATTTTAAAAAAGACCTTAAAACTGTTAGCTGAAAAGGTCAATGATCCACCTTATAATTTAATTCTCAGATCAGCACCTTACTTTCTAAAGAAAGACACAATTTACCATTGGCATATACAAATACTTCCACGCCTTACAAAAGTGGCCGGTTTCGAGTGGGGTACTGGATATTATATTAACCCAACGCCACCAGAAGATGCTGCAACATATTTACGTGAATAACATTATTTCAACAAGGAGGTAATTTGATGCACAGCACCCTAAAGATTCTTATGGTCTCACCGGAAGTTGATCCTTTTGCTAAAACCGGTGGGCTTGCAGATGTGGCAGGGTCCCTTCCTAAAGCACTGGCAAGGCTCGGCCATGATGTGCGGATAATTATGCCTAAATATAAAAATATTAAAAATGTTGACTATTTGATGGATCTGCCGGTAGAAATGGATGGGCATTTGGAAACGGCAATTATAAAATATTCTCCTTTACCTGTAAAGGGTGAAGAAGCTCATTTAAATATACCTGTTTATTTCATTGACAATTATAAATATTTTTATAGGGACAGCCTTTACGGTCATCCTGATGATGGAGCCCGTTTCAATTTCTTTGTCAAAGCTGTTTTATCAGCCCTTCCAAGGCTTGATTTCAAGCCTGATATAATTCACTGCAACGATTGGCAGAGTTCTCTTCTACCACTGTTTTTAAAAATTAAATATGAGGATGAACCTTTTTACAAAGATACAGCAACCATCTTCACCATTCATAACCTTCATTACCAGGGAAGGTTTCCAAAAAATATTCTGACTACTCTTAATTTAAATGAAAAAAGATTTTTTACCCCAGAAGAATTAGAATTTTGGGGACAAGTTAATTTCATGAAGGCTGGTCTTTTATATGCTGATTTAATCAATACCGTAAGCAATAAATATTCATTGGAAATACAAACACCGGAATTTGGTGAAGGTTTAGATGGCCTTCTTCGCAAAAGATCTCAGGATCTATATGGTATAGTAAATGGAATTGATTATCAAAAATTTAATCCTGAAACTGATGAATATATATATAAAAATTATAGTTTGGACACTATAGAGGATAAAATAGAAAATAAATACCGGCTGCAGGAAGAATTGGGTCTTCCGCGAAAAAATGTACCAGTAATAAGTTTAATATCTCGTTTGGTAGCTCAAAAAGGGCTTGATCTTGTAGGAAAAATTATGGATGACCTTTTAAGACAGGATGTTCAGTTTATTCTTTTGGGCACAGGTGAAGATTATTATCAGCAGATGTTCAGCAAAATAAAAGTGCGCTTTAGAGATAAAGCTGCAGTAATTATCGGTTTTGATCCAGTTTTAGCCCAGAAAATATATGCAGGATCTGACATATTCCTTATGCCCTCAAAATTTGAGCCCTGCGGCTTATCTCAGCTGATAAGTCTACGTTATGGAACCATACCAATTGTTCATGCTACAGGTGGCTTGGAAGATACAATAATAGATTTTCATACAGACCCTGAAAAAGGAAACGGTTTCTCTTTTAAAAATTACTCTGTTTCTGATTTTTGGTCTGCTCTTCAAAGAGCTTTAGACCTTTTAATTAACCATCCAGACCAATGGCGCAAAATTATTACCAATGCTATGACTGCAGATTATTCATGGGACAAATCTGCACAAAAATATATTGCCCTTTATGAAAAGGCTCTTGAAAAGAGAAGAAAAGAGCTTGCTAAAACAGGCTAAAAAAACACCCGTTTAAAGCGGGTGTTTACTGTTTTTACATAAAAATTTTTAAAGAAATTTTGTATTTTTTCCACTATGAATCTCAAAACTCCAATTTATTCCGTTATTATTATCCCAATTGAAAGCACTGTCTTTAAAACAAAAGTTTAATCGCGTCGGATTTTCCACTTTAAATTTTGCAACCCACCCCCTATCTGTCTTTTCCATTTTATAATCTTTAACATCCGTCCATGCATCAGCACTTCCGTATCCGCAGTGCAAATATATTTGGTCAGCTCCTGATTGAGCTAAAAGACCATTATACAAAACTGTTATTTCTTCTCCTGCTGTAATGGGAACAGGATCAACCACAACACCTCCGGGATAATTAGCCTCACTCATGTTCTGAAGCCGATAGCTAGGCTCTCCAAATTTTGAATGTTTTGTATGCTTCATTAATTTACCCCCCATTTTGTATTCTTTAATTCTTTATTAAGGTTTCCCATAATATTATGGCACATTAGTAACTAATTTATGTGAAAACGCTTTTTATAAAAATCAAAACCCGGCCTCAGCCGGGTATTCGTCAGATTTTAATACTTTAAAGCTTCTTCTTCAAAATTTCATTTACCAGCTGCGGATTAGCTTTACCTTTTGTTTCCTTCATAACCTGTCCTACCAAAAACTTAAGAGCCCTCTCTTTTCCATTTCTGTAATCTTCAACAGACTTTGGATTTTCCTCCATAACTTTATCAACAATTTTTTCTATTTCATTTGCATCATTTATTTGAACCAGGTTCTTTTCATTGACAATGGTTTCCGCATCTTTACCCGTTTCAAACATTTCATCAAAAACCTGTTTTGCTATTTTTCCGCTGATAATTCCTTTATTCTGAAGTTCAAGAAGTTCCACTAAATCTTTTGGTTTTATAGGTGAATCTTCCACTTCCATATTGTTAGCATTAAGCAGCCTCAGCAGCTCCCCCATTACCCAGTTGCTAATTTCCTTGGGATTATCATAAATTTTTACACATTCATCATAAAAATCAGCCAGAGCTTTTGACCTAGTTATGACCTCAGCATCATATTCCGGCAATCCATAATCCCGTATCAGCCTTTGTTTTCGCTCCGAAGGAAGTTCAGGCAGTGACTTTCTTATTTCCTCAACCCAATCTCTACTTATAACAAGTGGTACTAGATCTGGCTCAGGAAAATATCGGTAATCATGGGCTTCCTCTTTACTTCTTAATGTTTCCGTAATTCCCTTCTGCTCATTCCATGTACGGGTTTCCTGAACAACAGAAAGACCCTTTTCCAGAAGTTCTATCTGTCTGTTTATCTCATATTCTAAAGCTTTTTGTAAAGCTTTGAAAGAATTCATATTTTTAAGCTCCGTCTTAGTACCAAACTCACTGCTGCCTTTTGGTCTTACAGACACATTTGCATCGCAGCGCAGAGATCCTTCCTGCATTTTGCAGTCAGAAACATCAGTGTACTGCAGAATAGCCTTTAACTGTTCAAGATAAATCCTTGCTTCCTCGGGTGTACGTATATCTGGTTTTGATACTATCTCAATCAAGGGTACCCCTGCTCTGTTAAAATCTACTAGGGAATAATCTGCTCTTGAAATATCATCATTAGAATGTACTAGTTTCCCTGCATCTTCTTCCATATGAAGTCTTGTTATACCAATTCGTTTCTCTTTTCCATCAATATTAATGGTTAAGTAACCGTCAGTTGCTATGGGAAGATCATACTGGGAAATCTGATAATTCTTTGGAAGATCTGGATAAAAATAATTTTTACGATCAAATTTGCTGTACTCTGCAATTTTACAGTTTAAAGCCAGTGCAGCTTTAATGGCATATTCAACTACCTTTTTATTTAAAACAGGCAGTGTTCCTGGAAGTCCCAAACAAACTGGGCATACCTGGGTATTAGGCTCTGCTCCAAATTCCGTACTACAGGAACAAAAAATTTTTGATTTTGTTTTGAGTTCAGCATGAACTTCTAAACCAATAACGGCTTCATATTCCGCCAATTAAGACACCTCCAACTCTGGTGCTGTAATTTCAAAACCTCGATGGCACTCATAAGCATAGGCTACTTTAAGCAGCACATCTTCTGCAAAGGGCTTAGCCATAATCTGCATACCCACAGGAAGACCTTCACTCAACCCGCACGGAACTGAAATTGCTGGAATTCCAGCCATATTTGCAGGAACAGTTAAAAGATCTGACATATACATTGAAATGATATCTTTGGTCCTTTCTCCAATTTTAAAAGCAGTTGTAGGAGTTGTGGGAGTAACAAGCACATCAAATTTTTCAAAGGCTTTATCAAAATCCTGTTTAATTAGGGTTCTTACCTTAAGTGCCTTTAAATAATAGGCATCATAATAACCAGAACTCAGAGCATATGTACCCAACATTATTCTCCTTTTTACCTCTGGACCAAACCCTTCACTACGAGTAGTTTTATACATTGAAATTAGATCATCAGCTTTCATGTTTCTATAACCATACTGCACTCCGTCATAACGGGCAAGGTTTGAACTTGCTTCAGCTGGAGCAACAATGTAATAAGCAGGAAGTGCATACTCAGTATGGGGAAGTGAAGTCTCCTCACAGATAGCTCCAAGGTTTTCAAGCACATCAACAGCTTTTCTTACCTTATCTTTAACCTCTTCGCTTATACCGCTGCCAAAATACTCTTTAGGAACACCAACGCGAAGTCCTTTAATGTTATCATCGAGCATCTTTTCATAGTCGGGAACTGGAGCATTAACAGAAGTACTGTCCATTGGATCGTAGCCTGCAATTGCTTTTAACACAAAAGCACAATCCTTAACATCTTTTGTTATGGGACCAATCTGATCAAGGGAAGAGGCAAAAGCAACCAATCCATAACGAGATACTCTACCGTAAGTGGGTTTAAGTCCCACCACTCCACAGAAAGAAGCAGGCTGTCTAATAGAACCCCCTGTATCACTTCCGAGGGTATAAACTGCTTCTCCCGCTGCCACAGCAGCAGCGGATCCACCGCTTGAACCTCCTGGCACTCTTTCTAAATCCCATGGATTCCTGGTAGTAAAAAATCCAGAGTTTTCTGTGGAAGACCCCATAGCAAATTCATCCATATTAAGTTTACCCAGCAGTACAGCACCTTTTTCCCATAGCTTTTCAACAACAGTGGCGTTATAGGGAGGTTTATAATTATACAGTATTTTTGATGAACAAGTTGTTTTAATATCCTTTGTGCATAAATTATCCTTCAATGCCATCGGTATACCAGCCAACATTTCAGGAGTTTCTTTTGATCTTATAAAGGCATCCACTTTATCTGCCTGCTCAAGGGCTTTTTCCTTAGTAATGGTGACATATGCACGAATTTTATCATCAACTTTTTCAATTCTATCCAAAAAAGCTTCCGTAAGTTCCCTTGCACTAACTTCCCCTTTTTTCAGCATTTCATGTATCTCATGGGCTTTCAGCCTTGCTACTTCCAATGTTATTCCCCCTTTATACAATTTTGGGCACTTTAAATTGTCCATTTTCTTTGTCAGGCGCGTTGCTTAAAGCCACATCTCTGGGAATTCCTTCTTTTACCTCATCTTCCCGAAAAACATTATTAATAGGAAGAACATGAGCTGTGGGTTCAACATTTTCAACATCCAGCTCATTAAGTTTTTCCACATACTCAAGAATGCTGTCCAGCTGATTTGTATAACTAACAGTTTCTTCTTTGCTTAGTTCTAAACGTGCCAGCATAGCAACATGCTCCACTTCTTCCCTGGTTAAAGGCAACGTAAATCATCTCCTTTCTTTTACTTTTTTATTAAAGGTTTTCTAGATATATAATCCCGCCTGCGGTCTATTTTTTACTTTTTTCAATTAGTTCAAGGAATTGTTCTTCATCCAAAATTGTTATTCCCAAAGAAACAGCTTTTTCATATTTAGAACCAGGATCTTTGCCCAAAATTAGATAATCAACTTTTCTGCTTACAGAACTCAATACTTCTCCTCCTAAAAACTCTATTTTTTCTTTTGCTTCATTTCGCGTCATACTGTTTAATTTTCCTGTTAAAACAAATTTTTTACCCTTAAAGGGAAGTACTTCCTCAGATGAAACTTCAGACATATTAACACCAGCATTCTTCAGTTTTTCAATAACTTTTAAATTATGTTCTTCTTTGAAAAATTCCACTATGCTCCGAGCTATTTTTTCTCCTATTTCATTGATTTCCAAAAGTTCATCGATATCTGCTTCAATTAATTTATCCATAGTTTTAAAACTTTCTGCAAGTATCTTAGCTGCTCTGCTCCCCACATATCGAACACCCAAACCAAAAAGAAGCCTTGAAAGAGGGTTGCTTTTACTTTTTTGTATGGCATTGATTAAATTCTCTGCTGATTTCTCCCCCATTCTTTCAAGGTTAATTAGATCTTCTTTTTTTAAATAATAGAGATCTGCAACATCTTTAACCAGCCCTTTTTCTAAAAGCTGCTCAATTATCTTTGGTCCTAGACCTTCAATATTCATTGCATCCCTTGAGGCAAAATGTATTATGCTCTCCCTTTGCTGAGCAGGGCAAACCAACCCCCCAGTACATCTAACCGCAGCTTCACCAGGAAACCTCACCACTCTGCTGCCGCATTCAGGACACTTAGCTGGAAAGCTAAAAACTTTTTCTGTACCCTTTCTTTCTTCTTTTATCACAGAAACTATTTCCGGTATAATTTCCCCTGCCTTCTGCACAACAACCTTATCCCCAATTCTTATATCTTTTTCTCTTATAATATCTTCATTATGCAGTGTAGCCCTGCTTACTGTAGTACCTCCAATTCTCACAGGTTCCAGTATCGCTGTGGGAGTAAGAACCCCTGTTCTTCCCACCCTGATTATTATATCCTTTACACGGGTTACAGCCTGTTCAGATTGAAATTTATAAGCTATTGCCCATCTGGGGCTTTTTGATGTGTGACCAAGAGTTTTCTGAATTTCTAAGCTGTTTACTTTTACAACAAGTCCGTCAATGTCATAATCCAGCTCCCATCTTTTTTCCTCCCATTCTTTACATTGGGAATATACCTCTTCAATACTACTGCAAAGTTTTTTGTAGGGATTTACAGGAAATCCCTGCTTCTGGAGAAAATCCAGCACCCGCCATTGGGTATCAAGCTCTACCCCTTTAACCATAAAAACTTCATAGACAAATAAGCCCAATGTTCGTGAAGCAGTAATTTTAGGATCGAGCTGACGCAAAGACCCTGCTGCTGCATTCCTCGGATTGGCAAAAAGGGGCAGCCCATTTCTCTCTCTTTCTTCATTCAATCGGTTAAAGGCAGCTTTAGGCATAAAAGCTTCTCCCCTAACCACAAGCCTGGGAATTGCATCTTTCAATCTCAAGGGAAGTGTTTTTATAGTTTTTAAGTTTGCTGTTATATCTTCACCTGTATATCCATCTCCTCTGGTTGCGCCCATCACAAAAATACCATTTTCATAGGTCAAGGCCACAGAAAGTCCATCTATTTTTAATTCAACCACATAATCAACAGAGTTTTTTACCTGTCTTTTTATCCTTTCATCCCATTCTTTAAGGTCCCCAAAATCAAATGCATTACTTAAACTCAGCAGAGGAACAGGATGCTGAACCTGAGCGAACTCTTTTGAAGGTTGCTCTCCAACCCTTTGAGTTGGAGAATAAGGAGTTATAAGCTCTGGAAATTTCTCCTCCAGTTCTATCAATTCCCTCATTAAGGCATCAAATTCTTGATCAGAAATTTCGGGCGCGTTTAAAACAAAATACAGATAATTATGCCTGTCAATTTCTTTTCTTAACTCTTCTACTCTTTTTTGGGCCTCTTCAAAGGTAATATCTCTGGCCATTTTTAACCCTCTCCTGAAGCTGGATTCATAATTTTTTTAAAGGAGCATAAGCAGGAATTAATTTTTTAATACCTTTTCCTTCAAAAGCAACAGAAATAATATCCTGCTCTGTGGGGCCTTCTACTTTAACAACAGTCCCAATACCCCATTTTTCATGGTACAATTTGTCTCCGATGGAAAACAGCGTGTCTGTATTATTACCCCTGCCAAAGCTGCTATAATTACTATTATGATCATGCCCTGCTTGATCCTCTTTTAGGCAAACGGAGGATTCAATTTTTTCAATCAACTGCGGTGAAATTTCATTAATAAATCTGGACGGTTCAGAAATAAAGGTTCCCCCATAAATGGTTCTTGATCTTGCATATGTCAAATAAAGTTTTTTCATTGCTCTGGTCATTCCTACGTAGCATAAACGGCGTTCCTCTTCTACTTCAGGTTCGCTGTCCAACGCTCTAGCATGGGGAAATATTCCTTCCTCCATGCCCGTTATAAACACAACGGGAAACTCCAAGCCTTTAGCTGCATGCAGTGTCATCAGTGTAACATAATCTGAAGAGCTGGAATATAAATCTACATCCGATATTAAGGAAATTCTTTCCAAAAAGTCCTCAAGGCTTCCATTAATATTATTGCGGTCATATTCCTGGGTAACCGATAAAAATTCACGTATATTTTCTATTCGGGTATAGGCCTCTTCAGTCCCCTCTCTTTCCAGGGCATCAATATAACCTGTACGGGATAACAGCTCTTCAGTTATTTTTGTAACAGTAAATGTATCCTTTTCTTCTCTTAATTCATTAAGAATTTTTCCTAATTTAATAACCTGATCTCTAGCTCGTCCAAGATTTGAAATGTTTTCTGCCTCAATTAAAGCCTGTAATATTGGGATACCCTCTTGTCGAGCATAACCGGTAATTTTCGCCCAGCTTATATGACCAATACCTCTTCTGGGCACATTAATTATTCGTTCCATGCTCAGGCTGTCATTGGGATTTGTAAGAACTCTCAAATATGCAATTATGTCCTTTATCTCTTTTCTTTCGTAAAATTTCAAGCCGCCCACAACAATATAAGGTATTCCTTCTTCTATAAAGCATTCCTCAATAATTCTAGACTGGGAATTAGTTCTATAAAGCACAGCTATATCTCCTAATTTTATTCCCTGATCCATAAGTTTTCTAATTTCCCGAGACAAGAACTTAGCTTCTGATTTTTCATCATAAGCCTCAAAAACTTTTACTTTTTCCCCTTCAGGATTATCAGTCCAGAGAGTTTTACCTTTTCGCCCTCTGTTGTTTTTTACCACCTCATTGGCAGCCTTTAGTATGTTTTTGGTAGACCTATAGTTTTGTTCCAGTTTTATTATTTTTGCTTCCGGAAAATCATTTTCAAAATTGAGTATGTTCGTTATATCAGCACCGCGCCAGCCGTAAATTGATTGATCATCATCACCCACAACACAGACTTTTCTATGCTTTTCTCCTAAAAGCTTGATCAACACATATTGAGCATAATTCGTATCCTGGTATTCATCAACCAATATATACTTAAATTTCTCTTGATAGTATTTCAATACTTCCGGCACGCTACTTAAAAGATAAACGGTCTGCATAAGCAGGTCATCAAAATCAAGGCCGTTATTTTCTTTCAACCTTTCCTGATACATGCGGTAAATATCCGCTATCTTCGTATCATAATAGGTGCCTACTTCCCGCGCAAAAATTTCCGGCGTACAAAGCTGATTTTTAACTCTCGATATAATTTCCTGCACCTTGCGCACAGAAAATTTTTTCTCATCCAGATTAAGTTCTTTAATTATATTTTTTAAAAGATTTCTCTGATCTGTATCATCATAAATAACAAAGTTATTCTTTAATCCCAGCTGGTTTATGTGCCTTCTAAGTATTCTAACGCAGGCAGAGTGGAATGTGCTGACCCACATTTCATGTCCTTTTATGTCCAGCAGTTTTTCCAACCTTTCTTTCATTTCTTCAGCTGCTTTGTTGGTAAAAGTTATAGCAAGTATATCCTCCGGTTTAATCCCTTTCTCACTTATCAAATATGCAATTTTGTAGGTGAGGACTCTGGTTTTCCCGCTTCCAGCACCTGCAAGGATTAATAAGGGGCCATCGGTATATTTCACAGCTTCAATCTGCTGAGGATTGAGATTTTTAAAAAGAAACTCTTTATCAACCACAAAAAATCACTCCCAAAGCCCTCTTGAATGTAATGTTATGGAAAAATACACACATAGAATAATGTTTTCGTTAATTATTACCCATATCCCTTTTTATCTATGTGGTTTAAAGCTACTGTTAAATATGAAAAATAGAAAATACCCTGATGGCCAGGGTATTATATAACCTCTAATGTTTTTTATTTTACTCTTTCCTTTTTCTCGTGCGTCTTTTCGCCAGTTCATCCATAATTTCATAAGGCTTTATACCATGCAGAACAAGCAGTACCAAACAGTGATAAAGGAGATCTCCCATTTCATATATAACTTCTTCCCTGCTTTGATTTTTTGAACCTATGATAATCTCAGCTGCTTCCTCACCTATTTTTTTGAGTATTTTATCCTGTCCTTCATTAAAAAGATATGTTGTATAGCTTCCTTCGGGTCTTTCTTTAAACCTATTACTAATTACCTCATATAGTTCATTTATAATACTATCATTTGATGAATAAATTTCTTTTTCATCCCCTAAATTCATAACTGTGTTGTGAAAGCAAGAATATTCCCCAGTATGACAAGCAGGACCGTGCTGTTTTACTTTAACTAAAAGAGCATCTGCATCACAATCATAAGAAATCTGTATTACCTCCTGATAGTTGCCTGAAGTTTCCCCTTTATTCCACAGTTTTTGCCTGCTACGGCTGTAAAACCATGTTTTTTTAGTTTCAATGGTTTTTTTTAAAGCCTCTTGGTTCATGTATGCAAGCATTAAAACCTTTCCCGATGAAGCATCCTGAACCACTGCAGGTATCAATCCTCTATCGTCAAACTTTAAAATATCTATAAGGTTTTCTGCCGCAATATTTTTCACTATCTTACCACCACCCCATGTTTTCTCAAATAATCTTTAGTCTCCTTAATGGTATATTCACCGTAATGAAATATTGATGCAGCTAACGCAGCATCAGCCTTCCCCACTGTTAAAGCCTCAAGAATGTGTGCCAGGGTTCCAGCACCCCCTGAAGCTATGACCGGAATATTTACAATTGAACTTACAGCCGCAGTTAATTCTATATCATAACCGTCCTTAGTGCCGTCTCTATCCATACTTGTAAGAAGGATCTCACCTGCACCCATCTCTTCAACCTTTTTAGCCCAATCCAAAACATCCAATCCCGTCGCTCTGCGTCCCCCATGGGTATATACTTCCCAAGAATTGGGACCATTTTTTTTGGCATCCACTGCTACGACTATACATTGAGTGCCAAACATTTTAGCCGCCTGGCGTATCAGCTCAGGATTTTCCACAGCCGCTGTATTTATAGAAACTTTATCCGCCCCAGCTTTCAGAATCCCCCTAATATCTTCCAAGCTGCTAATACCACCACCAATGGTAAAAGGAATAAATACATTTTCTGCTGTACGCCGCACCAAATCAATCATGGTTTTTCTTTTCTCATAGGAAGCAGTAATATCTAAAAATACAAGCTCATCTGCTCCTTCTCTATCGTAGTATGCTGCCAGCTCCACAGGATCCCCAGCATCCCTGAGATTTATGAATCTAGTCCCTTTTACTACCCTGCCTGAAGCAACATCAAGACATGGAATTATTCTTTTAGCCAGCATCTTTTAAAGCACCTGCCAATCTTAAAGCTTCTTTAAAATTAATTGAGCCATCATATAAAGCCCTGCCTATAATTATTCCTTCAAGATTTGAGTATCCTAAATTAATTAAGTTCCTAATATCTTCAATGCTTGATATACCTCCTGAAACAATAACATTAAGGGAAACTTTGCTTAAGAAGTCCCTTACTGTTTCAATATTGGGCCCTGATAAGGTCCCATCACGGTCGGTGTCGGTAAATATAACTCTTTTGACACCTATATCTTCCAATTCCTCTGCAAAATCAATTATGTCCTTTTGTGCAACCTTTTCCCATCCGTGTACAGCCACTTTTCTATCCCTACTGTCTATTCCCACCAGCACTCTTTCACCAAACAAGCTGCAGGCATCCTTAACCAGTTTTCTATTATATACAGCAGCTGTGCCAAGAATAACCCTTTCAACACCCAGAGATAATATTTCTGATATGGTTTCCAGATCCCTAATTCCTCCCCCCAGCTGGAGGGGAATGCTAACTCTTTCCCTAATTTTTTTAATAATTTCAATATTTTTGGGCATACCTGCAAAGGCTCCATCAAGATCTACCAGATGGAGCAGTGAAGCACCTGCTTCTGACCAACTGCATGCAACTTGAACTGGATCTTCCGAATAAACGGTTTCTTGGTCCACTTTCCCTTTAACTAAGCGTACACATTTTCCATTTCTTATGTCTACAGCAGGTATTATCAGCACTTTTCCACCAGCTCCCCAAAATTTTTCAGCACTTTTAATCCTAAAGCGCTGCTTTTTTCTGGATGAAATTGAACTCCAAAAATATTTTCTCGGCATACAGCTGAACAGAATTCTATGCCGTATTCAGTAGTAGCCGCCACAACATCTTCATTTAAAGGATTGACATAAAAAGAATGTACAAAATAAAAAAAGCTTTCATCTTCTATTCCCTTAAAAATAGCACATTCCCTATTTTTTCTTATTTTTATCTGATTCCAACCCATGTGAGGTACTTTAACGCTGCTGGGTAGGCGTTTTACTTCACCAGGGATCAAATCCAAACCCTTATGCTCTCCGTCCTCAAAGCTCACAGAAAAAATAAGCTGGAGACCCAGACAAATACCTAAAAAAGGAACACCTTCAAAAACAGCTTCTTTTATGGCTTCATCGGCTCCTACTTCTTTTAGGTTTTTCATCGCATCAGAAAAAGCTCCCACCCCAGGTAAAACAATACCTTTCGCTTTTACAATTTTTCGGGGATCATTGGAAATTTCAGCTTTTATACCCATGCTCAAAAAAGCTTTCTGTACAGATAAAAGATTACCCATTCCATAATCAATAATAACAACAGCCACTTCTAACACCACCTAAGCTGTCTATTCCAAAAAACCTTTTGTTGAAGGAATGCCATTTCCTGCAACCAAGGCAGCTTCTTTTAATGCCCTTGCAAAGGATTTAAAAACAGCCTCCAGTATATGATGGGTATTCTTTCCAGCAAGCATTTTTATGTGAAGAGTCGTTCCTGAATTGCTACAGAAAGCACGAAGAAATTCCTCTACCAGCTCCACATCAAAACTGCCTACTCTGCTGGTACAGCATGTAACTTCATAGCTTAGATAAGACCTGCCGCTTAAATCAACAACAGACATTACAAGGGCTTCATCCATGGGTGTAACTGCAAGCCCATAGCGATTTATTCCCAATTTATCCCCCAATGCATCTTTAAAACATTGTCCCATGCATATGCCAACGTCTTCAACTGTGTGATGTCCATCTACTTCTAAATCCCCTTCAACATTAATTTTTAGATCAAACCCGCTGTGGTATGTCCAAAGTTGTAACATATGATCAAAAAATGGCACTCCTGTTTTTCCTGTTAAATTTCCAGAACCGTCAAGAAGCAGCTCCATTTCTATATCTGTTTCTTTTGTTATCCTTTTAATTCTGCCAACCCTTTTCATTTCCATCTCCGTCCCTTAATCTTATTAAAACAGCCCTAGCATGAGCGTCCAAACCTTCTGCTTTTGCAAAGGAAGCTATTTTCTCTCCATCTTTATAAAGTTTTTCCTTTTCATATCCCAAGACACCAATGTATTTTACAAAGTCCTCAACTCCTAAGGGAGAAGCAAAACGGGCTGTTCCTCCAGTAGGCAGGATATGATTTGTTCCTCCCCAATAATCTCCTACAGGTTCAGGAGTATAAGGACCAATAAAGACTGTTCCAGCTGTTTTGATCTGTCCAAGGAGATGCAGCGGTTCCCCAACCATTATTTCTAAATGTTCCGGTGCAAAATCATTAGCTGCTTGAACTGCTTCTAAAATATCATCAGTTATAACTATCAAACCGTTATTCTCTATGCTTTTCATTGCTATTTTCTCCCTGGGAAGACCTTTTAACTGCTGACATATTTCCAGTTTAACTTCCTCAGCAAGTCTGCCATCAGGGGTAGCAAGAATCGCAGAGGAGTGCTCATCATGTTCTGCTTGGGACAGCATATCTGCAGC
Source organism: Clostridia bacterium 41_269 (assembly GCA_001508005.1). Taxonomy (GTDB): domain Bacteria; phylum Bacillota; class DTU086; order DTU086; family DTU086; genus 41-269. Next base: position 43,450 of record LGEZ01000016.1, read on the forward strand.
AATAAATTTAGGATTCGCGCTGGAATCAGCAATTATAAAAATCTCACTGGGACCGGCAAGCATGTCTATATCAACTTTACCAAAAACCAATTTCTTTGCAGCAGTTACATAAATATTGCCCGGACCTGTAATTTTTAAAACAGGTTTTATAGTCTCTGTTCCATAGGCCAGTGCGGCTATGCCGTGCGCACCGCCAATTTTATATATTTCTTTGATTCCCAATTCCCATGCTGCAATAAGGGTATAAGGAGAAAGTTCACCGTTTCTGTTTGGTGGAGAAATCATTACTATTTCCTCTACACCAGCCACTATGGCTGGTATTCCGTTCATTAAAACGGAGGAAGGATAGGAAGCAGTACCACCTGGAACATATATACCAACTCTCTGCAGAGGTCGAACTAATCTTCCCCAAATTGAACCATTTTCACAATCAAGCCACGATAGGTTTATCTGCCGTTCATGATATTTCTTTATATTGACAGAAGCTTCTCTTAAAGTTTCTATAATTCGAGGATCAGCCTTCTTATATGCATTTTGGACCTCTTCTTCTGAAACCTTTATCCCAGCTTTTCTTATATCAACCTGATCAAATTTAAGGCTGTATTCTATGACTGCCCGATCTCCCCTATTCTTGACATCCTCTACTATTTTCTGAACGTAATCAATTACTTCCATTAATGCATCGTTAATATTACTTCTAAGTTTAAAAAAATCTATTTCACTGTAATGTACAGTCTTAATCATTTTTACCCTCCAAAATAATAATTGTGGATTTTTTCTAAAAGTTCTTGTATTTGTTCATGCTTAAGGCGATAGCTTACTCTGTTTGCCACAAGGCGGGCAGTAGCTTCAAAAATATCATCCACCGCAATCAGGCTGTTTTCCCTTAAAGTTCTGCCTGTAGAAACTATATCAACAATTGCATCCGCAAGACCTACTTGCGGAGCAAGCTCAATATTGCCGTGAAGATGTATAATCTCAGCCTGAAAACCTATTTTTTCAAAATAATCTCTAGCAACATTAGGAAACTTTGTAGCAACACGAATATGAGTAGCTCCCGAAAAAATCCTGCGGAAATCACCATCATATTCCGAATTCTTTAAAACTTTCTCAGGCAGGGCTAAAACAAATTTGCATTTTCCAAATCCTAAATCTAATAATTCAATTATATTCCGTTTTACCTCTTCTATTATGTCTTTACCAACAATTCCTATATCCGAAGCACCATATTCTACATATGTGGGTATATCCGTTGGTCTGCAGATTATGTAACGTAGAGAAACTTCAGGATACTCAAGAAGAAGCTTTCTGGTATTGTCCTTTAAATCATCGGTCGGCAAACCTATTTTTTGGAAAAGATTAACCGCCTCTTCCAGTAATTTTCCTTTAGGAACAGCAATAGTCAAGAAATTTTGCTTCAAAATCTCCACCCCTAATTTACTACTTCCACATAACTTATACCTTTTTTCAGTGCATATTTTTTAAGCTGGGTTTCATCCCTATTATTTAAATCCACCTCAGCAAAGAAACCCTGCGCTCGAAGTTCCTCAGCCTTCTTAAAAACTTTATTAAAATCCCTGCCGGCAACAATACATCTTTTTTCAGCAGATCTGGGAAGCTTACCCGATGCTTCCAACACTAACAGTATCCTCTCTATACCCATAGCAAATCCCGTAGCAGGACAATTAAAGCCGAAATTACTTAAAAGATTATCGTATCTTCCACCACCGCATATGGGAAAGCCAAGATGGGGACTGTATATTTCAAAAACAATGCCGGTATAGTACTGAAAATCCCTTGTAATTCCAAGATCAATTAACATTCTATCTTCCAAACCAGCATCCTTAAGCAATGACAAAACTTTTCTCAATACAACTAATCCTTTTCTTATTTCCGGTATATTTTCAAAATCAGAAAATTCATCAGCAAATTTTTGTGGTTTATAAATGTTGTTTAATTTTTCTAGAAGAACATAATTAGGATTATATTTTTCATTTTTTAATTTGCAAATAATTGTATTAATGGTTACATAGTCCTTTTCTGCTACTGCTTTTTTTAGCTTAGTTTTAATTTTTTCTTCCAGATTGCACAGTTCTAAAATAGAATTAAGAAGATTTGTATCACCTATCCCTATTCTAAAATCCTCAACACCAACCTCCTGCAGAGCTCGACTGGCCAGAATGATAATTTCGGCATCAGCAAAACAACTGTCAGCGCCGATTAATTCAACTCCAGCTTGAAAAAATTCTCTATATCTACCAGCTTGTATTTTCTCATAGCGGAAAACATTTGCAGTGTAACAAAACCTAAGGGGTAAAGACTCATTTTTTAAGTGAGAAGCAGCAAAGCGTGCAATGGGTGTGGTCATATCTGGTCTTAATGTTAAAATTTCCCCTTCCCTTCCAAAAAATCTATAAAGCTGAGTTTTTTCCTCATCGGTAAGACCCTTCGAAATTACTTTATCAAATTCTAGGGTTCCTGTAATAATTTCCTCGTATCCCCAAGAACGAAAAAGCCCTACTAGAATATTCTCTATATATCTTTTTCTCCAAGAATTTTCTGGAGCCCAATCCCTAATTCCCGATGGAGTAATTAGTTCTGCATTATTAACCATCAAAACACCCCAAAAATATAATTTAACGTTTTAGCATGCTAAAGCAATATTAGCATGATAAACTACTCATGTCAATACACCCCTTTTTCTAGGGAGCAGAACACCTTATTTTTTTAAAAAAACTTGTTTTCCTTTCTCTTTATTTCTTCTTTTGCTAAGTCCAAATCATAAACAGAGCACCCTTTAAATTTTAAACAGCATATGTATGATGCACTAACAGAAGCTGTCATCAAAGGAAGAGCAATATTATAGTTGTTGGATAATTCAATAACCATTATTACTGCGGTTAATGGAGCATTAAATACCCCCGCCAAAACCGCTGCAATACCTGCAGCAATATATGTTTCATGGGAGCCAATAATATTTGGAAAAAAAACACCTGCTAAATGCGAAAACATCCCACCCAAAAGAGATCCAAGTACCAAAGAAGGTGCAAATAACCCTCCTGAACCACCACTTCCTAATGTTATAGAAGTAGCAGCTACTTTTGCTGCTAATAGTACAATTAGCACGTCCGTTTTAAATTGGTTTTTTAAAACTGATTCAATTGTTTCGTATCCTTCACTTAATACCTGAGGTATGAATAAAGCAAATATTCCCAGTAAAAAACCTCCAGCTATTGGGTTTAAAAATAATTTATATTCTCCATTCCTAAAACTATTCTCAGCTTTGTTTACAAAACGAATAAAAACTACTCCTAAAAAACCACCAAAAATTCCTAGAAGTAAAAATATAAACAGCTCCTGCCAACCACCCCATATGGCATTAGGAATGTTCAACAAATGGGTATTACCCCATAGCTTTCTGTAAATTTGTGTAGAGGTTATTGATGATAATACAAAGTAAAGAAAAATATTTCCATTAAAACTTTTTACGATAGCTTCCATAGCAAATAATATTCCTGCTATAGGAGCATTAAATATTGCAGCTAGTCCTCCAGCAGCTCCAGCCGCAGCAGCTATTTTTAAGTTTTCATTCTTAAGTTTAAATAGCTGACCCACAGCAGAACCAACACCAGCACCTATCTGAACCATTGGACCTTCGGGACCTACAGAACCTCCACTACCTATGCACAATGAAGAGGCTAGCGCTTCCACTGGTGCTACAAAATAAGGTATTTTCCCATCTTTAATTCTGATAATCTTTATTACTTCAGTAACGCCATGGCCAAGATTCTTTTTTGTCAAGGTATTTTTTACTAAATAATTAACTGTTGCTAAACCTAACATAGGTATAAATAAATAATTTAATTTACCTAAAAAAGATAGTAATTTACTTAATTCTATCCACATAACTTTATCAAAAAAATGAACAAGCCATCTAAAAATAACTGCTGATATACCTGATAAAAATCCCACTAAAACACAGATCAATAAAATTTTTATCTGTTTTTTTATTTCTTTTGCAGTGCTCATTATTATCACCCGTACATTATTTTTTTTAGTTCGTTAAAAAAACAATTTTTACAAAAAAAGAAATCCCTGGACTTGTAGCCCAGGGATTTCTATCTTTCAGTTTTAGTTTGCAGGAGGCACTGTTGCTTCGATACCGATTGCTTTTACTTTTGCATTAACAAACTCTTGGAGCTTCTTGATGTGTTCTGGCTGCAGGTGTGCAAAACGTCCTTGCAGTTTTACATACTCTTCTACTGGCTTTAACTTCTTAGGAGCGTGTGTTAGGATTCTTTGCCCATCGATAATTTCATACAGTTGATACATACCTGTTTGTACTGCTAGTTTACCAACTTCAATGATCTTATTGCATGGGAATACCCATCCCTTTGGACAAATAGCATGAATGTGTACATATGCTGGGCCGTCTTGATTTAATCCTTTACGGATTTTATTCATTAAATCCACAGGATATGCTATGGAAGCTGTTGCAACATATCTCAACTCAGGATGTCCGTATGCAAACAATGCTGGTCCATCTTTGGGGAATAACTTCTTACCTTCTGGTACAACTGGTCCTGCAGGTGTGAAGGAAGTCCATGCACCATATGGTGTTGAAGGTGATGTTTGAATACCAGTGTTAGCATAGGACTCATTGTCGTAACATACTACTAAGATGTCATGTCCGCGATAGAATGCAGCAGAAATTGCCTGCAGACCGATATCAACTGCACCACCGTCTCCAGCCATTACAATAATATTCGGGAATACATCGATATCGCATGTTCCCTTGCGTATCCTTGCTTTGTATGCTGCTTCGATACCGGATGCTACAGCTCCACCGTTTGTAATTTGTGCGTGGATCCAAGGTACTGCCCAAGGACCACAAGAGTATGATGTGTTAGCAACGTACATACAACCTGTTGGTCCCAGGAAGATTGTATTCTTACCAGCTGCTTTTGCAACCAAACGATAGGTTAATGCAGGGCCACAACCAGCACAGGTTCTGTGACCTGGAAGATAGAACTCTTCATCAGGAGCCTCAGCTAAATTCTTAATCATTGGGAGTTCTTGCTTTTTGTAATCTATGCTCACAGGAGTCCCTCCTTTCAATTTTCCCTTTAATTAATCCATTTCTTCTAAGTCAAATGGGCTTACCCAGGACTGATCAGCTTCAGGCTGCTTTCCGGAATCTGCATACTCTTTTACAAGTTTGAAGATGTAGTAGAATTCTTCACGACTAAATACTTCTCCTCCTAATCCGCCTAAGAAGCCTAGTACTGGAATATTTGTCACACCATAAAGTGCAGCTTTTACTTCAGCTTGAACTGGGCCAGTTCTACCAGTGATACCGAAGGAATTGGAATTATCAAATACACCTACACCTTTTGCGTTAGCCAATACTTCTCTTAACTGCTTGGTTGGGAATGGACGGAATGTACGAATTCTTGCTACACCAACTTTTTCACCTAAGTTGCGGAGTTTCTTAGCAACAACCTTTGCAGTCTCTGCATGTGCACCAATACCTACCAGGATGTAATCAGCATCTTCTGTCATGTACTGCTCAATCCATGGATCATATTTACGTCCAAAGATTTCACCAAACTCTTTCCATACTTCTTCTACAACCTTTGGTACTTCGTCCCACAGCTTCTTACGCTGATACTGCAACGGTGGTCCTTGTATTGGTGCAATCTGTGGACCTATAATCATTGGATCTCTTGGATCAAGTATATGATGGTTCTTATATGGTGGTAAGAACTCATCTACTTGTGCTTGCTCTGGAATATCTACCTCGTTGAGAATATGGGATACAAAATAACCATCCATGCATGCAAACTGTGGTAACAGAACCCTTGGATCCTCACCAATTCTGTAATAAGCAATTGTGTTATCTAATGCTTCTTGAGGTGTTGATGCCCAACCCATGATCCATCCCTGGTCACGACAAGACATTGCATCCATGTGCTCTGAACCAAAGTCTCCCGGTGGGTCTAATGTTCTATCAGCAATAGCCATTTGTACTGGTAATCTTTCACCGGAAATTGGGGAGTAAACTTCAAATGCGTATGTTACACCAACACCAGCGCTACCTGTATAAGCTCTTGCACCTGCTGCTGAAGCGCCATATACAACGCTCAGCTGTGCGTGTTCACCTTCACCGTGTACAAACTCAGCATCTAAATCCCCATCAGCTACCATACGTGCCAGCTCGGACATGATTCCTGTATATGGACGAATTGGATAAGAACAAATTACATCAACATTTGCCAAACGAGCTCCGTGAGCTGCAGCTACACAACCAGAAATATATTCTTTTCTACCCATTAATTATTCACCTCCTCAAGGTAATTAATCTTCAAATTCTAATTCTGGTACCATTGTTATTGCTCCGGTTGGGCATTCATTGGCACATACTCCACAACCTTTACAGTATTTATAGAAGAATTCAGGTCCATTCTCTCCACGTGTAATTATTGCATCAGCGCAGAAGATCCAGCACTGCCAGCACTGTGTGCACTTTTCTGTATCCAGTACAGGACGCTGCACTTTCCAGTTACCAGTTACTTGCTTGTCGTTTTCAGTTTTCGGGCTGGGATAAGTACCAGCAAATGGCAGCTCTTCATACAATTTTAGCAACTCAGCTCTTAAACCCATTAACTACACCCCCTTAAATATTTCATATAATTTATGCAACAGCTGAAACATCTTCAAGTACGCAGTTCTCATATCCATTCTTGAATGCTTCTTTATTTGCAACTTCATTTAACGCAGCATCATAGCTTACTATACCTGTAGCTTTTACAATTGCTCCTACCAAAGCTGCGGAAATACCTACACCGATACCGGACTTGTCGTAAACGCCTTCAGCACCGTCCAGGGTGACGACCGCCTCAGCCATTCCGAAAGCATCAACAGTAACGATCTTGCTTATTTTTTCAAGCTGCTCTTTCGGGATAAACTTGGCGATTTCAGCCGGGCTACGCTTAGTGTTAACAACCAGAGTCTTAGGAGTCGGACCCTCAACCAAGCTGCAAAGACCCGTCAAACCCGGATAGTTTAATGAGAGGCTCTTAACCAAGGTCTCCTCGGTCAGAACAACGATTTCAGGGTCATCATTTTCATAAACATATCTACTTTCAATGGGCTCATCAGCAATTCTACCATATGCACGTACGGGAACATAAATTCTGTCAGGTAGGTCTACATAGTTTTCAAAAGCCTGTACATATTTGCCTTCACTCTTCCATGCAGCGTTTGTTAAAATAACAACTACGTCACGTGCTTCTTTGTTTTGAAGAACTCCTCTTGCCCACACAGTAATCTGCCTTAAAGTTGGCTCTTCAAACAATTTTTTTACATCAACATCAGCCACTTATAAATCCCCCTTTCTTAATTTTAATGAGCTTTTTGCTCATCACCCCTACCTACTTTATTCACCTCCTCTTTTCGGTAGGGAGAAATATATTTCTATAGAATGCCGTGATTCTATAAACACGGCTATTATCAACATTTACTTAATCATAGCAACTCTTTTTGCACTTTTGCTTTCTTGTCTTTTAACTGTTTCTAATGCTTTCCTGAAATGCTTCATCTTAATTTTCAGAAGTTCTTTGTCTTTTGTTACATCCTTGACATTTTCAGCTTTTTCAATAAACTCCTGAAGCGCTAAAAGTGATGCCTGTTGACATATTCCTTCTATATGAGATCCTGCCATTCCTTCTGTTTTTTCAACTAATTCGTCTAAATCTACATCATCTGCCAACGGCCTATCCTTTACGTGAATTTTAAATATTTCCTTTCTCATTTCTGCATCAGGCATTGGGAATTCAAGAATATAATCAAATCGCCCTGGTCTTAACAATGCTTGATCCAATGTCTCAATTCTGTTTGTAGCAGCCAGTACAATTACTCCTTTTAATTCTTCAAGACCATCAAGTTCGCTAAGCAAGATACTTACCATATGCTCAGTTGTCCTTGTATGTCCAGCTGTTCCCCTTTGGGGAGCCAGCGCATCAATCTCATCAAAGAACAGAATACATGGTGCTGCTTGCCTTGCTTTCCTGAATATTTCCTGCAGCGTTTTTTCTGCTTTTCCCGCCCATTGTGAGAACAACATTGGACTAGGTACATTGATAAAGTTAACTTCACTTTCAGTTGCTATAGCTTTTGCCACCAATGTTTTTCCTGTACCTGATGGGCCTGACAATAATATTCCTTTAGGTGTATCCATTTTTACGTGATCAAACAGCTCTGAATATTTCAGCGGCCAATCAACTAATGCCGTTAATGTCTTTTTAATTTCATCTAAACCACCGACATCATCCCAACTTACATTGGGCACTTCAGAGAAGAATTCCCTTGTTGCTGAGGGCTGTACCTGTTTTAGTGCTTCCATAAAGTCCTGCCTAGTAACAACCATTTCTACCTGCTGCTTCTCTGCACCTTCTCCTAAGTCAAGCTCAGGGAGAATTCTTCTCAATGCATTCATACCTGCTTCTTTACACAGGAAGGCAAGGTCTGCACCTACAAACCCGTGGGTAATAGCTGCAAGCTCTTTTATGGAAACATCATCTGCTAAATTCATTCCTCTGGTATGAATTTGCAGAATATCTTCCCTTCCATATCTGTCTGGAGCATTTATAGGAACCTCACGATCGAAGCGTCCAGGCCTTCTAAGGGCTGGATCCAAAAGATCCGGCATGTTTGTAGCGCCGATGACTATTATTTCCCCACGGGTTTCTAAGCCGTCCATTAATGCTAGAAGCTGTGCCACTACTCTCTTTTCAACATCTCCGTGAACATCTCCACGTTTGGGTGCCAGCGCATCTATTTCATCCAGGAAAAGAATACTGGGTGCGTGTCTTCTTGCTTCGGCAAAAAGTTCTCTTAGTCTTGCTTCACTTTCTCCATAGTATTTATTCATAATCTCAGGGCCATTGACATGAATAAAGTATGCCTGACTCTCAGAAGCAACAGCCCTGGCTATTAATGTCTTACCCGTTCCCGGCGGCCCATACAGCAATACTCCCTTGGGTGCCTCAATACCAAGCGTCCTAAAAACTTCTGGGAACTTCATGGGAAGCTCAATTATTTCCCTTACCCTCTGTACTTCTTCATCTAAGCCGCCAATATCTTCATAGGTAACTCTCTTAGTTTTAGTAAACTCTTCAGGTTCTTTGATTTTTATTTGAGTTTCTTTAGTAATTACTACCGGGCCTTTAGGGTTGGTTCCTGCTACTGTAAATGATTCGTCGGTACCTACAAGCATAACTGTAATCTTATCCCCTGTCACACAGGGTATTCCAATCATCATGCGATGAAGATTGAACAATACATTTTCGTCATCGTACTTTTTGGTAGGATCATCAGGGGTGAGCACTATTGTCTTTGCGGGCTGTACTTCTGTTTTTCTAATTTGAACTTTCTCATCTAAACCTACACCTGCATTGTATCGTATTGTTCCTGTCATCATAACTGCATCATTTCTGCAGTATGCACCAAACGAGGGGACAACTTTTGCGACGGTTTTTCTCTTTCCCAATATCTCTACATAATCGTTCAGCTTAACGCCGATCTTCCGCATATCTTCAGTATCCATACGGATAATGCCTTTGTTGGTGTCTTCTAGCAAGCCTTCAATTACTCTTAACCTGATACTTTCCCTTTTTGCCATCTGATAACCTCCCTATACCCTGCCGCCGCTCAGCAAGTTATTTTCCCCATATAACTTAGCCTTTCCGCTCTGCTCGTCCTTCCACACTCATGTATATTCACTAAAAAGATTAATTATTCGCACATCACATCAACATTTTGGACAAATTTTTACCACCCTAATTTACTTACTAAGCCATCCTTAGTGGAAATTGCATGTATGCACGAAGCAATTTTGTAAAGACTTACTTACAATATAAGCTTTCATGCACATTCACGGAGTGATTACCCACAAGGAGAGTAATGTTGATTTATTAGGTGGAGCAACTATTACAGTTTTCGTATACTAGTGTTCTATGTGAATTTAAGATCTCCTTCTCAGAGATCAAAAAATTTTAGGTTTTTCTTTGGCACTTTTTCAATAGTAAACATCAATAATAATAAAAAAGGGAAATTTGTGAAAAATTAATTAATGGCAACACTTGAAATGCAAGGAGGAGTAATATGACTGCTGCAAATCACATTGATCAAATACAGCGGAATAGACGAAAATTTTTTATGAAATATGGATTTGACTTAATCCAATATATCAACCTTGAAATGTGCGGTAAACCTGAAGAGGAAATTATTGAAACATTAGGAATTTTACCCATGCAGCTGGAGCATTTCAAAAAGGATATAAGAATAAAAAAGTTAAAACCAAAAAA